>DBTH01000293.1 GCA_002306945.1 Methylacidiphilaceae bacterium UBA1321 | reverse complement strand
ATTGATAATTTCCCGAGGCTAAGGCGAGGCGCAAGGAGGGAGTTTATTGCTCATCAATAAGTGACCGACGCGCAACGAAGCCTTTGCCTCGGGAAAACTCAAGATCGGGCGTGAGGTTTTGAATAGTTACGGCTCAGCTCTGCTGGGGATCGGTGCCCGGCGGAGTGGAAATCTTGGCGCTGTCGCCCGCGATGCGGGGACGGGGCACCGACTTGACGGTTGGATTCTGGAAAAGGGGCGGAGCCGCTTTTTTGACCAGGGCATTGCGCATGCTGGGATTGCCAATCGGAACGGGACGCCCCTGGGCCACCGGACGGATGCGGGTGGTGATGCTGCGCAGGGCGCTGAAATCGATGAGTTTCTTTTGGAGCGTTTCGAGGCTGAAGGGTTTTTGCAACAGCCCGACGTTGCGCTCGGAATATTTGCGGATGATTTCCTGGAACTGGCTCGGGGGATGGCCGCTGACGAGGAGAATCTGCGTATCGGCGTCGCGATATTCCTCGGGCAGTTCGGAGAACCAGTAGCGGATGAATTCGCTGCCGTCCATGCCGGGCATGTGGTAGTCGACGAGAATGAGGCGGGGAACGTGGTTGGAGGCCAGCGCGGCGACGGCGGCTTCGGCACGGCCAAAGCCTTCGACCTTGTAGCCAATGTATTCGAGCAGCCCTTGCACACCGCCGCGAACGAGTTCGTCGTCGTCGATGACGAAGGCGAGCTTCGGTTTACCGTCCTTGCCGAGAATGCCGGTTCTGGAAACTTTGGAGGTCGGTTTTCTGAGGACGATTTCGTCGGTGCTCTTGCGCGGTTCCGCGGGCAATGCGCGGGCGTAAGTCCCCACTGGAACTCCGGAACGGGGCCAGACGAGCGTGACGGAAGTTCCCACTCCGGGCTGACTGGCGATTTCCACATTGCCCTCGTGCTGGCTCATGATGCCCTTGACCATGGCCAGGCCCAGGCCGGTGCCGTTTTTCTTCGTCGAATAAAACGGCTGGAATATGCGCGTCAGTTCTTCCTCGGATATACCCGTGCCGGTGTCGGAAACCGTCAGGCGCGCCATCGTATCGTCACCTTCCCAACGGATGCCGATCTTGCCGCCGTGGGGCATGGCTTCGCGGGCATTCTTGACGAGATTGAGCAGGCAGTGGCTCAAGCTCGAATAGCAGCCGTTGACCAGAATGGGTTCAAGCTTGTTATTGAGGGCGTCGTCGAGACGGAGTTGATGCGCGGAATCGAGGGCGAGGGCGTCGATGCGCACTACGTCGTTGATCATGTCGATGAGATTGAACTGGGTCATCGTCAGGGGCTGGCGCTTGGCGTAGCCGAGCAGGCTGCGGGTCAACGATGTGCCGCTGGAACAGGCGCGGATGATGTTGATGAGGGCGTTGCGTTTTTTCTCCGGCAACGAGCTGGGATCGGACAGGATCGCCTCGGCATTGGACTGGATGCCCATGATCAGATTGTTGAAATCGTGCGCCACGCCGCTGGCCAGTTCACCGATGGTTTCGAGCTTGCAAGCCTCGACCTGGTTACGCTGAGCGGAATCGGCCTTGTCGGCCTGCTCGAAGCAGAATAAATACCAATGCTCCGTATTGGCTTCCGGCCCCGGCTCGCATGTGGCGTGGAAAAGCGTGACCTTGTAGACAGGCACGCCCAACTGGGGATTTTGCGCCCGGTAATCCGGCATCTGCTCCTGATCCTCCCCTTTGAACTCGGCCAACGCCTGCGCCAGATAAATCGACAGCGGCAAAGGCAATTGCTCCCAAGTTCGCGGTGTTTGCGAGAACGACTGCGGGGGCATATCGAAAAGCGTAGCCGCCGACATGTTGGCACTGACCAACTCGTAACCGTTGGCCGCCCGAAAATGGAGAATCATCTCAGCACGCCCTGCCGCGCGCTTTAACAAATCCGTCACCACTCTAATTCTCTCCGCCGATCCAGACACATCCATAAAGTAACACAATCCTAATACTTAGCCAGTCTTAAATACTACAAATTGCAACCGCAACTACTTAAATAAGGAAACATGAGATTCATTCTCGCATTCATGCGGGAGAGAAACACCTGGCTGACAACCCGGCAATCTCCTCGGGAATGAACCTTTTTTCCCATTTTATTACTCTATTTATACGGACGAAAATAAAGAAAATCTAATTTTTTGATTGGCAAAGGGTTGACTCTTCGCTACGACTTCCCGTTCCTATGGGTCAGAAATCCCGTTCTTCCAAGAGCAAACCTGCCAAGGCAAACGTCAAAAAAGCCAAAACTCCGGCTTTAAAAAAGACGTCCCCTGCCGTTAAAACTAAAGCAGTCCATGCTCCGGCTCCAAAGCCTGTGAAGGCTCCGGAGAAGAAGCTGACGCCCCCGGTGGCTCACCCCCATGAACCGCCGACCGTGAATAAACATCCATCCAAACCCCACCCTCCCACGGAAAAAATGTCGTTAAGCAAAGATTTTATCGAACGTCAGCGCCTGCACCTGCTCGAATTGCGCGACCATATACTTGACCAAATGCAAGGTGTCGCGCAGGATAACCTTCGTTCCCGTCCGGAAGGCAGCGAAGCCAGTGCCTTTGGCGAACACCAGGCCGATGCCGGCAGCGATGCCTACGAAAAAGACTTCGCCTTGAGCCTGCTCTCCCAAGAGCAGGACGCCCTTTACGAAATTGAAGAGGCCCTCAAGCGAATCGAAGGCGGAATCTACGGCGTCTGCGAAATGTCGGGCAAGCCCATACCGGCCGCCCGCCTCGAAGCCGTACCGTTTGCCCGCTGTACTGTCGAATGCCAGCAGCAGCTCGAACGCGAAAACCGCGGTCGCCGCCGTTGGGACACTGCCCCGCAGTTCATGGATACCGCGGACAACTTCTCCGAGGACGAGGACGAGGGCATCGACGACGAGGACAGAAAAAAAGACAAGGATTAAGACAATTTGGGAACGGCGCGATGCCGCCCCACAGAAGAGAAAAAGAAAGATAAGATATGTCAGCCACACCTAAGAAAAAGAATACGCGTCGGCGCAGTCCGCGCACCGTCACCAAGCGCCGCATTGATATCAACGCGGAAGCCATTGACTTTAAAAACACCGAATTGCTCAAGAAGTTCGTGACCGAAAAAGGCCGCATCCTGCCGCGCCGCATTACCGGCATGCCTTCCAAACTTCACCGTAAGCTCGTTCGCGAAATCAAGCGCGCCCGCAACGTCCTTCTCCTGAAATAAAGAGGTAACCACCATGTCCAGAATTTGCTCCATCACCAAAGCCAAGCCCGTCAAAGGCACCAGCATCCTCCGCAGCGGTAAAGCCAAGAAAAAGGGCGGTATCGGTACTCACGTCACCGCTAACACCCCCCGCATCTTCCAGCCCAACCTCAAGACCAAGCGCATCTTCGTCCCCGAACTGAAGCGCTTCGTCACGGTCAAGCTCACCGCGCGTGCCCTCAAGACCATCACCAGGAAGGGCGCCCACGCAACCCTCAAGAAGGCCGGCGTTATCTAAATTTCAAACGAGTCTTCTTCTTCTCGAAAAGGCGGCATGCTCCCCACGGAGTTTGCCGCCTTTTTTTGGCAAGCAGGCTGAGCCTGCACCCAATAACGCTGACGCGGGAACTGGACACCCTCTACCGCTTCGCGTCAGTCCCGCCTCCTGCGTGGGGGTAGGAGCGTTTGCCCCTACGCTCAAGCTGGCACGTTCAGACCGAACGCATCGTGGACGGCCTGCGTGGCGGCCTGGCCGAGAGCGGCGTCGATTGTCACCGAGATTTTGATCTCGCTGGTCGAAATCATCAGGATATTCACCTTCGCCTCCGAAAGAGCGCGGAACAACTTCGCCGCCACACCGCCGTGCGAACGCATCCCGATGCCGACCACCGACAACTTGGAGATGCCTTCCAGCGCCGTGAAACCCTTCGCTCCGACCTTGTTGACAATCGGCTCGATCAAGCGCCGGGCCTTGACCAGATCGTCCTTGTTCAGAGTGAAAGTAATATCGGTCGTGCCCTGCGCCGAAACGTTCTGCACGATCATGTCGATATTGAGCTGCGCCTCGGAAAGCGCGGTGAAAATTTGCGCCGCGATGCCGGGCTGATCGGGCACTCCCGAAATGGTGATTTTGGCCTGATTTTTTTCGAGGCTCACGCCACGAACGACGACATTTTCCATATTTTTGGTTTCCTGTTTGACGATGGTGCCGGGGTGATCGTTGAAGCTGGAACGAACCTCGAACACGACCTTGAACTTCTTCGCAAATTCGACCGAACGGGCCTGCATGACCTTCGCGCCGAGACTGGCCAGCTCCAACATCTCGTCATACGAGATTTCCTGGATCTTGGTCGCATTCGGCACCAAACGCGGATCGGCGGTATAAACCCCGTCCACATCGGTGTAAATCTGGCACACATCGGCTTTCACCGCCGCCGCCAGCGCAATCGCCGTCAAATCCGAACCGCCACGACCCAGCGTCGTAATGCTGCCGCTCTCGTCCTGTCCCTGGAATCCGGCGACAATGACGACCTTGCCCGCCTTCAAATGTTCGTGAACCTTCTTCGGCGTGATATTGGCAATCTTGGCCTTCGTATGAACGCCGTCGGTCACAATACCGGCCTGCGCGCCCGTCAGGGAAATCGCCGGAACGCCGAGACCATGGAGAGCCATGGCCGTCAAAGCGATCGTGGTTTGCTCACCGGTGGAAAGCAACATATCCATTTCGCGCTCGGCTGGCTCCGAAGTCACCTCTTTCGCGAGTTTAATCAAGCCGTCGGTAACGCCGGACATGGCCGAAACCACGACAATGACATGGTGACCTTCCTTGTGCCAACGGGCGACGCGGTTGGCGACGTTGCGGATACGCTCGGGGTTACCGACCGAAGTGCCGCCGTATTTCTGTACAATGAGAGACATGGGAAGGACTTTTCTAACAAATAAACCACCTACCACGCAAGTGTGGAGACAGAACACCCCGGCAATCGCCCCCGTTCCATAAAGATAAGTTTATCTGAAAAACGTTAATTTCTCGCCTCGCTCATACCGTTTTCAACCCTAACCCGGTTATTTAATGAAATATCCGGGCAAGCACGTCCTGCCCAGGGGAGGACGCCAAACCTACGAGAGGACTCCAACTATGAAGATGCTGAAGTTAATGGCGCTGGTGGGACTCACCACCGCCGCAATCCCGTGTCTGAAGGCCGGGCAGGACGTTTCCAAATCCGTTGACCCCAAACAACTCGAAGTGTCCACCCAGGACGCCAAACAGATCGAGGCCAACGACACACTCAAAAAACCCGCGTGGCTGACCGAACTTTCCGTCACCCTCAAGGAGACCTACGACAGCAACGTCTACGGTTCCAACACCAACCGCCCCGGATACGCCCCCGTCTCCAACATGAGTTCATGGCTCACCTCCGTCACGCCGAAACTCGCCTTCGACTTCGCCCAACTCCTCGACTACGGCAAGGATGAGGAAAAGAACGTCGAAACCTTCGCCCTGTCCTACGCCCCCGAAGTGGTCCGCTACTACGACGCCCCGAGCGAAAACTATGAGGCCCACCGCATCGGCACCCAGATCAAGGGCAAGGTCGATTCCTTCTCCTACAACCTCGACAACTCCTTCGTCTTCATCGACGGCAGCAAGGACTCCCCCCACTACGGCGCCGCCACCAGCGCCTACGGCACCGCCATCGCCCGCGAACGCCGTGACCAGTTCCAGGAACGCGGCAAGCTCATCCTGCGCAACGACTGGGAAAACTGGTTCATCCGCGGCGTCGGCACCGTCCTCTACTACGACCTCAATTCCACCCGCGAAAACCCCAACGTCGCCGGAAACGCCGGATGGGTCAACTGGGTCGACCGCTACGACTTCAACGCCGGAGCCGACGTCGGCTACAAGATCACCAAGGACCTCGCCGCCACCCTCGGCTACCGCCGCGGCCACCAATACCAGGAAGGCTTCTCCTGGGCCGCCTCGCGCAACGACAACGACTACGACCGCATCGTCGCCGGATTCGAAGGCAAACCCTTCACCTGGATGAAAGTCGAACTCCAGGCCGGCCCCTCCTTCCACCACTACGACAGCAACCTCATGGCCCCCGGCCACGACAGCGAAATCACCCAGACCTACATCGATGGCAACGTCGCCTTCGAAGTCACCTCCAAGGACACCATCACCCTGCGCGCCAAACAATGGCAATGGGTCTCCAGCACCGGCACCAGCTCCTATGAGGACAAGACCTACGAATTCCTCTACAAACACAAATGGCTCAAGCAACTCACCAGCACCATCGGCGTCATGGTCCAGGACTCCCACTATAACGCCCCCATGGTCCGCGACGACTGGTACTTCACCTACTCCGCCGGACTCAAGTACGACCTCAATGAATGGGTCAGCTTCTTCGCCGACTACTCCTTCAGCCAGGGCAAGAACGGCGTCGAAGATAACGGCTACACCGGTCGCGAATTTGACCGCCAACTGGTGACCCTCGGCGTCAAAGGACAATTCTAACTTCCAACCCCCAGCCCAACAGAGTCGCTCCGAAAACCAATATAACCAGATCGACCCTGTACCTGAAGCCCCCTCACCTCACCGGCGCACCGGTGAACGTCAGGGGGCTTCTTTTTTCTTTTACACTTTGTGGATTACCACAGGCGATGCCGCGAGAGTTGCCGTGCCTGGCTTGAACTCAACGCTACTGCTCCACGGCTGTCCAAAGACTGCTCGGCGTATTCGCTGAAGCCGGAGGAAGCGACTCGACGTGCCCATCGGCAAAACAGAAATTCATGAGCGCTCCGTGATAAAACTTTCCATTACTGAGCCGGGGAGCCTGGCTGTCCCCGCCGAGCCAGCCGCTGATGAAACTCCAGTTGTAACCGAATTGGTAGTTTACAATATAGGATCCGGACGAGAGGGTGAAATTTTCAATCAGCAAGACCGTTCTGGAAGGATGAGAGAGCTGCGTTTGACGGCGCGAATTGGTTCCGCTGACAACACCATCGCCAGTGAGAAAACCGGTGCGAATTCCGCTCATCGAGTATGACCTGGGGTATTGCGTGGTCGATCCGCTCACCACCGCAACGCGGGTATCCGCTGGGCATCGCAGGAGATCGAGTGGCCGATTGCTGGTGGTAATCCCCATGTAGGGTAACAACTTCACATCCCAGGAAGTCTCCGGCGGGTTCGCCCAGATCGAACCGGATACGGGGAAATAGCCATCGTTATCGGCAACATATGACAGAACCGCCGTCCCCAACTGCCGCAGGTTGTTCTGGCATTTGGCGCTCATCGCGTGTTTTTTGGCCACGCTCAACGTGGGAACCAGCAGCGATACGATGACCACCGCGATGGCGATGACAGCCGTCAACTCAATCAATGTAAAGCCATCCGTCCGATGACATTCACGCGCAAAGACTGAGTTCCGACGGCTCGTCATATCTTTCTTTTCGACTCAGCGGACAGCTTCATGCGTTTCTTTTGGCGCGCGCAAAGGAGCATCCCAACAAGATCGCACCAAAAAGCAGGCAGGCAACAGTCGTTGGCTCGGGAACAGCCGTGAATTGAATATCTGAAAGCGTGATATACGGATCGGCACTTGCTGCAGTGCCATTGTTACCCGCCGTAAAGATCAGATTCGTAGCAACACCATTGGCCAGCCATGTATTGAGAGTCGGGGAAGAGTAGACCGTCAGACCACTGGAAAGATCGATAATCGAAAAGCTGTAGGTGTCCTGCGTACTGCTGCTGTAATCGGCATTGATGACAAACTTGTAGGAGGTTCCTGCTGACAACGTGTAGAGAGAGGCTGACAACGCACCGGTTGTCGTGTAGTAGCTGACTCTTCCCGTGCCAAACACTACGAATCCCGCCGTCGTGCAGGAGGAAGACAGCCAAGGGTTCGCATAGCTCGTCCCGGTATTGAGACCAAAGGCAAAGTCCGGCCCCGATGACGACGTCTTGGTCAGGACAAAAGAACCGCTGAGTAAATTATTGCCTGTGTTCGTCGTGCTCACCGTGGAGGCAAAGTCGAACATAGCCGCGTTGTACTTCACTGTCGTACTGTTGTCAGTGAAGGCTATGCCGGAGGTCGACACATTGGCCGATTCACCCGAACTACTGTTAATCACCAGGTGGGTGGTCGACGACAGATTGGTATTGCTGGTGTAGGTCGTCGCCGTGGTGTAACTGCTAAAGTTCTCGGAAATCAGCGTCACTCCATGCACGGTCGAAAATCCCCCCGCTATAAGCCAACTGGTGGCCATCAATAGCACGGTCAGGATTTTGTTTTTTGGGGTGGAAATGCAGCTAGCATTGATTCTCATGGATGGGTCTCCTATCGGGATGGGTTGAGTGTTGAAAATTCAATTTTTTCCAGTTTCCAAAATGGGTTTTCCGAACCCCACTTCGCATTGTTTCCAGCCGTGAAGAGGATCGAATCCGGCGCAATGTTCTGGACGCGCATCTTGACGACCGGCGAAGAGTAAACCACGACGCCCCCGTCCACCTTGACGATGGAAAACGTGTAGGTGTTCTGGGCAAAGTTGGCCCGCAAGTTGAGCCGGTAGGTCACCCCGTATTCGAGCATGCAAAGCGTGTCGGATTGGCCGTTGGCATCGTAGTAGGTCACCTTGTTGCCGTTGGCGAATATGAGATCGATGCCTGAGTTTTCTTCACTGGTAAAAAGGGAGTTCTTCTGATTGATGGCAAAGGCCATGTCGGGGTTATCGCTGCCGGTCGCAGATCCGGTGGCATTAAGCGGCGTAAAAACAAATGAGCCCTGGATAGCGGATAAATCCTTGTCTTTCGTCGACAGCCCGAATCGCGCCAAAACCAGGGAAGATTTATCTCTATCCGCATCAATAAAGAGCATCGCGTTGGCTCCGCCGGACTGCGTTTCAACCTTGATCTGCTGCGGTGGCTGGATCACCAGAAGAATGGAGCCGGACTCCGTGCCGATGGTACTATTTTTCACATAACTGCCCGGGCTGGCCGCCGCGAAATCCTGCGACAAAAGGGGTACCTGCGCAGGACAATCTGACGCCGGAAAGAGGAGGAACAAGCCCGCCGAAAGCGTCAACGCAACAAATGATGTCTTCATGTCTTTGGATATTATCTAACTGAGGTTAAGTGCTCTCAACTGATATTCTATCTGACACGTCCGATTTCGTTGAGAATTCCACGTGGAAACAGTCACTTTTCTCCCTTATCCCACAAGGTTAATTCCACCACTTGCAATTTCTCGGCCCAGGGCCGAATCGTCTTTTCAGCTCCTGCAAAATCCCCCCGCACAACCGCGGCGGAAGCCTCCGTCGCTGCCTTCAGTGCTGCGGGTTCCTGGCTGGACTTGCGCACCTTGTAGATCCAGATCGGAACGGACAGATTGCCGGAAGTCGCACGCGTTCCTTTAAAATGCGCACCATACTCACGGGTCAGTTCGAGATACTGAGTCCCATACTCCAGCGAAGGCTCAATCGTCGTGCCTTCCATCCAGTCGTTCCATGTGGCAATCTGTACAAAATTGAGATTCGTCCCGAGCAAATGTTCCCACTTCTCCCGGTAAGTCTGGCCCGCTTCGCGCTCGACCTTGGTCGGTCCCTTGCCCCAGCCCCAGCAGCCGCGATCGTCAAACCCCGGCGAGACGCCTCCCAGATAGAGCTGGATGGCATCCTGGGCAAAAAGTTCCTGCGCCCGTTTCCATTCACACACCTGATTCTCCAGAGCGTTCGCGCTGGAAAGGTATCGAATGTACGGCGCCACGTCCGCGCGGAAATTCGGTTCGTTATCGGTCCAGCCAAACCGGCACTCGAAGACACTCTTCCACTCCGGCCCGCGCCAGCTCAAATGCCCCAGGATCGGACGGCCCGGCTCGGGATGTTTTTGCAACCAACCTTCCAGTTGCCGGATCGTGAAACGAAATTCAAAGACCATCAAAACCGGACGCCCCGAAACCTTGTACGCAACCGGATCGAATAACTTCAGCCACAGATCCATGTCCTCGCAGGCCGCCTGCAATTGCTCTTCCGGCTCCGCATAGTCCTGCTCGTAGAACTTGTTCTCAAAGCAGACGATCCCCTGCAACCCGTAGCGCTGCATCGTCTGTATATAGAGTTTCATGCTCCTGAGCCGCCACGGATCGCGCTGGTAGCCCATCAAATCAAAGACAATCCCGTCGATACCGGCCATCTTGAGCAATTGACATTGGTACTCCACGGCATCCGGATCGTTCATGTCGTAGGTGCCGATGGCTGGATAATCGACCGCTCCGATGTCCCGGCGCCCGTCCCGCAACAACCGACTCGGATCATGCGAAGCCTTCCCCGAAATCTCGCGCTTCCAGCCATCCCAGACCCCGGAAATCGCCGGCGTGCGAAAGCTGACCATGTTGTGAACAAAAAC
>DBTH01000322.1 GCA_002306945.1 Methylacidiphilaceae bacterium UBA1321 | reverse complement strand
AGTCCCCCCAAGTACACGGCGATCTTTGCGCCCTTGCGGCCATCCTCGGGCACCGCGACCCAGCCACCTCGGCGCGTTATGTCAGGTTCGCAGACGGCGCATTGGAGTCGGTCGTTTTATCGCTCTGAATCGCAGGAAAAAGCACGAAATCGGCGATGCCGAGGTCCAAAACAACCTCGCCGTTCGGGTGGAAAACAAGCGTTGGTTTTCCACGAACCGAGCGCAAGAGGTGATCTTCCTGAGACAAAAAATCGCCCAATTCTGGCCATGGGACAAGGACCGTCCCCCCTGATTCCAGTGCGATATCCTTAGCATACTGGATCTTCAAAAGCACAGTTTTTGCCTCGGCCGACCGTCCCGCAGAGGGGGCGGCGACTGGGGTAACTATCTTGAAAGAGATGCCGTTTTTCATCAGAAGGGCCCCTCTATTTCATCGTTGTTTTGCACCTCGACAGTGCGGCGCGGAGCCTCAACAGGTGTGCTTTTCTCATCCATAAGTGGCAAATCTGTTTGCTCTCGGGGGTAGGTGGAAAAGTCGAGAGAAGGCAATTCAACTGCGCCTTGATCACCTGGTTCCTCCGATTTTCGATGCACCGAGTCGAGGCTGTTTATCGTCGTTTGCCCCTTCGCCAGCCGCTCCGAAAGCACGCGCTCGTGTTCACGGCGGGCCGGTTTCTCTGCGCCTGACCCGGGAGCGAAGGCCAGCGCAACTTCCCGGTTCTGGTGCCACGTATACAGCATTTCGACCGCCCCGACGGCGACCGCTCGCTCAACGGCCTCCCGCCCTTCTTTCGGGGTTTTCCCAACACCAAAGCGATAGGCGAGACCGGGTTTAAGTCCGCCCTGGCGTCCCGTTTTCTCCAAGGCTAGTAGCAGTTTTTCCCGCAGCTTTTCGCGTTCATCGAGACGTTTCCCATCGAGTATTCGGACAAGATGCTCTGCGAAAAATGCCTGGATTTCGACGCCTTGGCGCGCAGTTTCCGCATCAATTTCCGCGTGCCGGTCGGCGTTCTCACCCCATTTCATACAATGCAATATGAGAGCGATTTTCGCCGCGATTTCCGACCACCGAACTGTGAAACCGGACACATCCGACAGCTCCTCCCACGACCGGCGAACACAGGCGTTTTTGTATTCAACGAGGATTTTCGTCGCCTTGTCGGAAAACAAAAACGATGTTCGGGTGGTGGCCATCCCGAACCGATGGAATAGAAACATCGCGGCGGTGCAGTAGGATTGTCTAACCACGGCGTTCACCGGTTTTTCGTCGGGGGGAATCAGCTTTTGTTTCCCGTCGTATATATAGAACAGGAACCGGCCGCAAAGACCATCCTCCGCCAGCGAGGGATTCTCAAAAAATGACCGCAAACGCGAGGGGGTTACGGTCACGGAAACAGCGGCCAGGGAGAATCCAAGGCGGCCCAGGAAATGGGTGACACGGATGGGCTTTTGGGCCTCCCCCTGCGACGCGCGGAGCAAAACCGGCGAGCGGGATTCAATCCGTCCGTTTTTTTCAATAGCGGGTTCGAGCCATTTGAGGAGGTCTGAACCATCGGGCGAGACAAGTGCGAGTACCGCCCAATTCTCGGGCGAATCCGCCCCGATAACCTCGGCGTAATCGCGGTTTGCCGCCATGATTCTGACCATCGCCTCTGGGGTGGAATCCGTCGTATCGAGAATCGGCCCAGAGCCGTCGAGAACCCGCTTCACGAGTTCCAGCCGCCGGCTTTTTTCTCCGTATTCGCGGAAAAAGAAACTGTCTTTTTGCGGAGCCGTGCAATCTTCGTGCGCTTGTTCGAGTTGTTTCAGCGCCACGATTAGCTCGGCTTTTTCCGCCATCAGCGTGCCGCGCTTCTCGCTAAAATCGGCGTCGAAGGCCGAGGACGCGAGCCTGAACGGCTCCTGTGTCACGCTCTCCATCTCTCCTTTTCCGGTCCCGGTGGCGGCGCCGGTCGCAAGCAGAATGTTGGGATAGAGCCGTCGCTCAGGCCGATGTTTCCACGCAACCGATACCCCCGCTCGGAGAAGAATCCCCGTCGCGGCGATCACGGACATTGCGGCCATTTCCAACGGCAATTTCGAGATTCTCGCCGCCTCGATTGCGGCGTTTCGGAAAATGGGCGGTAAGTTGTTGATCGGGAATGTCATTTCGACACCTCCTTTTTCACAAAGAGGCTGGGCGTTGTTTCTGCCGCCCAGGCTCGGCCAACCACTGCACCCAGTCGTTCAATATCGCCCGTGGGGTTCTTCTCAATAAGCACCCTCTCGACGAAATCGAGGCTGGGGTACGAGGCACCCGGCTCTGCGGAGTAGGTCTGTACGCATCGAAGGAACACTGACCCAGGCTCGCCATCCCCGGCAACGAGGAAGTCGGTACGGGTCGCGCTTCCTAGAACGGCTGCTGTTTCGTCGTCTATCTCCTCATATTCGCGGAGCAGTTTGGTCAGGATGCGGATATACGCTATGCGCATTCGCCGAGCCTCCGCCCGAGGCGTCTCTCTATTTGTATTGCTGGTTTTCTGCATTTTTCCCCGTCGGTCTCGCGTCCGGGCCGCTCATCCCCGCCGCTTCGGCGGCGGAGATGATTGGTTGTCCGGCGTCCAACCCACGACTACCGCCCTCTCTGGTGGAAGGGGCGGAATGTCGTGGGTCGGATTTCACGCGACGGCGGGGAAATCCATTCTGCGATGCAGAGAGACGGTTGCGGTTGCAATGGCGTATGCCGCTTTTTTTGCGCCACGGAGGGAGAGGATGGGGCTTCTCCCTCGGGCTTTGAACAGGAGTACGCCCCCAGCGGCTCGCGCCGCCTCGGGTGTTGGAGGACGGCTGCTCTCGGGAATGGGGGCGTAAATTGTCAGCCAGTGGGCATGGGGCGTTCCGCTCGTGCCATTCCATGCCCAAAAACCGAGATTGTTCGCTATGATCCCGATGTCCGCGAAAAACGGGTTTTCAAGAAAGCAGTCATAGAGCCGTTTTTCAAGAGATTCGGCACCGTTCTGCCCGGCGTCAGGCGTTCCAGGGGTGTTTTGGGTGGTCATGCTGTGATTGCGATATGCGGGACTTTTTAAATCCGGCAACCTGGTTTTTTCGTGCAAACCGAAAAAGGCATGATCTCGGCCACCAAACACCACTCCCAACGGTAGAAGGTTTCTCTCGCCCTTCAGCTTCAAGCCCCTCAAAAAAAACCCACTTGCCCACCCAAGGGATTCCCGTCAATCGGCATTATGAGTGAAGCGCAGCAACGACAAGCAGCTAACCGGTCTCGACCGGGCCACAGTAATGGCCCTGGTAGAGGCGGGTTTTGCTCTGTCCTTGCGAGAATTGGCTGTCGCGACGGGGTACAGCTACTCTTCTGTCCGGTCCTGGAAGGGAATGGGGTTGCCTATCCTGTCCGGCCGGATTGCATGGGATGATTATCTAGCGTGGAAACGGCTGATGTTTGGGTTGGAATCTTCTCAGCCCAATGCTGCAAGTCCGCGCTCGAAAACCGTTGGTAAATCCGGTGGATTTCAGAATCGGCGTGGTTGACCAGCTTCATCATCACCGATTGGGGAACTCCGGAACGCGCGCCCCGCGTAATGTAGGTGACCCTCGTACAATGGAAGCAGTAATCCGATAATCCCAGGGAATTGAAAAACTTACGCCAGATCACCCCCCGAGGTGTTTTTGACTCTTTGGTGCGAGTCCAAAAATAGGGTTCTCCGCTGTCCAGCCATGGTTGTAGGACTTCCCGGACAACGAGGGTAAGAGGAATCGCGAATCCCCGTTTTTTACCTCCTTTCGGCCTATCGATGACGATCCGTTTTCCTGCCACATCGACTTGGCTTCGGTGCAATCGGGTCGTGCGATCCCGGAGGCCCGTCCGAATCGCCAGCGCGAAAGACCGGGACATCCAGGCGGGTTGCTTTTCCAACGCGGCTTCTATCACCGCTTGTTGGGCATCGGTAATTTCCGGCTTGGGCTCCGAATCCTCCTGCCCGATTCCAAGCTTGCGAAGGGGGTTGTGCTCGGTCATTTCGCGAGCAATGGCTTCATCCAGGATTCGCGCGAGGGTCTTGATTTCTTGTAAGGCCGTATTCTGGGAGGGATTTTTCTTGCTCTTCTGCTTTGTCTGCCCGGTTCTCCAAGCGATATACTTGGTTGCGTGCTCTCGTTGAATGAACGCGGGGGCGGGGATTTTGTATTCGACGAGGAAAGGCACGATGTTCCGCCAGTGGCGGACGTAAGTCCCGGCGGTGCCGGAGACGTTCTTGTGCGTGCCTTCGATCCAGTTCTTGACCCATCCCCAGCCGACATCGGATATCCCGCCATC
>DBTH01000298.1:15491-16275 GCA_002306945.1 Methylacidiphilaceae bacterium UBA1321 | reverse complement strand
GGCTCCGGAGTTGATGGCGATGGGGGCGAATTCGCGCGAGCGGGTGGCTCCGGCGCTGAAGATGGCGAAATCGATGTCCGCAAAGGAGGTTTCCTTGAGTTCCTCGACCTGGAGGGGCTTGCCGTTGTAGGGAATGGTTTTGCCAACGGAACGGGCGGAGGCCAGCAGGCGGACGGTGCCGGTGGGAAACTGGCGGCGTTCAAGGGTACGGAGGATTTCGACGCCGACCGCTCCGGTCGCGCCGACGATGGCAATGTTATAAGTCTTCATGGGAAAATCTCAGAGCTAAGCACATTAGCGGCTCTGTGGGCCGACGTCTACTGATTAGTGCGAGCCGCAATTATAATTTTCCGAGTTCTTGATAAGCCTTTATTTTTTTAGACCCTCCGTAATTTTTTTCCCGAAAATTCCTGTTGCTCTCTCAATGAACGAAAGCTGTAAAGACAAGAATATAGTCCCGAATCGGGCCGATACAACAAGTTCAACGGCAACGAACATGCGCTGTCAGGCATTACTGTCCCATAAGCTCGCACTTGAGCTTTCCTCAAAAAGCGGCTTAAGTGGATTTCCTGCCCTTACAGGCAGATTAACGAACTACAACGAACGCCAACCCAATATTACCATGAGCCTTCCGACACAACTCGATCAGTTGAAGAATTTCACCAAGGTAGTCGCCGATACGGGCGATTTCGAATCGATGAAGAAGTATCAGCCGCTGGATGCGACAACCAATCCGAGTCTGATCCTGGGCGCGGCGCAGATTCCGGCTTATGACTACCTGCTC
>DBTH01000298.1:14980-15225 GCA_002306945.1 Methylacidiphilaceae bacterium UBA1321 | reverse complement strand
CTCGACAAGGCCGTTGCGGAGGCGAAGAAGTCCTCAAAGTCGGGTTCGGCTCTTGTTGAGGAAGCCATCGACCAGTTGCTGATCGCCTTCGGTCAGGAAATTTTGAAGATTGTCCCCGGTCGCGTTTCCACCGAGGTTGACGCCCGCCTATCCTTCGACACGGAAGCCACCATCGCCAAGGCGCGCCAATTGATCGCTCTCTACGAAAAGAAGGGCACCAGCCGCGAGCGCATTCTCATCAAGAT
>DBTH01000298.1:6550-14735 GCA_002306945.1 Methylacidiphilaceae bacterium UBA1321 | reverse complement strand
GCCGCGAGCGCATTCTCATCAAGATCGCTTCGACCTGGGAAGGCATCCGCGCTGCCGAGGTGGTGACGAAGGAAGGTATCCACTGCAATCTGACGTTACTCTTTTCTTTCCCGCAAGCAGTCGCCTGCGCCGAAGCCAATGTGCAGTTGATCTCGCCTTTCGTCGGTCGCATTTACGATTGGTACAAGGCCACCAACAAGCGCGATTACGTGGGTGCGGAAGATCCCGGTGTGATCTCGGTTGGCAAGATTTACAATTATTACAAGAAATTCGGTTACAAGACCGAGGTCATGGGCGCGAGCTTCCGCAACACCGGTGAAATCACTGAACTGGCCGGTTGCGATCTGTTGACGATCAGCCCGAACCTGCTGGAGCAATTGCAGAATTCGAGCGAAAGAATCGAGCGCAAGCTCTCGGAGGAAACCGGCAAGGCGAGTGACCAGAAGAAGGTGTCGTTCGACGAAAAGACCTTCCGCTTTGAGTTGAACGAAGACGCCATGGCGACCGAAAAGACCGCCGAGGGCATCCGCAAGTTCTCCGCCGACATCGTGAAGCTGGAAAAGTTGATCGCCGGAAAACTTTAAAAGGCGGAAAGGCTTTTGACGAAATTAACGGAATTTACGCAATAGGAAAGGCCAAGGCCGAAAGGCTTATCAAGAACTCAGGAAATCATAAAAGGGACGAACAATCTCGCCTCCTTTTCCTGACTCCATGAGTTTCTGATTAAATCCGTTGCCTTTTAATTTTCGTTAATTCCGTCTAAATGTCTTTTGTCTTCACGACTCGCCGAGGTAGGCTCGGCGGACTTCGTCGCTGGCGAGGAGATTTCTGGCGGTATCGCTGAGGACGATTTTGCCGGTGACCAGGACATAACCGCGATTGGCGATGGCGAGAGCTTCGTGGGCGTTTTGTTCGACCAGGAGAATGGGAATGCCTTCGTGGTTGATGGCCTGGATGATTCCGAAAATACGTTCGACGATTTGCGGTGCCAGGCCGAGGGAAGGTTCGTCGAGCAGAAGGAGTTTCGGCTCGCTCATCAATGAGCGGCCAATGGCCAGCATTTGCTGTTCGCCACCGCTTAAGGTTCCCCCGAGCTGTTTTTTGCGTTCAGCCAACAGCGGAAAGTAAGAATACACGCGGTCGAGTATGGCGGCGTTGTGTGCGGAGGGCTGCCTGTAGCTGCCGACGAGGAGATTTTCCAGAACGGTCAGGCGCGGAAAAATATGGCGGCCTTCGGGGCAGAGGCAGATGCCGTGGGCGAGGACTTCGTCGGGTCCGGAAGTGAGAAGGGGTTGACCGTCCCAGAGGATTTTGCCTTGCTGCGGCTGCAGTACACCCGCGATGGTGAGGAGTGTGGTTGTCTTGCCCGCTCCGTTGGCGCCAAGAAGGGTGACGATTTCCCCGGCGTTGAGCTCAAGGTCGATGCCTTTGAGGACTTCGCTGTAACCGTAACCGGCGTGGATGTTGGTGAGGCGGAGCATGAGAGAGGGGAGTTTTCAGTTCGAAGTTTTCAGTTCGAAGTAGGAGCCATGCAAACCGGTGGCATGGCTTACGGTCTTTGATCGCGGAACAACTGAAAACTGAAAACTTCGAACTGAAAACTTTGTTGTCATCAGCTTTCCTTTCCGAGGTAGGCGGCGATGACTTTGGGGTCGTTGCGGACTTCCTCCGGTGTGCCGGTGGAGATGGTTTCGCCGTGGTCGAGCACCATGATGCGGTCGGAGATTTGCATGACGACTTTCATGTGGTGTTCGATCAGGACGATGGCCAGGCCGCGACCGCGCAGGCGCTGGATGAGGTCGACCATTTCGGCAGCTTCATTGGGATTCATCCCGGCAGCGGGTTCGTCGAGCAGGAGAATGCGGGGGCTGGTGGCCAGGGCGCGGGCGATTTCGAGTCGGCGCTGGAGTCCGTAGGCGAGGTTGCGGGCGCCGGTGTTGACAGCGTCGCGCAGGCCGACGAAGTCAAGCAGTTCGAGCGCGGCTTCGTACCCGACGGCTTCCTCGTTGAGGTAGTTGCGGCTCTTGAAAAGGATGCCCATCGGTTGAAGGCTGCGGCGATGGAATTGGCCGACCATGACGTTTTCCAGTGCGGTCAGGCCGGGGAAGAGGCGGATATTCTGGAAGGTGCGGGCGAGGCCGAGGTGGCAAATCTGGTGCGGGCGCAGGTGGGTGATTTGGATGCCTTCGAAATAGACGTCACCCTGGTCGGCGGTGTAGATGCCGCTGAGGCAGTTGAAAAGCGTCGTTTTGCCCGCGCCGTTGGGGCCGATGATGCTGAAAACCTGGTTGGATTCGACGGTGAGGTCGATCGACTGCACGGCCTTGAGGCCGCCGAAGGTCTTGCCGAGCCGGGAGGTGTGCAGGAGCGCTTTCATGTGTCGCGTTTGATTTCGTGACGATGTCGGTGGCTGCCGAGAAGGCCCTGCGGGCGCAGGAGCATCATGGCCACCATGATGGCACCGAAGATGAGGAGGCGGTAATCGGAAAAATGCGGGCTGAGACTCTGAATGGTCTGGGAATCGCGAAGGAACTCGGGGATGAGGTAGAGGAGGGCCGCTCCGAGCATGACGCCGTAGATGCTGCCGATGCCGCCGAGCACAACCATGGCCAGCACCATGGCCGACTTATCGAAGGCCGCCGAGGACGGGTCGATGAAGCTGGCGTAGAGGATGTAGAGGAGTCCGCTTAAGGCTCCGACTCCGGCGCTGAGGGCGAAGGCCAGGAGCTTGAGTTTGACGACATCGATGCCCATGGAGTTGGCGGCGATTTCGTCCTCACGGATGGCGACCCAGGCACGACCGATGGGGGAATTGTAGAGGCGGCGGATGAAGAAGAGGGAGGCGAAGAGGAAAACGGCGACAACGATGTAGGCGGTCTGGATCTGGGTCAGGCCGGGGATGGGCTGGAGCATCGAAGCGGGGGAAAGGGTGATGCCTTTGTCGCCGTTGGTGATCTTGAGATTGCTGAGGAGTTCCTTGAAGCTTTCGGCAAAACCGAGCGTGACGATGGCGAGGTAATCGCCGCGCAATCGCAGGCAGGGCAGTCCGAGCAGCCAGCCGAGCAGTCCGCCGATGACGAAAACGAACGGGAAGGCGATCCACCATTGCAGGCCGGGGATGAGTTGCTGGCAGACGGCGAAGATGTAGGCGCCGAAGGAGAAGAAAGCGGCATAGCCGAGGACGAGCAGGCCGGTGAAGCCGACGGTGATGTTGAGGCCGAGGGCGAGGAGGATATAGATGCCGAGCTGGACGCCGAGGTCGAGCGATTTGTCGCTGAGGAAGAAGACGGCGGAGAGGACGATGAGCATGGCGACCGGTTTCCACCAGGGTTGTTCCATGATCTCGACAACGGGATGGAGGGTGTGTTTGACGGGGCGCATCCAGTCCCAGTATTTATTGGTGTAGTGGGTGACGACGAGGATGGCGACAAAGCCGAAGGCGATGAGGAGATTGGAGAAAAACTTGATGCCGTTGGCGCCGTTCCAGACGGTGGTGATCGCTCCGGTGGCGTAATTGTATTTGAGCCCGAGCCAGAGGAAGGGGAAGGTGATGAAGCCCAGTCCGAGCAAGCCTAGAATCAGTGCGCGATAACGGGTGGGCATAGGACGATATCAGACTTTGTCGGCCACGCGTTCGCCCAGGATGCCGCGAGGCCGCAGGATGAGGACGACCATGAGAATAATGAACGTGACGCAGTTGCGCCACTGGGCGTCGACGTAGAAGCAGGTGACGTCCTCGGTCATACCGATGATGAATCCGCCGAGGACGGCTCCGGGGATGTTACCGATACCGCCCAGGACGGCGGCGGTAAAGGCTTTCAAGCCCCAGATGTAACCGAAGTTGTAACCGGCCACTCCGAGGTACATGGAGACCATGACTCCGGCGATGGCGGCCAGCGCGGAGCCAACGATGAAGGTCAGGCCGATGGTTTTATTGACCGAGATGCCGACCAGTCCGGCCATGAGTTGATCCTGTGCGGTGGCGCGAAGCGCGATGCCGAGCCGGGTGTGCAGGATAAAAAAGTAAAGCAGCGCCATCAACGCGACTGCGGTACCCAGAACCAGAAGCTGGAGGTAATTGCAGTGGGCTCCGGCGATGGTGAAGGCGACCTGGTTGAGCGGTTCGGAGTAGAGCCGGGGGAAGTTGATGTTGTTTTTGCTGACGGTGAGCCAGACGAAATTCTGGAGGATGATGGACAGTCCGATGGCGCTGGTGAGGGGGGCGAGGATATGGGCCTTGCGGAGTTTGCGGTAGGCGATGCGTTCGTTGGCGTAGCCGAATCCGGCCGAAAAGATCATGGCGACGAACGCGGATAATGCCAGGCTGGTGGCGACACCTGTGCCGAGGTAGGTGGAGAAAAAACCAAGGGCGTAGATGCAGGCAAACATGCCGATCATGAAGATTTCGCCGTGAGCGAAATTGATCATGCCGAGGATGCCGTAGACCATCGTGTAGCCGAGGGCGACCAAGCCGTAGATGGAGCCGCGAACCAATCCGCCGAGGAGGATGTCTGGAGGAGGAAGGGACAGGTTCACGGTTCGTTGGTGGCGCGTTTAAAGTTCCATCGGTGAATTGCTCACGGAGCGGGGACGAACTTGGCATCCTTGACGGTCCAGAGGATGTCGTTGCTTTCTTTGAGGTCGCCCTTTTCATTGAAAGCTACTGAACCGAGGATGGTGTTAAAAGTTTTGGAGTGCATGACTTCGGCTATTTTATCAGCATCCGTCGTGCCAGCCGCTTCAATAGCTTCGAATAAAACATTGGCGGCATCGTAGCCGTAGACCGAGAAGGCACCTTCTTTGCCGAAGCGGGCGCGGTATTTCTGGAGGAACGGTTGAGCGCTGGGGAGATTTTCGTAATCGGGGCCGAAGGTGACGTAGACGTTGGTGGCATTGGCTCCGGCTGTATCGAGGAAGTTAGGATCCATGGTGCCGTTGCCACTGACAAACGGGATGTCGAGACCGGCCTGGCGAAGTTGGAGATAGAGCGGGCCGGACTGACCGTACATGCCGCCCCAGAGAAGGGCTTGTGCGCCGGATTTCTTGATGACGGCGATGTTGGCGCGGAAATCGAGTTCGGTGCGGGGAACGCCGTCATAGACGACAACCTGTCCGCCGTCGGCGGTGAAGGTATTCTGAACTTCCTTGGCAAAGCCTTCGCCGTAGGCGGTTTTATCGCTGAGGATGGCGATCTTGGTCAGGCCGAGTTTTTGGCGCATGAACTTGGCGGCAATGCTGCCTTGCTGGTCGTCGCGGCCAACGATGCGGAAGAGATGGGTGAAACCTTGTTCGGTGACCTGGGGATTGGTGGAACCGGGAGTGATCTGGACGATCTTGACCTGATTGTAGATCTGGGAGGAGGGAATGGTGCAGCCGCTGTTGAAATTGCCGATGACGGCGACAACCTGGTTGGCGATCAATTCGCGGGCAACGGAGACGGCCTTTTCCGGGCGACCTTCGTCATCGCGAACAACGCCTTGAATCTTTTTACCGAGGACGCCGCCTTTGGCGTTCCATTCCTCAATGGCGATCTGGGTGCCGTTGATCATCGCGCCGCCGATGGCTCCATCGGGACCGGTCATGACACCGGCGACACCGATCTTGATGGTGTTATTGTCTTTTTTGGCGCAACCCGTAATCCCAATGGCAAAAGTCGCGATTAATAGTAAAAGCGTATAAAAGAGGTGGCGTTGCATAGGGAGTATGTAAAAGACTCCGGAGGCTTCGGTCAACCATTGTTTACAAGGAGATACAAGGGCGTGACAGGATGAAAGTCCTGAACGCTGCTCCTCCTGTGGGTCGGCCTGGGAAGTTTGCGGGCGCTTCTTACAACTGGAGCCGGGTGAAAATCTCCGGCAGCGGCAGGGTCAGGCCGTTGTAGAAGGGGCCGAACTCGGCGTAGCCGTGGCTGACTTCGTCGAAGCGCATTTCGTAGACGATGGATTTGATGTCGTACGGATCGTGGGCGAAAAGGGTGACGCCCCATTCCCAATCGTCGAGTCCGGTCGAACCGGTGACAAGCTGGGTGACCCTTCCGGCGTAGTTGCGGCCAACCCGGGCGTGGCCGAGCATGAGTTCACGGCGCTTGGCGAAGTCGAGTGCGTACCAGTTCTGGCCGGGAAGCCGTTTTTTGTTCATTGGGTAGAAGCAGATATATTCCCAATCCGGCAGGGTCGGATACATGCGGGTCTGGGTGTAGTACTTGATGCGTTCTTTCCACGCGGCGAGTTTTTCCTCGAAAGCGGGCGTGCCGGGGGTGAGGTTTTCCTTCGAGCGGAGTTCCTCGGCGTATTCGGCTTCGGTGGTGGTGTACTCGGATTTTTCGGTCAGTGAAAGGTAGGTGTAGACGGGCTGGAGGACGTTGGGGCCGAGAGAGGAGGCGATCTGTTTTTCGAGTGCGTTGACCTGTTGCAGGTCGGGGCCTACGATCATGAATCCGATGTCGGCGCGTGCCAGAACGGAGAAGGTGAGGATCTGGAATTTCTCCCACTTGCGGGCTTCGTCGATGACGGCTTCGAGATGGTCTTTGGCTTCGATTTGCCGGGCGACGGGCAAAGCCTGCCAGAGCGCCTTATCGACGCGGTAGAACAGATGCAGGACGCAGAGACCTTCGGAGGGAATGATCGGTTTGAATGCCAATTCGCTCATCCGCGCAAGATACACGGGCAAAGACGAAAGGCAAAAGGCTTTTAGACGGAATTAACGAAATTTACGAAAATTAAAGGCAACGGATTTATCAGGAACTCAG
The DNA here is from genome assembly GCA_002306945.1 of Methylacidiphilaceae bacterium UBA1321. Classification (GTDB taxonomy): domain Bacteria; phylum Verrucomicrobiota; class Verrucomicrobiia; order Methylacidiphilales; family UBA1321; genus UBA1321. The sequence goes on along the minus strand of DBTH01000298.1, from coordinate 7,987 downwards.
GAAGGGATAGAATAAGGGGAGATAACTTGGAAATTTTTGAGAAATCGAATGAAACAGTAATTTGCAATCTAGTCGTTCCCCTTCTTGATTCCATGAGTTCCCGATAAGCCTTTCTGCATTGGCCTTTCCCATTTCGTAAATTCCGTTAATTCCGTCTAAAAGCCTTTTGTCTTTTGTGCGTTGCCGATTTCAGCTATTGCGGACTGATGAGCGACACGTCGACGTCCGAAGGAAAACCGGAACTCGTTGCCGCGATCTGCGCGGAGATCAATGCGGGCGGCGGGGAGATTTCGTTCGAGCGGTTCATGGCGTTGGCGCTCTATCATCCGCAGTACGGTTATTATGCGGCGGCGAAAGAATTGCCGACGGGCCGCACGGGCGATTTTTTCACCAATGTCAGCGTCGGGCCGCTCTACGGGGAGTTCGTCGGGCGTAAGATGGCTGCGGTCTGGGAGGAGTTGGGCAAGCCGGAGCGCTTCACTCTAGCCGAGCAAGGGGCGATGGACGGTCAACTTGCCGCCGACATTTTTTCGTGGGCAAAACGGGAGAGAGTGGATTTCTTTAGCGTGCTGGATTATCGCCTGGTCGATCCATTTCCGGAGAACCGGAGCAAGCAGAAGGCGAAGCTGTCGGAGTTGGGCGTAGACCGGGTGAGTTGGCTGGCCGACTGGAACGAGATGGGAGAGTACTCGTTGGTTGGTGCGATTTTTTCCAATGAACTGGTCGATAGTTTCCCGGTGCACCGCATCGTCCGCCAGTCCGGTCAATGGCTGGAATCTTTTGTGACATTGCGCGAGAAGGACGAAGCGGGAAAGACGCCGTGGCAATTTGTCAATCGTCCGATTGCCGGCGAGACCTTGCGCGGAGAAGTTGCGCGGCTGCCATTGCCGGAAATCGAGGGCTACACGACCGAGGTGAACCTGCGTGCGCGCGCGTGGATGAGAGCGGCGGCGAGCCGGTTAAAACGCGGGGTGATGTTGACGGTCGATTACGGTTTTCCCTCCGAGGTGTACTATAGGCGCGAGCGGATGGAAGGGACGTTGCAGTGCTACCGGGCGCACCGTTCGAATAACGATCCGTTGCGCGCCGTGGGAGCGCAGGACATGACGGCGCACGTGAATTTCTCAGCATTGATTGAAGAGGGCGAGGCGGCGGGACTGCGGACGTTACAATTCATCGACCAGTATCATTTCATTCTCGATATGATCACTGCGGGCGAAGCGGTGGGGCGGCAATATTCGCCGAAGGAGGTGCGGATGTTGAAGACGCTGATGCACCCGGAAATGATGGGGACGCGCTTCCGGTATTTGATTCAGGGCCGGGATGTGTTTTAAAAACAGAAGTATTAAGCTCTAAGCCGTAACTATTCAAACCTCACGCCTGATCTTGAGTTTTAGAGAGGTAATAGCGTCGTTGCGCGTCGGTCACTTATTGATG
>DBTH01000298.1:880-6239 GCA_002306945.1 Methylacidiphilaceae bacterium UBA1321 | reverse complement strand
CCAAGCATGATGTTTTGAATAGATATGGCTAAGTTTTCGCAGCCGATACTTCGTACTTCCGTTAGTGAATTCCCGGAGGGCTCTGGGTGGATTCGAGGTAGATGTTGTTTTCCTTGAGGGAAAGCCCCTGGACGCGGGTGAGTTCGGAGAGGGCTTCCTGGAGATCGGCTACGGCGCGCAGTTCGGTGACGCGGGCGTCGGTGAGGTCGCGCTGGAGCCGCAGGACGACGAAACTGGTGCTGCGGCCCGCGTTGAGTTTTTCCTGCTCGGCGTTGAGGGTTTCTTCGGCGTACTGGCGGGCGACGCGGGCGTCCTTGACGCGCTCGATGTTGGTGGTGACCTGGCCGGCGGCGTTGTCGATTTCGACGATGATGCTTTGTTCGATCTTTTTGACGTTGAGCAGGGCTTGTTCGCGCTTGGCCTTGGCGGCGTCGAGATTACCGCGGTCGGTGCGGTCACCGATGGGAATGGTGAGGGTGGCACCGATGGACCAGGTGTCGTTGTCGGCGTTGGCGACGCGGCTGTAGCTGCGAACCCAGTCGGAGGAGAGGCCGCTGTAGCCGTAAGCACCGGAGACGTTGAGGGTGGGAAGGGTTTGGTTTTGGTTGACGGTCACCTGGATGTTGTTTTCTTCAAGCTGGTGCTTGGCCTGGGTGAGATCAGAGCGGTTTCTGAGGCCGGTGTCGATGCTGCTGACGACTTGTGGCGGTTCCCAATCGTCTGGCGGTTGGGTGGTGGGATCGATGCGCTTGTTGAGCCAGAGGGAAACTTCGAAGGTGATGAGGAGCTTGATGGCGTTTTCCTGGTCGAGGACGGCGCGTTCGGCCTGGCGGAGTTCGCCCCGGCGGGTGGCGACTTCGGAGTTGGCCTCGGAGATGTCGAGTTGGGACATGGTGCCGATGGCGACTTTGGCTTTGTTGTCCTTGAGGAGTTGTTCGGCCAGGGTGAGGGCTTTTTGCTGAGCGGTGACTTTGCCGCGGTTGTAGAGGAGTTCGTAGTAGGCGGTGTTGACGTTGGTGATGATCTGTTCGACGCGGTAGACGAATCCGGCGTCGGCGGCCTTGAGTCCGCGCTGGGCAATGCGGATGGGGGCGAGGTTGATGTCGGTGCCGAAGCCGCGCAGGAGGGGTTGGGTGAGGGCGAAGCCGACAAAGGTGTTGTATTGGTCCTGGAAATTGTTGTCGGTGGTCATGTCGTCGGCACTGTTGGTGAGGATACTGGCCTGGGTGCCCGGCGAGAAGGTCTGGTTGAGGCTGATTTCGTAGGAACCGGCCTTGCTGATGGTGGCCGTCGGGGAGTCGATGATGGTCGGGTAGTTGTCCTGGGAGTAACTGCCGGTGGTTTTGAAGGTGGGATCGAAGGTTCCCTGGGCGGTGAGAATTCCGGCTTTGGAGATGACGGGGTTGAGCCGTTCGATGCTGATGTCGAGGTTGTTGGCCAGGGCCATGCGGACGCATTCGGGCAGGGCCAGTGGAATGATTTCTTCTTTGTTATCCTTGTCGGGCGCTTTCTCCTTTTTCGGTGCGGTGACGACCGGGGCGGTTGGCCCGATCAGGGGAGAGTCGGCAGCGATCGCGGTGTTTGCCGCGATCAGGAGAGCGAAAAAAATGGGAAGGATTTTTTTCACGGTCATGCGGCCGGGAGCATTTCGCGCAGTTTTTTGAGCAACGCGTCCAGGCCATCGCGGCTTTCGGCGGAGATGGGTATGACCGGGTAGCGGACTTTGCGTTTAAAGGCCTTGAGGTTTTCGGCAGACGTGGGCAGGTCCATTTTGTTGGCGACGACAAGGAAGGAGCGTTGAGCGAGTTCGGCCTGGTAGAGGCGGATTTCCTTGCGCAACTGGGCAAAGTCGTCGCGCGGGTCGCGGCCTTCGTTGCCGGACATGTCGATGACGAAGAGGAGCAGGCGGCAACGTTCGATGTGGCGTAGGAATTCGTGTCCGAGGCCGATGCCTTCGTGAGCGCCTTCGATCAGGCCGGGGATGTCGGCCATGACGATGCGTTCGAAGTCGTCGTTTTCAATTACGCCGACGTGCGGTTGCAGCGTGGTGAAGGGGTAGGGGGCGATCTTGGGCTGGGCTTTGGACAGTCTTGTCAGGAGGGTCGATTTGCCCGCGTTGGGGTACCCGACCAGGCCGACGTCGGCGATGGATTTGAGTTCGAGTTGGAACTGTCCGTGTTCGCCTTCCCGGCCTTCCTCGTAGCGACGGGGAGCCTGGTTGGTGGAGGACTTGAAATTCATGTTGCCGCGACCGCCGTTTCCACCTTTGCAGAGGATATGACGTTGACCGGGGTGAACCATGTCGGCGATAAGTTCGAGTTGCGACAGATCCTGCGGCATGCTTTGGAGGTCGCCGGGTTGGATCGGTTCGAAATCGGGATTGGGCAACCGGCTGATGACGGTTCCGGGAGGAACTTCAATAACGCATTCTTGGCCCGCTTTGCCCGACATTTGTTTCTGTCCGCCGCTTTGGCCGTTTTTGGCGTATTGGTGGGGGGAATACTTGAGCCGGATGAGATTGTTGAGGTGGGGATTGACGACAACCACAACATCGCCACCCTTGCCGCCGTTGCCACCATCCGGGCCGCCATCGGGCATGTTTTTTTGACGCAGAAAACTCAGGCCTCCACGGCCTCCATTACCTGCACGGGCGAGAATTCTGACGCGATCAACGAACATAGATCAAAAGGATAACTGAATTAATATGGATTTCACTATAAAAAGACGTTCTGCCCGGTGGTATTCGGTCAGGTGCGAAGTTTTTCTTTATTCAACACAGCGGAAAGGAAGAAGTTGTTATCGATAAAATTAGAATAGACAAATCTAATGTATTCTATAAAATTATCTTATTGTCTAAAAAATTCTCAGCCAGGAGGCCATCATTATGAAATCGACTGTGAATATGATTTTAAGCCGGATCGAGGTGGTGACGGCGTTTTTGGTGTGGACAATGCCGACCTTTGTTGGAGGCTCGTTGCTTGTGCGTAAGCCCAAGGTTGCCGGTCGAACAAAAGAGGAGCTTGATGCCCTGAAGCCGGAGCAGGTACTGATGTGGCTCAAGGAGGGGAATGGGCGCTTCGCCTCGGGCCGTCCGAAGGAACACGATCACCGTGGCGCGGTGAAGCAAACCGCACCAGCCCAATATCCGATGGCGGCGATTCTCGGTTGTATGGATTCGCGGACGCCGAGCACGCTGGTTTTCGATCAGAGCGTGGGCGATCTTTTTACGATTAACGTGGCGGGCAACATCTCCAACGAGGATGTGTTGGGCAGTCTCGAATATGCCTGCAAGACCATCGGGTCGAAGGTCATTCTGGTGATGGGTCATACCGATTGCGGGGCGGTGAAGGGGGCGATCGACGGGATCAAGCTCGGCTATATGACCAAGCTTTTGAAGAAAATCGAACCGGCGAAGATCGATGCGTCCTCCTATTTTCAATGCGACTGCCACAGCCGCAACGGTGCATACGTCAAGGCCGTCGCTGTTGCCAACGTCAGGCGGACGATTGCCGAGATCTGGCAGAAGAGCGAGATTCTGCGTGAACTGGAAAAGAACGGCGCGATCAAGATCGCCGGGGCGATGTACGATGTGGAGACTGGGATCGTGGAGTTCTTGTAACGGAAAAAGTACGAGGTACGAAGTTTCGATTTTTGAAATTCCGCGCTTGTTTATCGCTTTGCGCAGACGTTTCGTTGTCTGTCGATGACAACGAAAAACCGGGAAGTCCCTTTGATGGGACAATCCCGGTTTTTGAGAATCTACAGGAGAGTCGATTACGCTTCGATGGCGATGCTGACGCGGCGGTTGTTCTTGTCGAATGTGACGACGCCATCAACGAGCGCGAACAGGGTGTGATCGCGGCCGATGCCGACGTTTTCACCGGGGCGATAGACCGTTCCGCGTTGGCGGACGATGATATTGCCGGCGACAACCTTCTGGCTGCCAAATTTTTTAACGCCGAGACGTTTGCTGATACTGTCGCGGCCGTTGCGTACGCTTCCTTGACCTTTTTTATGTGCCATGGTGTTGCTCTTTTTGTTACGGGATTTGTGAGGGGATTAAGCCTGGATCTTGGTGACCTTGACCTTTTGCAGCTTTTGGCGGTGGCCAACAGTGCGGTGGTAGCCTTCACGGCGGCGGAATTTGTAGGCGATGACCTTGGGGGCCTTGATTTGCTCAAGCAATTCGAGAGTCACCGAGGCGCCGGATACAACGGGCTTGCCCACGGTTACTTTTTCGCCATCGGCCACCAGCAACACATCGGAGACGGTTGCGGTCTTGGCTTCGTTTTCGGTGGCAAGAAGTTCAACTTCCAGCGTTTCGCCTTCGCTCACCTTGTACTGTTTTCCACCGGTTCTGATTACTGCAAACATAATGATTAACTCCTTAAAGTAGAGCGGGCAAGCATGCCATGGCATCGCATGGATGCAAGCGGAAAGTTGGAGAAATTCTGCTTTCCGTCGAAAAAATCGAACTTCTTCTTCCTGCAACGGGCTAACTGATCGTTATCGTCTTACCAACTCCAGCCAATCAGCGCGATGCCATCAACCGTGCGTTCGTTGGCATTAACCTGATTGCTCACCTGGCTGATCGGGGTGCCGGGATTGGTGATAAGGGCTTTGGTTCCGTAGCCGTAACTGGCTGGAGCCGTAGGTGAAATGACAACAAGGCCTTTTTCTGAAATTTCGTAGACGAGCCCGGTTCCCTTGACGGTGCTGACTGGTTCCTTGACCTGACCCTGTTGGGGCTTGGGGCGGTTCGCGTCCGGTTTAGATTCGGAGGAAACGGTGGAATTCTTGGGGGCGGAAATCGTATTGGCGTTCTCTTGCGCCTGAAGAACGGGCACTAGAGCCAACGTAAGCAATATCAGGCCGAGTTTTTTCATAGGTAAGTCAATATATCGGCAATTTTCTCCATAAGTCAAGGATACGTCCGGAGCGGCGGAGGCGCATCAATCCTTCGATGCCGCCCAGAGAAGTCCGCGCCGGGTAAGTTCGAGCACTTCGGGAATCGCCAATTCCTTTTCGGTGTGGCCGACGGATTGATAGAACACGCGGCCCTTGCCGTAATGTCGTTTCCAGACCACGGGCATGACGGTGCCGTTGACCCAGGGGGCGCTTTGCGTCTGGAAGGTGGTGGTGGCCAGGACTTCGTTCGAAGGGTCGACGTGCATATAATATTGTTCCGAATGGACGGTGAAGTCCTTGAGTCCGGCGACAATCGGATCGGATTTGCTGACAAAATGGACGACGTAATCCTTGGCGTTGTCGGGGTGGGCGACGAATTGGCCGCCGACCATGAATTGATAAGCGGTGGCGTTGCGGAAGGCGTCCCCCATGCCGCCGTGGAAGCCGCCGA
>DBTH01000298.1:471-625 GCA_002306945.1 Methylacidiphilaceae bacterium UBA1321 | reverse complement strand
GTGGAAGCCGCCGAGGCCGACGCCGGATTCGATTGCGGCTACGAGATTTTTTTCCTGGTCGCCGGTGAGTTGGCCCATGGTCCAATTCGGCACGATCAGCGAAAAGGTCTTGAGACGGTCGGCGTCGAGGAAGACGTCGAGGGGTTCGGATAAA
>DBTH01000298.1:0-230 GCA_002306945.1 Methylacidiphilaceae bacterium UBA1321 | reverse complement strand
CGGCGTCGAGGAAGACGTCGAGGGTTTCGGATAATTCGGTTTCAATTTCTGCCTGCCGCAGAAGGTCGGAGGTGAGGGCGGCAGTTTCCTTCGGGTGATGGCCGTCCCATCCTCCGAATACAATAAGAGCTGTTTTAGACATGTGGATTTTCCGTGTAGAGAACTGATTATAATACAGAACTGCTGTGAGGGGAACCTCGGTTCATCTCAGCCGTAACTATTCAAAACAT
>DBTH01000029.1 GCA_002306945.1 Methylacidiphilaceae bacterium UBA1321 | reverse complement strand
CCTCCAGCAGAGCTGGAGGATTACCTTTTGGTTTTACGGCTTTTCCTGCCTACACCTTTTTATTTCATTCCACACCGCGTCCATCTCTGCGAGTGTGCAATCCTCCAGTTTTTTACCGCGCTCGGCGAGAACGGCGGCCATCGCCTCGTAGCGTTTCTGGAATTTATTCGTCGCGGCGTAGAGGCATTGCTCCGCGTCGAGTTTCAAGTGGCGCGAAAGATTGACCACGGCGAAAAGCAGATCGCCGAGTTCCTCCGCAGCGCGGGTCTTGTCGTGAGTCTCGGCGGCGAGTTCGTCGGTCTCCTCGCGAACCTTCGCCAGAGCGCCTTCGGCGTTGGGCCAGTCGAACCCGACCTTGGCGGCTTTCTTGCTCACCTCGGTGGCGCGCATCAGGGCGGGCAGCGCTTTGGGGATGCCGTCGAACGGGCCTTTGCGTTCGGGCTTTTCCTTTTTCTTGATCTCGTTCCAATTCGCCAGCACGGTCGCCGTATCGGGCGCATTCACATCGCCGAAGACGTGCGGATGCCGGCGCACGAGCTTGTCGGAAATGGTCGTAACGACGTCGTCAAAATTGAATTTTCCCGTCTCGTTGGCGAGTTGGGAATGGAAGATGACCTGGAGGAGCACATCGCCGAGTTCTTCCTTCATGTTTTCCATGTCGCGATTATCGATGGCTTCGATCAACTCGTAGGCTTCTTCAAGCAGGGCGGACTTGATGGATTCGTGGGTTTGTTCGCGATCCCAGGGACAACCGTTGGGGGCGCGCAGGGTCGCCATGATTTCGCGGAGACGTTCGATCGGAGTTTTCATGAGGGTGATATTCCAGAAAAATGAAGACAGCAGCGTACAACGCAAAACCGGCCAAGGCAAAAGGCTTTTAGACGGGAATTAACGGAATTTAAGGAATTATAAATACAAAGTCAGAAGGCTTATCAGGAACTCAGAAAATCAGGAAATAGGAAAGACGGTTCATTTTCCGAAAGCCAATAGACTCATGGAGGTTCAGCCTTTTATTCTATCCCTTCTTGAGTTCTTGATAAAATCCGTTGTCTTTTAATTTTGTAAATTCCGTTAATTCCCGTCAAAAGCCTTTTGCCTTTACGGCAGCCGAATGAGATTGATCCGCTTGGGATCGTTGGTGCCGAGGTCGTAAGAGGCGGCGGTGGCGACATGAGAAGCTTTGTCACCGAGCGGATCGACGTAGTTTTCGCTGCGCCATTTCTCCATCCGCTTGAGCACGATCGAATCGATGGCGACAGGATCCTTGCTGACGTAGATGGCACCGATGCTTTTGGTGAAGACCGGATTGAAGCTCGGCCCGCCCGCGTATTGGGCAATCAGGGCGTCGAGGACGTAGAGGACAACTTTTTTGCGGACGAAATCCTTGTCGAGAATTTCGGGAACCGCCGGATCGCCCCAGGTCGAATCCCCCGTGAAGCGGCGCGTGTTGTCGACGCTGCCGATGGCCAGCGAAGCCAGACAACCGCCCAGTCCGGTCAGCGTGCTGTCAGACAAAGTGGGAACATTGATGATCTTGGTGCAAGTCTGGGTGAGCAGCGTAGCGTAGAAGGACTTGTTACTGGTCTGATCCTGGCTGGGCGCAGCGGCGGCATTGGCGTCGTCGCCCGGGGCGGGATTAGCCTTCTGCGCGGCCTTCGCGGCGGCGTTCATCAAATCCTGGGCGGTCGGGCGCATCCCGCGGAATTGCATGTCGCCCCAGATCAGGCGGCCAAGGATTTCATTGACGTAGAAATTCTTCGGATCGAAGCCGGTGCCAGGAATGACCGATTTGATGGCCGGAGTTCTCGGCGTCGCTCCAACCGGAGCCCAACCGGCCTGGCGCATGTCGTCGGCGAATTTGTCCCAGATGATGATCTGGTTCGGCGGCACTCCCGCCGCCATCAACCCCTGGATGATCGCATTCACCAGTTCCCGGCGGGTGCTCATGATTTGTCCGCCCTTGGTGTCGATCTTGATACCGACGGTGTCGGCGGGAACAATGCCGAGGCTTTTCCACGCGGCACCGACGTCGGTCTGGCCGGTGAAGCGGCCCAGAGCGGAATTGAACATGTCGCCGACCTGGGAGGAATCGGCCACGAAATTCAACACGGCAGAGGGGCGTTCGACAACAACGACGGTCGAGGATTTGGCCGATGCAGTCGAAGTGGCCGGCGGCGGATTATTCAATCCCTGGGCTTGAGCACGGGGTAACGCGCTGTGAAATACAACGCACAGGACAAAAACGGCTGGCAATATTGGATTCATGGCTCGTTTACCCGCCCTCTATCTCGGCCTTTGGGCAAACAACCTTCGGAGTATGAAATGTTCAGTCCAAAAGTCAAAACCTGTGAGAGCCCGCTCAATAAATTGGGTTTCCGGTATTTCCAGCAATAGAAATGCAATTTCAAAAGAGAGTGGAAGTCAAAAGCTTTGAGTTGTCGTTTTGACTTTTGACCTTTGACTTGGCGTTCCATTCCCCTCACGTCCTGGTTATGCCACTGTTTTTTTCGATAGAACCCCATAAATTGGGATGAAGCCTTGTTACGTCCTTATTTTGATTTGCATTTGTCGTAGTACGCGCAAGATTGCTTTTTTATGCCCGGCAAGATCCCCAAGGAAATCATCGAACAAGTTCGCCAAGCCAGCGACATTGTGGAGATCATCGACGGCTACGTGCCGTTGAAAAAGGCCGGATCGAAGTTCAAGGCCCGCTGCCCGTTTCACCAGGAAAAGACCCCGTCGTTCAATGTCGACCCGGCGCGGCAATTCTTCAAGTGCTTCGGTTGCGGCAAGGGCGGCAGCGTGATCGATTTCGTCATGCTCTACGAGAATCTCGATTTCCCCGCTACCGTCCGCCTGCTGGCGCAACGCGCCCACATCCCCATCCCGGAGGCCTACTCCGCCGAACAAAGCGAGGAGCAGAATCAGCGCGAACGGCTCTTTCATCTCCACTCCGCCGTCACCACCTGGTGGAAGTCGATCCTGCACCGCGACCCCATCGGAGAACCCGCCCGCGCTTACCTCAAGAGCCGCAAGATCAATTCCGAGTTGGCAGGCGAATTCAACCTCGGCTACGCCCCGGACAGTTGGGACGGGACGATGAATTGGGCCAAGTCCCAGGGTTACGACATCGCGCTCCTCGAACAGTCCGGTCTGGTCACGGTCAATGAAACTGGCCGCCGCTACGACCGTTGGCGCGGACGCCTCATGTTTCCCATCTGCAACGAATCCGGCCAGGTCGTCGCCTTCAGCGGACGTTTGCTCGACCCCAACGCCAAGGCCGCCAAGTACGTCAATTCGCCCGAGACACCGCTTTTCACCAAAAGCCGCATTCTCTTCGGCCTGGACAAGACCAAGCGCGCCATTCTCGACAAGCGCAGCGCCATCGTGTGCGAAGGACAAATCGATCTCATCCGCTGCTACGAATTCGGCATTCGCAACGTCGTCGCGCCCCAGGGCACGGCGTTCACCGAACTTCAAGGCCGCCTCCTCAAGCGTTACTGCGACGAGGTGATCCTCTGCTTCGACGCCGACAAGGCCGGACAAAACGCCGCCGACCGCAGCGTCGACATGTTGTTGGCCTGCGACCTCCACGTGCGCATCGCCGCCATCCCCGAAGGCGAAGACCCCGACACGCTCCTGCTCGGCGGCCATCTCGAACAATTCCAGAAGATCCTTGCCGAAGCGCCCGTCTTCACCCGTTACCTGCTCGACAAGTCTTGCCGCGAAAACGATACCCAGAGCCCCCGCGGTCGCAGCATCGTGGCCGAAAAAATGGCCGCCGTAGTCAAAAAGATTTCCGACCCGACCCAACGCCACACCGTCGCCATGGAAGTCGCCACCCGCCTGCAAATTCCTCTCTCCGTCTTTCAGGAGGAAATGGAAAAGGTCAAGGACAAGCCCGTCCATCCCTCGTCGGTCGACCTGGCCGGGCCCGGCGGCGATTCGACACCTTCCGATGCCTCCGCGGCGCTTCCACCGATGGCCCCGGTCTCGGACGTCATCGAAGTCCTCCTGAGCCTGCTCCTGACCCACCCCGAAGTCGTCCCCAACGTCCAACGCCTGCTCGATCCAAAATGGCTCGACGGTCTCGGCGGCAGCGAAATTCTCAAAGCTTTGCTCGACGCCCACGCCCACGACGCCTGGGAAGACGCCCCCCATTTTGCCGACGAACGTCCCCCGCAGGAACGCGATTATCTGGCCGGACTCGTCGTGAATCCAGCCCCATTATCCGCGAAAGTGACTCCAGAAGATTTTGCAACAGAACAGGTTTTGCGAATTCAACAACTCTGTCGCTTCAGCCGGATGGCGATCCTCGAACAGGAAATCAAATCCGGCTTGCTTAGCACCGAAGAACTCCTCGCAAAGTCCAAGGAGCTACTTGACATCAAGCGCTCCTGCACCTAACTTTAACGATCCACGTCCATCTTTCCATAAGAAAGATGTTTGTCTCCAAACGAGTTATGCCTAATTCTAAACGCGCTGTAAAAGCGAAACCTGCGAAAACTGTCTCCAGCCGTCCGGCTAAAAGTCCAGCCGCCACCAAGCCCGAGAAAAAAGCGGCCCATCCCGAACCGGCGGCCACAACCAACGGAGCGGCGCACCCGCCCGTTCCCCCGGCTGCCCAGGTGGTCAAAGAGTCCGCTCAAGCGGCACTGGCCTCCGACAATAAAATCGCCGCCGTCTGGACCGGTCACCCCGAACGCCAGGAACGCCTGCGCGAACTCGTCAAACTGGCCAAGGAACAGGGTTATCTCACCTACGACGATCTCAACGAAGCCCTGCCCGAAAGCGTCAACAACCCCGACGAAATCGAAGCCATCATCGCTTTCCTGCGCAATCTCGAAATCTCCGTCATCGATTCCTCCGAAGTCGACCGCTACAAGCAGGTCGCCCAGGAAGACGAAATCAGCGACGAGGAAAAAAGCGACGCCAAGCTCGACATTCTCGACGACCCCGTCCGCATGTACCTCAAGCAGATGGGCCAGGTGCCCCTGCTCACCCGCGAACAGGAAGTCGAAATCTCCAAGCGCATCGAAGACGCCGAGATGATGGTACAGAAATTCCTCAACCGCTTCGGCTTCATCGCCCGCGAATATCTCAATCTCGCCCGCAAGCTCGAACAGGGCCGCGAACGTTTCGACCGCGTCATTCAGGACAAAAAGATCGAGACCCGCGACAAGTACATGAATTCCCTCCGCTCGCTCGTGCGCAGCGTCGAGGCCGCCAACACCAAGACCGACCAGTATTATGTCAAGGTGATGAAATCCGCCTCGGAACCCGCCCGCGCCAAGGCGCTCAAGGAATTCCTCAAGCAGGACACCGCCCTGCAAAAACTCTTCCCGCGCTTCTACTACAAGCAAAAGGTCACCGAGGAATTCGTCACCGTCTGCGACCAGCACTACACCACCATCGTCGATACCGAGCGCGAACTCGACAAGCTCCACAAGAGCAAGTCCCGCAAGAAAGAGACCCTCACCCAGATCGCCGATTTCGAGCAGAAGCTCCAGGAAATGGAAGCCCTCGTGCGCATGCCGCTGGACGAATACAAGTACGACCAGCAGAAGCTCAACGAGTGGTTGCGCAAGGCCCTTCGCGCCAAGACCGAAATGGTCGAAGCCAA
>DBTH01000224.1 GCA_002306945.1 Methylacidiphilaceae bacterium UBA1321 | reverse complement strand
CGGCTTTGCCGGAGGTTTCTGACTGTCGTAAATTTTTGCCGCAACCCTTCGGGCCATGGCTATTTTTAACAGGCACATCGTTGCTCGACTCGTCACGGATATATTTCATATACGCTCCTCGCTCGCGCCTTGTTCCTGTTAAAAATAGCTCATGGATTTAGCGGCATTTATATTGTTACAGGGTACTAGGCAGCGTGACGCTGCACCCGGCTGCGCTGACGCAGGGATCGCAAATCTGGATCGATCCAGGCAGACAGGACGAAGTGCTGGCAAGAAGCTGAGCGAGGGATCAACTCCGCAAACGTGGCGTTCTCTGCCCGCCTCCTTCCTCCTGCCTCCATTTATAATGCGCACGCAGCACACCTAGCACATCCAGCGCAAACGCTTTCGCCGGATTGCGGGTAGTTTTTACCTCATGAACGAGACAGAATCCCTTCCTGACAATAACCGGACATTGGCTGTGACCCAGCAACTCATCCTTGCCTTTGAAGTCGGCGGCGGCCAGCCCTATTACGACAAGAAACTGAGTTTCCCCACCCAGCCGACACCTTCGAGCGGCGTGACCATTGGCATCGGTTACGACCTCGGGTTTGCAACGCTTGCCGGCTTTTCTGCCGATTGGCGAGGCAAGATTTCCGACGCGGCGCTTGGACGTTTGGCGCGGGTGACCGGCCTGACCGGGGCGGATGCCGCGACGGTACTGCCTGTTTTGAGCGATATTCGAATCCCCTGGGAGAACGCGCTGCTGGTCTTTCGCCAAAGCACAATGGCCGGGATCATGGCCGATACGCGGCGTGTTTATCCTCAAGTCGATTCCCTGGCACCGGAATGTCAGGCAGCCCTCTATTCACTCGTTTACAACCGCGGAACCCGGCTTACCGGGCCGACCCGTACGGAGATGAATGATATTGCCCTTGCGCTACAACAACGTCACCCTGAGAAGGTTCCGGCGCTCTTGCGTTCGATGAAAAGGCTCTGGATTGGGCAACCAGGCGATCCCGGCCTCATCCTGCGCCGCGAAGCTGAAGCGACGCTCTTCGAGAAAGGGTTGGCAAAAGAGCCCGACATGATAAGTTGATCGGAACAGATTTATGGTTACACGCCGCACTATTCGGGTATCCGAGGTTATTCGCAAGGAATTGAGCAAACTCATCGCGCGGGAACGCACGTTGGAAGGGCAAATCGTGACGATTTCCTCCATCCAGACAACGCCCGATATGAAACAGGCGTTCATTTACGTCAGTGTCCTGGAAACGGAATCATCCCGCGAAAAGGTGATGTCCGCCCTCGTCAAGCATCGCCATGTCTGGCAACGCGAAATCGGCCGCCATTTGCAGTCGAAATTTACTCCAGCCCTGATCTTCCGTTTCGATGAATCCATCGAACGCGGTGATCGTGTGATGGAAATCCTGACCGATCTCGAACAGCACGATCAGCTCCCCCATATCGATACCCGCGACCCCAAGCCTTCCGACCAATTAGAATAATCTCGTAAAACAGCCGGAGATTTCTCTGCCTACGGCCGGGAGTCTGAAGAGGCTGGGGCTGTCCAGATATCGTGAGCGGATTGAACGATGGAGTTTTTCCCGTCGTTGGCATAGTCCTGGGTGATTTCCCAGAAGAAGATGCCGCGCAATTGGGCTTTTTGGGCCCAGGCTGCTTTGCCTGCGGCGGATTCCGGGTCGTCATAGGAGATGATTTCCTTGCCGTTGGGTGAGGTGAGCCACGGTACTCCGCCTTGTGCATCCCAATGCCGGATCCATCCCGATTTCAGAAGTGCGGGGACGCGGTTGTAGGGAACTTCGTTGTGAGGGCTTTTGACAAGGGGTTCTTCTCCGAATTGACCGACGGCGAAGCCGCGTCCGAAACAGGGAATGCCGACGAGGATTTTGTTCTTGGGAAAGCCCTTATCCTGCCAGTATTGGACAAAACGGGCGAAGGATTGCCGGTGGCCATCGATGGGGTCGAGGTCGGTTTCGCCGAGTGGAGAATTGTGTCCGGCGTGGCTGTAGCGGGAGCCGTCGTCGTTTTTCCATGGGCCGTGGAGTTCGTAGGTCATGACCTGGATGAAATCAACGTGAGGTTCCAGTGCGGAACCGTCGAACCATCGGCCGTAGTAGTCGACGGCGGGAACAGCCATGGTGAGGAGAGCGCCGGGTTTCCAGTCGTTGAGAGCGGTGCGCAGGGCGCGGATCAGGGCGACGGATTGTAGTGTTTCGGTTTTGTTGTGGGGCGATTCCCAGTCGATGTCGATGCCGTCATAGCGGTTGTCCTGTGCGATGCGGATGGAATCCTTGACGAAGCGCTCGATGTCCTCGGGGGTTTGGGTTGCGGCGGCAAATCCCCCGCCGCTGTCTTCTCCGCCGATGGAGAGGAGGACGCGGACATTGGCTTTGTGGGCCAGGGAGGTCAATTGCGGGCTGGGGACGTTGCCGTCGGGACGGAGAATGCCGTTTTTGTCGACGAGCAGGAAGGCGTGCGCGATGTGGGTGTAGAGCGGGTAATTGATCTTTTCGGGCGGAACCGACCCGACCCATGAGGGATAGTAGCCGAGAATGATGGGGGTGTTATCGGAAGCGGTGGCCCATGAATGCGCGATCATGGCGAACAGGAGCAACATCGCGAGGGTGCGATTCATTACGGGATTTCCAGTTCGCGGGCTTTTTCGCGAATTTCGTTCAGGTAATTTTCGCGGGTTCTTTGGCCGAAAGTGACTTCGCCCACGCGGTCGGCGAAAAAGAACCGGATGTCGGTCAGGCCGAGAAATCCGAGGATCGTGCGCAGGTAGGACTGGACGAAATTGCATGGAGCCATGATCGAATCGTCGGTGTAACGGTCGCCGCAGGAGATGATGATGGTTACGCGTTTGTTTTTGAGCTGGCCTTCGACTCCGGTGGCGGAAAAGGTGACGGTTTCCCCGGCGCGGGCGATCTGGTCGATGTAAGCCTTGAAATTGGCCGGGACGGTGAAGTTGTACATCGGGATGGCGATGACGTAGTGATCGGCGGTCTTGAGTTCGCGGATCAATTCGTCGGAGACGGCGACTTCGGCTTTTTGTTCCGGCGTGAGGGGCGCGGAGGAACTGGTCGCCTCGATCCATGCTTCGGTGACGTAGGGAAGACTTTGCGTGCCGAGATCGCGGTGGATGACGGGCCGACCGGGGTGTTTCGACTTCCACGCTTCGGCGAAGTCGTTGGTCAGGACGCGCGAGATCGATGCCTTTACGCGCGGGCTGCAATCGATGACGAGTAATGTCGGATTTTCAACCGGCGGTGCGGCGGCCTGCTTTTTCTTGAGGAAATAAGCGACCAGGCTGCTCAGGCTGGAGTAGTTGAACATCGGATCGACGTAATTGTGCAGGACGTAGAAGGCAAAATAGTAGAAGCGGCAGAACGACCAGATGGCAACGAGCAGCAGGACGGCGGAATAGACCGAGAGCGTGCGGGTCAGAAGCAGGGAAGCGGAGAGGATGCCGAGGAAGAAAAAGAGGAATCCTTTGATCTTGATGAGGGTGCGGTTTTTGAGATTCATGGCGGTACGTCGGGGGTTGAAAGGAGAATCGTAGAAGCTGGCGCGGGCTCTGTCCACCATTCGGAATCGGATTTTTCGGAACGTTTACGGGCGATCCAAAATTCTTTTACTCTGAAAAAGAGAATTCTCCTTGAAAGTCATATGTGGTGTGTTATTTGAAACAGGCAACACCATATATGGTGTTTTGGATGATGAGAAGTGCCTCCGGTCACGGCCGGAGGAGAATAGGGAAATGGGTGCGAATCCCATGCGGTAGCGCCGCTGTAACGAGTGACGAGAACCCTTGACAGCCACTTTTACGCTCCGGGCAATCCGGGCGCGAAGGGAAGGCAGGGTTGACAGGTTAAACTCGGAGTCAGAAGACCTGCTTTTCATCTGGACGCACGTCCCGGTTTTGTGACCGGGGCCCCGTTACGCCAAGAATGGGCGGTGCGCGAGAAAGTAGGTCCGGCATTGGCGTGCCGGTCTGTGAAGGAAAAATTGAACATGACAGACCGAGTCGTCGACGCCCGGACGGGCGCCGCTTTGGATTTGCAGGGAGAACTGATTCGCGGGGAAGGCATCCCGCGGCCTGCCGTTGAGGTGGTCAAACGCAGTGGAGCCACGGTGCCGTTCGATGCGCAACGCATCCTGCTGGCCGTTGCGCGGGCGGGGCAGGCAACGGGGGAATTCACCATTGACCGGGCACGGGCGCTGGCGTCGTGCGTGGTTGCGCAGTTGCAACTGAGCAAGGGCCGGAGTTTTTCGGTCGAGGACATTCAGGACGCGGTGGAGTTGAACCTGATGCAGGCGGGGCATTTCAAGACCGCGCGTTCGTTTATCCGCTATCGCGAGCAACACCGCCAGATGCGCGAGCAAAAGCAGACGGTGGTGGACGTCGGCGCTT
>DBTH01000154.1 GCA_002306945.1 Methylacidiphilaceae bacterium UBA1321 | reverse complement strand
ATTGCCAGGCTGACCGGGTGGCGTTCTCCTACGAGCTTCTTCTGCTTCCCGATGCGTTGGTCCAAAGAGTAAAGATCCAGGAGAACCCGGATCAGCAAACGATTGGCATCGCTATTCTGCATCAGGAAGAAATTACCGCCGTCAGTCGCGCTAATCGCACGTGGAACGACTTCACGTTTTCCGCGGAACTCAACGCCCTTGTCACTTCATGTACGGATGATAATCCGCCAACGGCGGTCATGAATTTTTCGCTGGCGCAAAAAAACCTAGAGGTCAACAAAGGGGAGTCCAACTCCGCCACTACCTGGATTGCTTTGGGAAGCGACCAACCCCTCTCCGCACGGCGCGGCTACCATGCCCGCAGTAAACACTATGTGGAGACATCCGAACGCCCGCTCCAGGAAGCGGCGGCGTTCGTCGTGTTTGCGACGCACCGCAATGGCCTCAATCAACGTTTGAAAGAACTATCGAGCAGCGTCCATCAAGAATGCGCCGAATTAGTCCACGGGTATGAGGCACGTCTGTCGTCGCGTCCACACATCAGTACCGGGCGGGCTGTTTTGGACTCAGCCTTCGCGCAATACCCGGAAGTCATCGAGCACATGAAGGTGCCAGACCAGCCTGGCGCTGTGCGGGCAACCATGTCCGGCTATTTTGTATGGGGCTGTGACGGGATGATGCCGCTCTTCTCTTCCGCGCTGGCCAACGAGGCAGATTACGCGGCTAAAATTCTCCGCTTCTTTCACCGGAAGTGGGATCCCGAGATCGGAATCACCCATCGGTTCACCACCACGTTTGAGGCGAGTTTTAGGACCCCGTTCCCCGCGCAAGCCCAATATTTGGCGGGGCTCTATCTCTACACGGCTACGACCGGGGATCTCGAAGTGGCGCGAGAAGTTTGGACAACCTGCGAATATATCTTGGATCGTTGTCGGGGGCGAAAAGTCGGCGATACCGGGCTCGTGGCAGGCACAGCGCTCTGGCCCGATTTTCCCGAGGCAATGGAAGAAACGGGGAACGACATCAGCAGTATGAATAACTCATTGCTCTATCAAGGGCTGCGGAGCGTGGAATATCTCGCGGCGGCTCTCGGCAAGGCGAACCTGGCGCAGGAATGCCGGGAATGGGCTCGAAGGCTGCGTGTGAGTTTCCGCAAGTATTTCTATGATGAGGGAAAAGGCTTTTTTATCACGTCGTGTTCCTCGACGGGTTTGACACCGCGCAAGCACTACGGTCTGCAATCGGTCTTTTGGCTGATTCCATTTGCCGGGGAATTGGTCTCCCACGCCCCATCGCGCATTGCCTCGTTCATGGATACGCACCTGCGCTCGGAAAAATGCCTTCTGACTTTACCGCACTGGGATCCCGCGTGGATGGCTGATGGGAATCAACTCGGATCAAGTTTTCCCGCTGCGGATTCGTTTTACCTGGGGGTGCATAAACTCACAGGGGATGCCTCCTGCATTGAACCATGGCTGGGAGACATCGGGTGGTTCTGGCAACACCATACCGCGCCCGAGGCATTCACGCCGGAGGCAGAAAACGAGCATGATTTGGGCCCGGATAATGTGGGTGCAAAACAAACGCAGGCTCTTGCCAGTTGGTATGCCGCAGCGTACCATGCGCTAGGCGGCTTGGATTTCGATCACGAGGGAATCACAGTAACTCCATGGGGGGACGTACCGTTGGATATCCGAGGGCTTAGGCTTCGCGGATGTTCGCTTGACCTGACAATTTCAGGTAAAGGTTCACATCTCGCTTCGCTGGAACTCAATGGAGAGAAACTAAACCCAGGGCTTTTGAAAATATCTTGGGGACAGCTGAAGGGAGACTGCGCTCGATTAAAATTGGTGCGCACCGAACACGAGCCCAGTCACCCTGTGATAATGCGGGCGGACGGTTTGGGAGTGACGTTGAAGGAATGCAAAGACCACCAGCTGGTTGCGAACATTAGCGGAACAATGGCTGGTGAAGTCGTGATTTAGGCCGCCCCGCAAGCCAGGATCTTGGTGAACGGCAGTCCTATCCAGTGTGCGTTTAATGAGATAACTTCAACGTTCTTGGTTGGCTTTAGTCCTGATACGACTTCCCGTCTAGAGGTCTGCCAGGGACCTGAAACATAACCCTATAACTAGTCGCAGGGATCATTGTGGGATCGGTCGCTTCGTTTTTAGGGGCGCTGCGTTTGGTGTTTGAAGTGGATGAACCCGGAGGGAGGAACGGCAAACGCGTTGACGCTGGGAGTGAGCGACACGGTTGCGCGTTTTAGCGGTTCCCCCAGAACGTTATACGTTTGCGTTTCGTAGATCTCCGGCGCGGTGTCGCATTCGATCACCAAACGAGGCTGCGCCGTCGCATTGATGAGCCAGAATTCATCCGGAAGGCTTCCGGAAAGAGAGCCAACAACGTCGGAATAGAACGCGCCGATCCAGCTGGATTCTTTTTTCGCCAAGACGAAGGAATAGAGCAGTTCGGGGTGCTGCGGTTCCAGTTTCCCGTCGAGAAGAATCTCCCGGTGTTCGCGCCAGAACTGGAGCCAGAAGCGCAGCATTCGCTGGTGGTCGTCTGGAATTTCGTCAAGCTTGACGGAGATTTGCGGAACAGAGAAGAGGATGTTCAGGAATTGCAACGCGGCGCTTTCGACCGGCTCGTCCCGGGACCATATGAGCATGTCGGGATGGGGGGGGGGGTTGGCCGCGCTCAAGCGGATGTCGAGGGCGCGGGGGGGGGTGGTGGCGGGGTCGCTTGGGGCATCCGGCGGGGCGGACAAGTTGCACGCACAGAGGAGTGG
>DBTH01000042.1:16482-16650 GCA_002306945.1 Methylacidiphilaceae bacterium UBA1321 | reverse complement strand
TCCAGGGCGGCGATCCCAACACCAAGGGCGAAAACCGCGCCATTCACGGCAAGGGCGGTCCCGACTACACTCTGCCCCCGGAAATCAAACTCCCTCACAAACGCGGCTCGGTCGCCATGGCCCGCCTGCCGAACAACGTCAACCCGGAAAAAAATTCCAACGGCAGCC
>DBTH01000042.1:1998-16202 GCA_002306945.1 Methylacidiphilaceae bacterium UBA1321 | reverse complement strand
CACCGCCGATTGCCCGTTCCTCGACGGCGAATACACCGTCTTCGGCCACGTCGTTTCCGGCATGCAGGTGGCCGACCGCATCTCGGCCCAGCCGCGCGACGACAAGGACAATCCGATCCTGCGCATCGAAATGAAAGTGCGCCTCGTCCCCCGCGCTCCTTCTTCGACTCCAGCCCCCGCCGCGAACGCCCGGAATTAGAATCAACCGCGGCTCGACGAAAAAAACACCGGATCGTCAGCTATCCGTAATCATTCTGCGGATGGAATAATCAGCAGGAAAACCGTTAATTTTCGCAGGTGTCGCTTGATCTATGGAATCAACTGTGGCATTAAAAAACGTCGCGTTTCGCAATCCGGTCGGCGTCTTTCATTGGCCGGCAAGAATTTTCAGGAAAACACTATGATCGAACCTTCATTCGCCAAAAAATTCGCCCAGGACTGGGTTGACGCCTGGAACTCCCACGACCTCGAACGCATCCAGTCGCACTACGCCGATGGCTTCACGATGGTCTCTCCGTTCATCGTGGAACTGGCTGGCGAAGTCACCGGTACCCTGCGCGGCCGCAAGAACACGCTCGAATATTGGGCTCTCGTCCTGAAGAATTTCCCCGACATCAAATTCGAACTCATCGACGTCCTCGTCGGCGTCGACACAATCTCGATCTATTATAAGTCCGTCAACGGCCGCCGCGCCCTTGAGCACGTCGAGCTCGGGCCAAACGCCAAAGCCATTCGCGCTTCCGCCCACTACTCCGGGCCGGCATAACGGGAAGGAATATCCAGTTTCCGCTTTCCAATAACCGAGCCCGACCTCGGGCTCGGTGGTTCCGGCGTCACAGCATTACTGGGTGCAGCATCATGCTGCCTGAATGACGCCGCTGCTGAAAGTGACCACGCTGGTGTCGGACTTCTCGAACCATTGCGCGTAACCGGTGCGGCGCACTCCCGCTTTTTCGCCAAAGAGCGCCATGACCAGGGCCAACGCGCCGACGCCGTCGAAATATCGCGCGTTGTGGTCGATGAAGAGGAACTTGAAAAAACCCTCGAAATCGCCCTTCTCCACCAGCGACCAGAGCGAATCCTCCCACTGCCGTGCATCGGCCAGACACGCCTTGTCGACCGCGTAGTCGTGATCGAACCGCGGCCCGATGTGGCAACCGTCGATGCTCACGACGATTTCGACGCGCTGACCGGCCGCTTCGCACGCCTGCCACCATTCGCGCAAGGCGTCGGCTATCCGGTAAACGGGCGCGTCCTTCGGCGGAAGCGTTCCCATCGCGAGATATTGGAACAACCCGCCGCAGAGCAGGGGAATATACTCGAACGGTTTGTCGATCCCCCGCAGCTCGCGCAACGCCTGCAACGCCACCAGCGGAAACTCAATCGAATGCTCCTTCTCATGGGCCTGCCCGTCGCCCCAAAGTTGTTTCGGCAATTTCCGCGTCAGCAATTCCAGCCCTGCCTTGTCGGTGGCCACTTCACCCAGTGGCGTTTCGTAGCCGCGTCCGTCGAACGACCATTCCTGCCGCGCATGATGGCCGACACCGAGAATGAGCACTTTGTCGGCAGCGGGAGCTTTCAACCACGGCGCGAAACCGTGACTGTAAACCGCCGTATTGACACGAAAATCGATATGCGGACAGATCAATCCTTTAAAAGCAACGCCGTCAGCGGTGGTTTTTTCGTCCCAACGTGCCGCGCGGGGCTGGTCGAACCAATTGCGCACATATTGCAGAACCTCTTGGCGTTCGGCGGGATAACAGATGCCGGCGAGATTGGCTTTCAGCATGCCTTCACTATAGCGATTCGCGGGAAATTCACAAACCCGGCCTCTATTTTCCAGTCAGCCAATAAATTTTTCTAAAGAAAAAGTCATCTTTGAAGCGTAAATATCTGCAGCCTCCCGTCCGATGAATAGGTGAAAGCTCCGGAAGTTCCTTAACCGCACGACCGGAGAGACTCCTAAACGAACCCTGAACTCATGCGCATTCAAAAGATTCTACTCATCGACGACGAACCGGTCATGCGTCGCACGTTGAATCAGACCCTGTCGAAGGAAGGCTACCAGATCCTTTGCCTGAGCAGCATTGCCCAGGCTGAAGAAATCGCCAAAAAAGAGACTTTCGACCTCGTCCTGTGCGACATGGTCTTGCCTGACGGCAACGGTCTCGAACTCCTGCGCCGCCTGCGCCAGAACTATCCCCGCATGCAGGCCATCCTGATGACCGGCTACGCCTCGGCCGAAACCGCCGTCGAAGCCATTCGCATCGGCCTCTTCGATTATCTCGTCAAACCGGTCACCCCGGCCCAACTCGAATTTTCCCTCCAGCGCCTGCAAGCTTACGAACAGCTTTCCAGCGAAAACGATTACCTGCGCCAGCAGTTCGACATGGTCCAGCCCTCCGCGCCCGAACTCTGGGGCCGCAGCACCGTGATGAAGGAAATCCTCGAACTCGCCCGCCGCGTCGCCCAGACCCAGGCCACCGTTCTCATCCAGGGCGAAAGCGGCACCGGCAAGGAACTTCTCGCCCGCTACATCTGGCAGCACAGCAAGCGGCTCCAGTCCCCTTTCATCAAGATCAATTGCGCTGCCGTTCCCGAACAACTCCTCGAAAGCGAATTCTTCGGCCACGAACGCGGTGCCTTCACCGGCGCTGAGACGCGGCGCGAAGGCCGTTTCGAAACCGCCCACGGCGGCACTCTCCTGCTCGACGAGATCGCCGAGATACCGCTTGGACTTCAAACCAAACTCCTGCGCGTGTTGCAAGAGCGTTCCTTCGAGCGGCTCGGCGGCAATAACACGCTGCATGTGGACGTGCGCATCATCGCCAGCACCAATCGCGACCTCACCGAAGAAGTCCGGCTGGGCCGTTTCCGCGAGGATCTTTACTACCGCCTCAATGTCGTCCCCATCACCCTGCCGCCCCTGCGACTGCGCGGCGAGGATGTCGACGAACTGGCCAATTTCTTCATCGCCCACTTCGCCCGCCGCCATGGTCGCGACGTCAAGGGCCTGACCGAAGCCGCCTGGCACAAGATCCATGGCTATCACTGGCCCGGCAACGTGCGCGAGTTGCAGAACACGCTCGAACGCGCCGTCATCATGGCCACGCCTCAAGCGCCCGATTTCTACATGGACGTGCCCGATTTCGCCCTGCCCAATCTCAATTCCAACGGCGACCCCACGCCCGTTCTGACGCCGGACTCTTCCACATTCATCGCCCAGACCGACGGCCAATTGCCGACCGTCAGCGAGATGGAACGCCGCCTGATCGCCGCCGCTCTTATCCAGACCCACAACAACCGAACCCACGCCGCCAAGCGCATTGGTATCAGTCTGCGCACGCTGCGCAACAAGCTGCGCGATTACCGCACCGCCGGTTTCGATACGACCCACCCCGAGACCTGGTTGACGTGATTTCGGACTGATTTCCTGAAATCAGGAAAAGTGGAGAGAATGTGTCTCTCCTTTTATGATTTCCTGAGTTCTTGATAAGCCTTTTTTTAATCCCTCGTTAATTTCCACCACGGCCTTTTGTCTTTTCTGCCGATTCGCGGCGGATCGTGGCGATTTCCTTCGGCGCAATGCCAAGAGATTCGAGAAATTGCTGATGTTCGCCGGGTGCGCGTTTTTCGAATTCCCCGTGCCAGCGCATCATGGCCCCGTCGCTCATTCCCGCGGCACGCAACATCGAGACCCAGAGTTCCTTGCTCAATGTCGCCGGACACCGGCCCGAACGGATTCGCCGCAAGAGAGACGCCAACAACCGTTGCTTGGATTTGAGCGCAGAGATTTCGCCGCTCAACTGCTCCATCCGGTTTTCCAACGTTCGCACGGAAGGTTTTCCCCGCGCCTGCAACGCCAGCGCAATATCGTCCAGCGTCAGGCCCGCCTCACGAAACCGGCAGATGCGCCGGAGCCGCTCGACGTCCTTGGCACCGTAAACGCGATAGCCCGCCGCCGTGCGTCCGGTCGGTTGCAGAAGGCCGATCCGGTCGTAGTAAAGGAGGGCGCTACGCGACAATCCAAAGCGCCTCGCCAGGATGGAAATCGTTTCATGTTTCATCGTCGCTTGCCCGGCGCGACAGCCCTCATCAGACTGCCGCGCAGGACGGCTTGAATTACCGGGATTCCTCACGAATACGCGCGATGCGTTCCGACGGCAATCCCAACCAGCCGAGGAAGGTTTCGTGCGCATCGGGATGGTGTTTCTCGAACGCCCGATGCCATCGTTTCATCTGCGCGTCGTCGAGTCCGGTTTCCCGGAACAGGGCGACCCATTCATCTACCGTTACAGTCTTTTTCATCTATTGAATTCTTTCAGTTAAGGTTTGTTTTCGTGTTGTCACGGCCATGACGGAAACAACGCTAAACTGTGAACCAATAGTCATGTCCAGCGTTACGTTGCTCCCCGCGACGGACAGATCGTGGCGAGCTCACATCCGGCACAATCGGGATTACGGGCCTTGCAACGGCGGCGGCCGTGAAAAATCAGCCAGTGCGAGAACATCGTCCAGTTCGATTGCGGCACGATTTTCGTCAACGCCGCCTCGATCTTCACCGGATTTTCCTCCTTCGTCAGGCCGAGCCGTTGCGAGAGCCGGCCGACATGGGTATCGACGACGATTCCGGCTCTGATTCCATAGGCGTTGCCGAGGACGACGTTGGCGGTCTTGCGGCCCACGCCGGGCAAATCGTGGAGAGCTTCCATCGTATTGGGAACCTTGCCGCCGTGTTTCTGCTCGATGATCGCGCAGGCGGCGCGGATGTTTTTGGCCTTGTTGCGGAAAAGGCCGATGCGCTTGATGTCTTCCTCAAGCTGGCCCGGCGCGGCTTTGGCGTAATCGGCAGCCTCGCGGTATTTCCTGAATAATTCGACGGTGACGATGTTGACCTGCACGTCGGTGCATTGGGCCGAGAGCATGGTGGCCACCAGCAATTCGAGCGGGTTGGTGAAATTCAATTCGCAGTGGGCATCGGGATAGGTCTTGGCGAGAGTCCGGCAGACGGACTCGACCCGTTCGGCAAGTTTCATGCCTTATTGATGCACCGCATGGCCCGCTTCCGCGAGTCCAAAAAAGGTTTGCGCCTTTTTCAGAACCGCTTCGGGATGGACTGGGTTTCGGTCAGGCCGGGGTTCTTCTTCTCTTCGAGAACGGGAGTTTTGTCCAGCAACTCGGCGGCGCGGGTTCGTTGTGCCTCGGTGAGTTTCTGCTGCTTCATCATGCGGCGGATTTTCTCTTTCTGATCGTCGGTGAGATTGACCGGGGCATTGGTGCTGGTGGCTGTCGCCGTGGTGGTCACTGTGCCGGAAACGGTTTTGGTGACCGTCGTGTTGGGTGTGGCCGAAGTGGTTGTAGCGGTGGCTGCGGGGGTGTTGGTCGCGGTGACGGTTGCCGAAACGGAACTGCTGGCCACGGCGGCGGCGTCTGTTGCGTTATCGACTGGAGTAGGGGTGGAAGCGGAAGTCGTGGCGGCGCTGCTATCGCTTGCAGGGGAAGGGGTAGCGGCAGGCGCAGGGGAGTTATTGGTCTCACTTTCGGCCCGGAGCACAAGCGTTGCACCGAGGAAAAAAGTCGTGCCAATGAGTATCCAGGAGATGGATTTCATAAGGTCAAAGGATACTCCTCAGGGCCGGAATCGTCCAATGCCAAAAAAGTGGAAATAAAATTTGAATTCCCTCGCCGCTGCCAGCGTCTAAGTTGTCCGGGAATGTCGGATGATGACTGCCTGAAACTACTACGAGCCGGAGATGAGGCCGCATGGGCGCAGTTGCACCGGGACCATTTCCCGAAACTGTGGAGTACCGTGAACCGGATCGTGAATAACCCGTCTCTGAGCGATGACGTTTTGCAGCAGACCTTTATCAAGGCCTACCGCGAAATCGACCGCTTTGGCGGGCAATCGCAAATCGGCACCTGGCTCTACCGCATCGCGGTCAACCAGGCCCTCGATGCCGTGCGCAAGCAAGGCCGTCTCTCCCGCTGGTTGTCATTCCTGTCCCCCGTGGCGGAAGACCGGGAGGAAACTCCCGTCCTGCCCGAAGTCGCCGTCGCCGCGGCCAGCAGCAGCGGCCTGGAACGCAGCGATCTCGCCCGTCACATCGCCGAGGCGATGGCCGACCTCAGTCCCGAGCACCGTGCCGTGGTTCAACTTCGTCTGGTCGACGAGTTGAGCCTGGAGGAAACGGCAAAGCTGCTCGGTTGCAAATCCGGCACGGTCAATTCGCGGCTGCATTACGCTTGCGAGCGGCTGCGGAAAAAATTACAAAGAACCAAGGTCTGACCATGGAAACTCAAGACATCCGGGATTTATTGAAGTCGGTGCAGGACGCGGAATTGAACCGCGCCGGACAACGCCAATGGCGCTCTTGGTACCGTCTCCGCAACGCGCTCTTTGAGCCGTCGCCCCAAGCCGAATCTCAAGAGACGCAAGCGTCCCCCTGGAGCGGTTACCTGGTGACCTTCGGCGCCGTCGCCACGGTGCTTCTGGCGGTTGGCCTGATGACGGCATTCCCGCTCGCTCATACCAACGGCCCCACCTACGCGCAAGCCCAGCAAGACGATCTCTACACCTCGACTTTCTATTCCGCCAAAGCCCGCGCCGATGTCGTCTGGATCACCGGTATGGACTCCGCCGAAGCCGAGGAAACCAGCAACACACCGTGACCATGCGCCTCTTTTTTCTCCTGCTTATATTATCGAGCGCCGGGCTGATCCCGGTTTCCGCTCAAGGCACCGTCTGGGTCGCGCTGGTCAAGGCCGATAACACCGTGCCGACCGAAGACGAACGGTTGGGAAAATTGCAGCCCCGCCTGAAAACGGTTTTCGGTTTCGACGCGTACCATCTCCTCCACGAAGCACGCGTTCCCTCGGGTGAAAAATATGCGCAGTGGGTTCTGCCGCGCCGCGATTTTTATCTCAAACTCGAACCGCTCGCCGGAGCCGGTGTGCGTTTCGAAATCTATCGCGATAAAACCCTGTTGGTGGACGGCAAATTCTATCCCACCGCCGAGAAACCCATCTTCATCGCCGGACCCGATTATCAGGACGGTCGCCTCATCTTCCTCCTCCAACGCTCGCATTAGCAGCCTGACGCATGGAGGACGGAGTCCTCCAAATGCCGATCAAATGGGAGTAGCGCCGGACTCGGTTGGATCGGGGCGATAATGAATCACCTTCACGTCCTCGATCGTCACCAACCCGCCCTTGATCATATCGTCGAGGAACGGCAACAACTTCTCAATATTCGCAGCCGACTCGACAATCTCGATGACGATGGGCAAATCCATCGACAAGCGCAAAATCTTCGCCGTATGCAACCGGCTCGTCGCCCCAAACCCCATCGGCCCGCGAAGCACCGTCGCCCCCGCCAGCCCCATCTCCTTCGCCTTCTGCACAATCGCCTCGTACAACGGCTTGTGCTCCCAGCGATCGCTCTCACCGATATAGATTTTCAAAACCTTACCGTCTTCAGGGAGATGCATGCGCAATTCCTTTGGTTGAGTATTCATCGATCAGCTCAAAACCTTCCCCAGGATGTAACCGAGCCATACGCCCAACATACACAATACCACCGAACCAATCACGTTTGCCCAAGCGTACAACCACTGACCATCCTGAATCAAAGTCAACGTCTGTAAACTAAAAGAAGAAAAAGTCGTGTACCCGCCGCACACCCCCACCATCAGGAACGTGCGCGCCGACGGACTTACCATGAAACGGCTGTCGGAAGCGGAAATCGCCGCCACAAAACCGATGACAAACGACCCGCTGATATTAATCACCAGCGTATTAAACGGGAACCAATTGCCGTACCGCTCCGCCAACACTCCCGACAACCAAAAACGGCTCACTCCCCCTACGGCGCTGCCCAACGCAACAACAAGATAAGAGAACCAGCCCATCTCAACCGTTTTACTCCACCCATTGCGCGATGCAATCCCGGAATCCCGCCACGAGAGAAAACTTTTATTATACAATAAGTCAAACTACCTGAGCAACTGAGTCCTCTTCTCTTCTTTGCCCCGGCGGCGTGCTGATTAATCCGCTCCCATTGAGCTTCTCTCAACTGTTTCTTGTAGCTCATTTCCCATGAGCTTTATCGAAAAGCTCACCGAATTTCGACAGTGCCTGGTGTCAAGCCTGATAGCGATACCCGACGGAATGCACCGTATCGATCTGCTTCGGATCGGCTCCCACATCGGCCAATTTCCGCCGTAGCTGGACAATGGTCTGATCCAGGGTGCGGGTCGTTCCATAATACTCATAACCCCAGACCTCGTTGAGCAGACGGTCGCGGGAAAGAACTTCGCGCGGGTGCGCGGCGAAAGTCTGGAGCAGTTTCAACTCTCGTGCTGAAAGGGAAACCGTCTTTGTCTTTCGCTTCAACTCGAAGGTCTTCGCGTCGATCACGCAATCGCCGAAATTCCCCACGACCTTTTCGGGTTCCGCGGCGTCGGGCCGGTCGCGGCGCAACAGCGCATGCACGCGCGCGGTGAATTCCCGCAAGCCGAACGGCTTGGTGAGATAATCGTCCGCGCCGAGTTCGAGACCGATCACCTTGTCCATTTCCTGTCCCTTGGCGGTGAGCATCAGGATCAGACCGTCGAATTTTTTCGCGCGCAGCTCCTTGCAAATGTCGTAGCCGCTCTTGCCGGGCAACATCACATCGAGCACGATGAGGCGCGGCTGGTGTTGCTCGACCGCTTCGAGCGCCGCGTCGCCACGGGCGCATTCGGCGGAATCGAAGCCCTCGCTGGAAAGCAGTTCGACCAATCCGAAGCGGATGTTCGCATCGTCTTCGACAACCAGAATTTTCGTTTTCATAGGAGAAGAACCGTCAAGTCAGTGGCACCGACAGGGTGAAACAACTTCCACCGCTCGCTCGCATCGAATAGGAAACGTCGCCGTGGTGGGCGCGCGCCAGCCGCCGGGCGAGAGTTAATCCGAGTCCCGTCCCCTGCACGCCGCTGGAGAGGGAATCGTCCAGGCGCACGAACGGTTCGAAAATATGTTGAACCTGTTTCGGCGGAATGCCGGGCCCGCAATCCATCACATCGACGCAGCCGAATACGCCGCCGGGGGTTTCCTGCCGTCGCACGCGGACAAAGACCTCGCCGCCTCCGTATTTCTCCGCATTGGAAATCAGGTTGAGAATGATCTGCGCCAGCGCGTCGCGGTCTCCGGTGAGGGAGAGATTCTCGGCTTCGATTTCGGCGGAGAAGGCGATGCTGCCCGATTCGAGATGAGGGCGGCAGGTCTCGATCACGTCGCGGGCCACTTCGACCAAATCGCACGGACGCTGTTCGCCTTTGCGCACACCGCGTTCCATGCGGGCAAAGTCGAGAACATTGTTGATGAGGCGCGTGAGGCGGGCCGATTCGGCGGAAATGATGCGTAGGTATTTGCCGCGCTTTTCCTCGTCGTCGACACGGCCCTCGGCGAGGAGATCGGCAAACATGCGGATCGACGTCAGCGGCGTTTTGAGTTCGTGCGAGACGTTGCTGACGAAGTCGGTCTTCTGTTGAGCGAGGCGCATCTGCCGCCGCACATCGGCCCCGATCAACCAGCCGCCGGCGGCAATCGCCGCGACGAGCATCAGAACAATCAGCCCGAGCGTCCACTGCAATGTCCGCGCTGTCCGGGTAATTTGTTGCGGATCGGTCAGATAAAGCGCCGCTTCCCAGTGCGGGAGCGCATCGCCGATTTCGGTCGAGACGAAGGGGCGCTTCCAGTCGGTCGAAAATTTCGCCACGGACTGCGCGACGGGCTTGCCGTTGTCGTCGAGAACGGCGAGGCAGTAATCGACTTTTTTCGGCGTTGCGGAACGGAAGGACGAATAATTCTCCGGCGACGCGGAGGCGGTGTCCTGCACGATGGAGACGAGCGACTCAACGAGTTTATTGCGGTTGAGTTGCGCGCCGAAAACGATGGAGCTGGAGGGCTGGGAGTGGAACCAGACCATGAGGCGCAATTTATTGTCGAGGAAGCGCGCGAGCAAGCCGCTCTTTTCCGCGCCGACCACGCGGCGAAAATCGGATTCCTCCGGGACGATGTTCGAGAGCGGGGCGTCCTTCTGCGAGACGAGCGCCTGTTGCGGGGCGACCTTGCGTTGTGCGCGGGTCTGCATCTGTTCTGACGAAATGCTATTGCGGGAATTAATGACATCGCTTGGCGCTGACTGGGTCTGAGCGGCAGATTGCGCGGTGTTGTCGGCCGGTTGGGTGAACTGGGCAGACTGGGCCTGTTGCGCCGCTGGTGCCGGAGGCGGAGCGGGCGCTGCCTGAGCCTGTTGGGATTTTTTTACCTGAAGCTCTCGTCTGGCGACTGGCTGCTGTTCGAGTGGCGCGGCGGGGGCATTGGGTACGGCAGGAATGTCGGCGACGTTCGGAACCGGTTCGGATAGGTCGCGGGCGCGTTGCGGTTGCGCGGAGTTGAGCTCCTCGTTCCTCGACTGCTTCCATGTTCCACCCGCTCCACCCAAGGTTGTTCCATCCGAAGGGGGCGAGGCCGGGGCGTTCTTGGAGTTTGCCAGGGTGAAGGAATTCAGGTTGGCCGCATAGACCTCGGCGTTTTCGCGGTTGGCGAGGAAGCGGTCGTTCTCGTCACGAAAAGTCTTTGCGGCAATTCCTTCGTCGGTTCGCGGCGAATAAATCCGCCCGTCGAGACTCACCGCGAAAGCCACCTCGGCCAACGGCCACGACAGGGTCAATTTGCGATTGAACCCGTCGGCGAGATTTTCCGGCGTTCTGTTGTCGTCGAGCAGACGTTGCGCCGTGTCGGAGAATTCGTTGCGCACCTGATCCATTCGTTCCTGGACGTTGCGCGCGAGGGAATCGGTCAGGTTCTGACAGATGACGACCTGCTGATGTTCGAGGATGACCTGCTGGTCGCGCACCGAATGCACCGCCAGCCAGGCCAACCCGAGACTGGGCAGGAAGATGGCGGCGAGAAATATCCAGGCGGCGCGACGCATGATCTGTAATGATTCCTATACTATAGCCAAACCAAAAGGCTTTTTGACGGAATTAACGGAATTTGAAAACCCATTTACGAAGGATTTTTTAAAAAACATCATTACCGTTTTAATTTCGTCAAAGGCCTTATTTTCGATTTTTGATTACGGAGTTCCAGTTTGTTTTTTGCGGATCGGATGAAAGAAACCGCCGAGACCGAATTGCGTCCAGCCCCACTTGAGCCAGCGCAACAGAGCCGAGGCGAGCCACAACGCCCAGGCGAGCATGAGGAAGCGGTAGAACCAGACCGAGAGCGTGACGCATTCTGGTTGCGGCAAGAGACCTGCCGCGCTCGGCTGGAACCATTTCAAATAACCGCCCTGCGTCGAGCCGTTGCCTTCGATATAGGTCAGCGGGAAGCCGCGCAATCCCTTGTCGACCACTTCGACGAACGCGCCCAGCACGACGAATGTCAGAACGATCAGCGCAATCTGCAGCAGGGCGTAGAGCCAGCCCGGAATTTTCTGGAACGACTCGTGTCCGCGCCAGACCAGCCAGAAAAGCCAGCCGACGACCACAGCCGCCAATGACCAGGGAACTTGCGTCAGACCGATGGCCAGCAGGAGCCATTCCCACGTACGCAACGGGGAGAAGCTCAGGCGGCTGAGCACCCACGCCGCCAGCAACGAGACGGCCAGTACTCCCCAGAGCCGTACCGCCGGGCCGCGCAACGGGCCGTGCGTCCAGAGCACCCAGTGCATGCCCGGCGAACGGATCACGGTGGTGATGTTGGCGCTTTCGACCGGGAGTTGCACCGCGTCGGCCACCACGCGCAAGCCGACGGGTTGGTTGATGCTCCACTTGATGGCCAGTGTTTGTTCGCCGGGCCGGAGCGGGACGATCAGCTTGTTGCCGTCGCGGCGGACGGGGATCAATTGCCCATTGTGGCGCAGATCGGTGACTTCGGCTTTTTCCGGCAGAACGATGACGAAGTCTTCGCCGAGGCTGCACTGGAGATCGAGGTTCAATTCCGATTCGCGTGTGCGCAAGCCCTGCGCTACTTCGTGACGGACGCGCCGAACGGTGACGGTGGCGCCGCTGATCGCTTCGGGGCGGGTGACAGCGAGCGAAACTTTCTCGCCCGGCCACGGTGTCCAGAGAGGAATCAGGCTGGAATTGGTTTGCTCGAATATCGGAGACAATCCGGTGAAGCCGACGTTCCAGACAGGCGAGGCGTTCAGATACCAACGTTCCACCCAGGTATCGCCGGCGCGGGTTTCGAGCGCAAGTTGATTGGCGACGGTCAATTCACTCGACCAACTGAACTGCTGTTCATGCGCTCCAATGCGGACATCAATGAAGCCGTCCTTGACGATCACATCCGGCGTCAACACCTTCTCGTCCGGCAGGAGCGGAATGCGCAGCGAAATCGCCTTGCCCGCCGCAGAGAGACGGTTGACGGTGGTGGTCACCTGCCAGACAAGGCCGAGTTCGATATTGCGCCGCACCTCCGCGACCGAACGCAAATCCTGCTGTTCATAACCGGCTTCGCCCGTGATCGATTTCTGTTTCTGTACGAAGAAAATCTGCCGTTCCGGCACGCCGTCGGGTCGCACGCCGGTGTACGTCCAACCGGGCGCGTCGATGCTGACCCGGCGCGGAGTGAGCTGGAAGGCCCATTCCCATTCCGTCGCGCTGGGCAGGGTGCCTTCGACGTGAACGCGATGTACTCCGGGAGTCAGTGCGATCCAGAGATAACCGTCCTGACGGCACACGACCGCTTCGGATTTGCCATCGACTGTGGCGCTGACGGGCGACCATGCCGGGAACCGTCCCGGCAGCGGTACCGAGACATGCGCCACGGTGTGAATCTCTGCGTCCATGACGAGACGGCGTTCCTTGATCGAGAGCGAGACAAACGGAATGTCCGCCGCGTTTGGATAGACATCGGGAGTTTTCAGAAGACGATCGCGCAAGGTGTTCAAAGTTTGCTGATCGGGGATTTGTGAATCGGCCGAAGCGTTCGCGCAGAGCGCGATTCCCAACGCGAAGAACAACGTCGCGATCCGGGCCGCCGCACCGGCGCGGGCCAGCGGGAGATTCCATTTCCGCACATCGAGCACGACGCCCGCCAGCAGCACCAGCAACGCCACGCGCAACAGGGTCAGGAGCCGTTCCAGCCAGAGCGGAATCAGGATCGGATAAACCTGCTGCGATTCCTGCACCGGGCTGTTCCACTGGAAACCGACCGTGCGCCAACTCCACTCCGGCACGCCCGGCCCGGTCTGGATGCGCGCCTTGGAGTCGTAGGCGAGATTGGCGTTGGCGGAATAGGATTTACTGGCCAGTCGGCCCTGTTGAACACTGTCAGCAGCCTGTTTTCGTTGGGACCATTTTTGATCAACCAGTTCTCTTCTCATCTGGTGTTGCGCTCTGTTTCTTGCGTTTTCACTCAACTCGAGATTAGCTTCATTTGCCGGCAACGGCTGAACCTCTGCTTCCATCAGAGCGGGACTGGCAGCATCCGTCGGAGCATTCGGCGCGGGAGCTGCCACGAACGCATTCACATTGGAAGTTTCTTCGTTGTTGACACCGTCACCGCCAAAAGCCCCGGTTCCGCCCCCTATTTCCCCAAGCACATTGCGGTCTCTTCCCCTGTCTTCCAATTGCGGATAGATCGCCTGTTGAATCTGGCGACCGACGAACGGCACCAGCAGGACGAGCAGCACGGCCAGTGTCATATATTTCCACGCGGCGACAATCCGCTTGCCCCAACCTTCCGGCACAACGCGAAGCACCGCCACTGGCAGCAGCAGCGCGAGCCAGACGTAACGCGGCGCGGCGGGTTCCTGATAGGCGAGACCGAAGGCGAAAAACGCGAGCACGCCCGCACGCCAATCCCAGAGCTTGAATACGGCCAGCGAGAAAATCACCAGCAGGAACACATCGAGCAGCGTCCACGAGGTCAACCAGTCGCCCTGCACATTGTCCGCACCGAAAAGCGCGAACAGACGCCAGCCCGGAGGCAGGTGCAGCCGCACGGAAACGCGGTCGGCATTGGAACGCCAGCCGGTGGCCGGCATTTGTCGTTCAAGCGCGGCGCGTCCAGTGGCCTGAAGATTGACTTCGCGCTCGCGGATTTCCACGCCTGCCGCGCCGTTCTGCGGATTGCGCGTGATGAGTTGTCCCTGGCCCCCGCTGCGTACCGAGCCGAGTTCCTGATTTCCCGCGATGTCGAGCCGCCAG
>DBTH01000042.1:1374-1755 GCA_002306945.1 Methylacidiphilaceae bacterium UBA1321 | reverse complement strand
CGCCCGCGATGTCGAGCCGCCAGATCTGCTGGCGCGAGCCGCGGATGCGATCCTGAAAAACCAGCTTGCGGCCATTCTCATCGAGCCACAATTCGCGTTGAATCCGCAGCCCTTCGGGTTTCTGCAATCCCATGCCCCGCATGCGTTCTTCAAGTTGGAACGCGCCCTTGTTTTCCCAACTGTAGACGGGCAATTCGCGCCAGTCGCCGGGGAAGGTCGTCTGCGAAACATCGATGGACGGGATGCCGCGGATTTCGAGCACGCGGAAATCGGGCCTGGACTGGAACGCGATCAATTCCTGCGCGACGGCGGGCTTCGCATCAGGCTCGTAGCCGAACGTCGTCGCCGGGTTGAGCCGGAACGCCTCCACGCGCACGGTCC
>DBTH01000042.1:0-1113 GCA_002306945.1 Methylacidiphilaceae bacterium UBA1321 | reverse complement strand
TTTGCCCGAACGCACCTGCGCTTTCATGTGACCCTGCTCGTCGATGGCGACCGGAATGGGCGACTCGATTGAGGAAACCTGCCAGCCTTCGGGAAGAATCGAACCGATCTTTTCCTCGCGGCTCTTGCCCGAGACGCTCAATTCCACACTTGTCGAGAGCCACATCGGAATCCCGTCGGCGATCTTGCGATAGACTTTGACGCCGAGGAAATCCTTGTCCGTCTCGCCGGAGGGCGTGCGGATCAGCCACACGACGCCTCCGCCGTCCCAGGACGGGGCATCGACCCGCTTGCCATCGACGCTGAGGAGCAGAATGCCGACCTCGCGCGGAAGTTGAAGTTGTTGCGGCATATCCTCCCAGCGGTAACTGCCACTGAGGCGGTGCGAACCGGTCTTGAGCTGGACGGCGGGTTGGCCCTGGTGTTCGACCACCGCGATGGGCGCGCCGTTGTCGCGAACATCGAACGGCCAGGCTTCGCGGTTTCCGGGCAACGCCACCCAGCTCTCGTGATAAACGGTTACGCCCAAATCAAACTGCCCCTTGCCACGGTTGATTTGCAAGTTGAGTGTCGACGGCCAGAAGCAGAGATGCCTGTCCGCAGTGAAATAGGGCGTTGGGCAATCGCGATGCAGATCGTCCCAGGTCGCCCAATCCTGCCAGCCTTTGAGCGGTTCGGGAATTTGCCGTTCGGCCACGGCGCGCTCGGAAAAAATTCCCGACACTGTGCCAAACGCGATGAGAGTCAGCGTCATGAAACGTGCGAACGATTTGTATTTGGAGTTCATAGTTTTCCCGGTTGTTGAAGTGGAAGCGACGACGTTGAAAAAATGACAGACCTGTCCAGAGAGTAATGACAACGGTTCCGAGTCGAATTGGACCATCCGATCCCTTTTGCCATGATAGCCATCGAAGATACCGGAATAGACAAAAACAACTCCCGGTGCAATAGCGTTATCCGACCGGTCGATCCGTCATTCCTCATTCCGCGATTTTGCGCAATCCGGGCGGCGGAGTTGTCAGAGCAGCGTGCGGAATTTGTAAAAAATTTGTAAGGCTGGTCTCCGCACGACCGGTGTAACAGGTCATGCTTAACCGTAACTATTCAAAACCTC
>DBTH01000173.1:3341-7844 GCA_002306945.1 Methylacidiphilaceae bacterium UBA1321 | reverse complement strand
CCCAGCGTCTGGTAGTAGGCGGTCGAAAGCGCCGTCATGTCCACCAGCGCCACGCCCTTCTTCGCCGCCAGGTCGCGGATCGCCTTGGGGTAGTCGCCGTCGCTGGTCACGTGCGAGGCCTTCACCGTGGTGGCGTTGGTCCATCCGTTGCGCTCGATGGGCGTGACCAGGATGGGGATGGCCCCCTTCGCCTTGGCCTCGTCGACGTAGATCGAGAGGTACTTCTCGAAGGTCGAGCCCGGCAGCGTGCCCCGGGCCGCGTCGTCGGTCTTCTCGTCGTTGTGCCCGAAGGCGATCAGCACGTAGTCGCCGCTCTTGAGCGCCGACTTGACCGGGTCCCAGGCCTTCTCGTCGTAGAAGCTCTTGGAGCTGCGCCCCGACAGGGCCTTGTCGACCACCGAAACGCTCTCGGCGCGGAAGTACTGCTGCAGCACCTGTCCCCAACCCGTGCGCGGCGCCAGCGACGCGTCGTAGATGCTCGTCGTGGAATCCCCCACCACGTACAGCGTGTGCTTGGAGGTGGCCAGCGCGGCGGCGACGGCCAGGGCGGCGCTTCCCGCCAGGGCGAATTTGACCAGGTTCACGGCGACCTCCGGTGTCCAGGACCAATCCTGAAACTACCGCTTCCCGCGGGGTTCGCGCTGGGCGATTCGGGGGAAAGCCTTCCCCCGCGCCTTCGGCTCCGGCCACCCGGCGATCCGGTTTCTTTACTCAATTGAAGGAGCATGAACGCGGAACGCGATATTGAAGACGGCCTGATCTCGAAACTCAAGGACCTGAAGTACGTCTATCGGCCCGATATCCGCGACCGCGACGCCTTGGAACGCAACTTCCTGGAGAAGTTCGAGACCCTCAATCGCGTCAAACTCACGCCCGGCGAGTCCCAGCGGCTCCTGGACGAAATCGTCACGCCCGATGTCTACACGAACGCCCGTGTCCTGCGCGAGCGCAATGACTTCACCCGTGATGACGGCACGCCACTGATCTACACGCTTGTGAACATCAAGGATTGGTGCAAGAACCACTACGAGGTGGTCAACCAGCTTCGCATCAACACCGACAACAGCCACCATCGGTACGATGTCCTGCTTCTGATCAATGGCGTGCCGGTGGTGCAGATCGAGCTGAAAACCTTCGGGGTCCATCCGCGCCGTGCCATGGAACAGATCGTCGACTACAAGAACGATCCGGGCAATGGTTACACGCGCACTCTGCTCTGCTTCGTCCAGCTCTTCGTGGTCAGCAACAAGACCGAAACCGTCTATTTCGCCAACAACAACGCAAGGCACTTCTCCTTCGACGCCGACGAGCGGTTTCTTCCCGTCTACCGGTTTGCCGACAAGGACAACAAGCCGATCAGCCACCTGGACGAATTCGCCGAGAACTTTCTCCCGAAGTGTACGCTGGGCCGGATGATCAGCCGGTACATGGTTCTGATTTCCAGCGAGCAGAAGCTCCTGATGATGCGCCCCTACCAGATCTACGCCGTCCAGGCGATCGTGGAATGCATCGAACAGGATTGCGGCAGCGGCTACATCTGGCACACCACCGGCAGTGGCAAGACGCTCACCTCCTTCAAGGCCTCGACGCTTCTGAAGGACAATCCAGCCATCGACAAGTGCCTGTTCGTGGTCGATCGCAAGGATCTGGATCGGCAGACCCGCGAGGAGTTCAACCGCTTCCAGGAAGGGTGTGTCGAGGAGAACACCAACACCGAAGCCCTGGTCCAACGGCTTTTGTCCGACGAGATGTCGGACAAGGTGATTGTCACCACCATCCAGAAGCTGGGCCTGGCGTTGGATGGCACCAACAAGAAGAACTACAAGGAACGCTTGGAGCCGCTGCGCGACAAGCGCATGGCCTTCATCTTCGACGAGTGCCATCGCTCCCAGTTCGGCGACAACCACAAAGCCATCAAGGAATTCTTCCCGCGCGCGCAGTTGTTCGGTTTCACTGGCACGCCCATCTTTCCAGAAAACGCCAGCCGCACCCAGATCGAAGGCGACCAGGCCTCGCTGCGCACCACCGAAGACCTCTTCCAGCGCCGACTGCACGCGTACACGATCACCCATGCCATCGAAGACAAGAACGTCCTGCGCTTCCATGTGGATTACTACAAGCCCGAAGGCAAGAACGCCCTCCAGGCCGGTCAGACTCTGACCAAACGGGCTATTGTCGAGGCCATTCTCGACAAGCACGACACGGCCACCCATTCCCGCCGATTCAACGCGTTGCTCGCCACCGGATCGATCAACGACGCCATCGAATACCACAAGATCTTCCAGGACATCCAGACGGAGAGAGCCGCAGCCGATTTCGACTTCGCGCCGCTCAAGGTCGCCTGCGTCTTTTCGCCACCGGCCGACGGGGATCCCGACGTGAAGCAGATCCAGGAAGATCTGCCGACGGAAAAGGCCGACAACGAGCAGGATCCCGAAGGCAAGAAGGACTCGCTGCGCGCGATCATCGACGACTACAACCAGCGCTTCGGGACGAACCATTCCATCCACGAATTCGATCTGTACTACCAGGATGTCCAAAAGCGCATCAAGGACCAGCAGTACCCCAACGGTGATCTGCCCCGCCACGGTCTGGAAAAGATCGACATCACCATCGTGGTCGACATGCTGCTCACGGGCTTCGATTCCAAATACCTGAACACGCTGTACGTAGACAAGAGGCTGAAGCACCACGGCCTGATCCAGGCGTTTTCGCGCACCAACCGCGTCTTGAACGCCACCAAACCGCACGGACAGATTCTGGACTTCCGGGAGCAGCAAGAGGCGGTGGACGCCGCGATCACCCTTTTCTCGGGCGTCCAGAGCGACGCCAAGGCCCGCGAGATCTGGCTGGTGGACCCGGCCCCGAAGGTGGTCGACAAATTGAAGGCCGCCCTGGACAAGCTCGGCGACTTCATGCAGTCCCAAGGGCTCGCCCCGAAGCCCGAAGACGTTCCCGCCTTGCGCGGAGACGAGGCCCGCGCCGTCTTCGTCGAACGTTTCCGCGAGGTCCAGCGCCTCAAGACCCAGCTCGACCAGTACACCGACATTCCCCCCGAGACAAAAGCGGTCATCGAGCAGATCCTTCCCAAGGAACAGCTCAACGCCTTCCGGGGCGTGTACCTGCAGACCGCCCAGCGCCTCAAGTCTGATCGGAGCAGGCCCAACCAACCGGTCATCCCGGAGGTTGAATCGCTCGACTTCGAGTTCGTGCTGTTCGCCTCGGCCGACATCGATTACGACTACATCATGGATCTGCTCGCCCGCTACTCGCAGCAAGCGCCGGGAAAGCAGAAGATGAGCCGCGAACAGCTGATCGGGATCATCTTGGCCGACGCCAAGTTCCTCGACGAGCGCGAAACGATCACCGACTACGTCCGCACCCTCGAAGCCGGACAGGGACTCGACGAGAAAGAAATCCGGGCCGGATACCAGCGTTTCAAGGCAGGCAAGGAATCGCAGGAGCTTTCGACCGTTTCTGACCGACACGCCATCGTGGCGTCCACACTCCAAGACTTCATCGACAGAATTTTGCAGCGCATGGTTTTCGATGGCGAGGAACTGACGCAACTGCTGGAACCGCTGGGCCTCAACTGGAAGGCGCGGCGGGTGAAGGAATTGGCCTTGATGGAAGAACTGGTCCCCTTGCTCAAGAAGCGCGCCGCAGGACGCGACATTTCGGGGCTGAATGCGTATGAACAGTAAACCAACCAAAACCAACTCGCTCGACGTGCGGGGGACGAAGGTCTCTGTTCTTTCCGCCAAAGACGGGGATTACATCTCCCTCACCGACATGCTTCGCGCCAAGGACGGCGACTTCTTCATCTCCGACTGGCTGCGCAACCGGAACACGGTGGAGTTCCTTGGCATCTGGGAGTCGGTATTCAATCCCGACTTTAATTATGGCGAATTCGCCGCAATTAAAAGCCAGGCAGGCCTCAACAGCTACAAGATCAGCGTCAAGGAATGGGTCGCCAAGACCAATGCCATCGGGCTGAAAGCCACTGCCGGACGCTACGGTGGCACCTACGCACATCCCGACATCGCCTTCGAATTCGGAATGTGGATCAGCCCCGAGTTCAAGATCTACCTGGTCAAGGAGTTCCGTCGGCTCAAGGACGACGAAAGCGACCGCCTCCAACTCGGCTGGAACCTGCAACGCACTCTGGCCAAGATCAACTACCGCATCCACACCGATGCGATCAAGGAAACCCTCATTCCCCCCACCGTCACCAAAGTCCAATCCAAGCTCGTCTACGCGAGCGAGGCTGATTTGCTCAACGTGGCGCTCTTTGGCCAGACCGCCAAGCAGTGGCGCGACGCCCACCCAAGTGCCGAAGGCAACCTCCGCGACCATGCCCCCCTGGAGCAACTCGTTGTGCTTACTAACCTCGAAAGCCTCAACGCGGTCCTGATCCGCCAAGGCTTGGCCGCGCCGGAACGCCTACTGCGGCTCAACGAAATCGCCATCACCCAGATGCGCACCCTGCTGGCCGAACCCAAC
>DBTH01000173.1:0-3018 GCA_002306945.1 Methylacidiphilaceae bacterium UBA1321 | reverse complement strand
CGGTTTCCGGAGTTTCGGGATGAGCCAGGGTGGGATGCTAAAATTCTGGGAAATTTATGCAATATCCAAACTGGAAAAAAAGATGCTAACGAAGGGTCAGATAAGGGAATATACCCATTTTTCACGTGTGCCGCAGATCATATACATAGCGACACGTATTCATTTGACGCGGAAGCGATCCTAATTGCAGGAAACGCCAATGTTGGGCAAGCGAAGTATTATCGCGGAAAATTTGAAGCCTATCAGCGAACGTATGTACTAACCGATTTTTCAGAAATCTTTACACCTTATTTGTATGCAATTTTGAATGCCAATCTTAGGTCTGACCTGATGGAGCAGGTGCAGGTTAGCGCAATGAGTTATATCAGGCTGCCAATGCTTCAGAAATATCAAATAGCAGCACCTACATCACTTTCCGAGCAGCAAAAAATAGCTGAATGCTTAAGCTCACTCGACGAACTAATCGGAGCCGAAAGCCAAAAACTCGAAGCGATGAAGACCCACAAAAAAGGGCTCATGCAGGATCTCTTTCCGCGTGAAGGGGGAACGGTGCCACGAATCCGATTCGCGAAGTTTTGCGATGCGCCGGAGTGGGTGCCCAAGACACTCGTAGATGCGTGTCAAATGCAGGCCGGAAAGTTTGTGTCGGCCTCTGAAATAATGGAGCGCCCAGAAATTGATTTGTTTCCATGTTATGGAGGAAACGGGCTTCGCGGCTACACCAAGACATATACCCATTCTGGTAAATACCCCCTGATTGGGCGCCAAGGCGCACTTTGCGGAAATGTGAAATTTGTAAACGGCAAATTTCATGCTACGGAGCATGCGATAGTTGCAACCAGGAATGGTGGCATTGACACAGATTGGCTATACTACGCCCTAGAATTTTTAAATTTAAATCGGTTTGCTACGGGGCAAGCCCAGCCTGGTTTATCCGTGGATGTATTGGAAAAAGTCCCTTTAGCAATACCCATAGATGAATATGAACAAAAACAAGTTGCTGCACTCCTTGGATCGCTCGATGAACTACTCATTACCCAAACCAACAAGATCAAAGAAATAAAAACCTATAAGGACGGAATTATGCAGCAATTATTTCCATCGCGATGGGAAGAGGTAACAAAATGACGCTAACGGTGATCGCTGACAATTTGAAAAGTAACCAGAAAAAAGTCATTCTGGTGTACGCATTTAACGCCACGGGAAAAACTCGTTTATCCGTTGCATACAAAGATGCAACGAAGGTGAATGGAAAACACTCCGGAGTTTACTACAACGCTTTTAGCGAAGATCTATTCGTCTGGAATAATGACGACGAGAATCGCGGCGCGAACATTCATTTAAAAGTCATGCAGAGCAGCTTAAGCCAATTTCACGCGCTGCTAAATGAAGATAAAATTAGCGAGAAAATGAGGGCGTACAAGCCAAAATTTGAGTTTAAATTTAAAATGCACAAAAACACCGAGAATGGAATTGAATCCATTTCATTTTATATACCAAACCCCGATCTAGATGCTCCCCGCACTTTCATTAAGATATCAAGAGGCGAAGAGCGCATATTTGTTTGGTGTTTTTTTCTTGCGCTGTTTGAAGTAGAAGGATGGGCAGACAAGCAGTCAAGCCATTTCTTTATCGACGACCCAGTTTCAAGTCTCGACGATCACAATATATTTGTTACAGCTTCCACCATATACGAACTAATTAAGACACATTTCGAACGTCGAAAAATCATCGTAACTACGCATCATATAGGATTATTCTACCTCCTCAAAGATTGGCTTAGCGACATTAGCGACAAGAAAATTCAAGCATGTATTCTCCAAAACGATGGAGCAGCCATTTCGCTGAGGAACGATGGCCAAGAGGTGATGCTTTATCATCTTCGACTGCTTCAAATCCTAATGAAAGCCAGGCAAACAAATGACCTGCGGGCTTTTCACCTCGTTTTACTGAGACAGTTACTAGAAAATATTTCATCCTTTTTGGGTAAACCGAATTTCAGCTACGCATTAGATCGTATTGGGATTCAAAACCCGAATGATGTAGCAGACATGGTTAACGCATTAAGTCATAAGAAAATCTTTCACTATGAATCAGACCGTATTCAAGACGCGTCAAAGGAAATGGCTGAA
Source organism: Methylacidiphilaceae bacterium UBA1321 (assembly GCA_002306945.1). Taxonomy (GTDB): domain Bacteria; phylum Verrucomicrobiota; class Verrucomicrobiia; order Methylacidiphilales; family UBA1321; genus UBA1321. Next base: position 886 of record DBTH01000173.1, on the reverse strand, counting down.
AACATCCTCGACAGAATCCAATCCACATACCATTTCGACCTAAAATTAGCTGAAACATGACCGACATCGACCAACGAGAACTGGGCAAAATCCTCTGGAGCATCGCCGACCGGCTGCGTGGCGCGATGAATGCCGACGACTTTCGCGACTACATGTTGTCGTTCCTGTTCTTGCGCTACCTCTCCGACAATTACGAGGCCGCCGCAAGTCGCGAGCTGGGATCAGACTACCCCAAACCGACCGCCAACGATCGCCGCGCCCCACTGGCCATCTGGTACGCCAACAACCCCGGTGATGTGGGCGATTTCGAGCTACAGATGCGGCGCAAGGTCCACTATGTGGTCCAGCCCCAGCACCTCTGGAACAGCATCGCCGAGATGGCCCGCAATGAAAACGGCGACCTACTAAGTACCCTGCGCGACGGGTTCAAGTACATCGAGAACGAGTCGTTCCAGAGCACATTCCAAGGCCTGTTCTCCGAGATCAACTTGGGATCAGAAAAGCTGGGCCGCACCCACCCCGAGAAGAACAAGAAACTCTGCGAGATCATCAAAGAAATTGCCAAAGGTCTTGCTGAATTTTCCACCAACGTGGATGCATTGGGCGACGCCTACGAGTACCTGATCGGCCAGTTCGCCGCCGGGTCGGGCAAGAAAGCGGGCGAGTTCTACACCCCGCAACAGATCTCGACCATTCTGTCGGAAATTGTCACGCTCGACAGCCAGGATCCCGCGTCCGGCCCCGTGAAGCGGCTGGGCAGCGTCTTCGATTTCGCCTGCGGTTCGGGGTCGCTCTTGCTCAACGTGCGCAAGCACATGGGCGCGCGCGGCGTGGGCAAGATCTACGGGCAGGAAAAGAACATCACCACCTACAACCTCGCCCGCAT
>DBTH01000086.1:3211-5019 GCA_002306945.1 Methylacidiphilaceae bacterium UBA1321 | reverse complement strand
ACCCTTTAGCGGGGGATATGGGGGCCGCGCCCCCAGTCTTTGTGTGCAGGATACTTTGAAATGCCCTAATGAGAGGATGTGGCTGGAGCGGGAGTTTTGCTTGCGGCGGCAGCGGCATCGATCTTTTCGAGATACTTCTGCGGGTCTTTGGTGAATTTCCTCACGCAACTTTTGCAGCAGAAACGCACCAGCCGGACAGTTTCCTTGCCGTCCTTGTCCTTGCTTTTGTAAAGGTAATCGATTGGCGCGCCCATAGAGGTGGTTTCCAATTTCTCGTTGGAGACAACGCAGGTGGTCAGCGGGTAGGTTTTCTTTTGGGCGTCAATGATCTGCTTGTCATCGGTGGTTTCGGCGCTAGCCAGAAAGGTGGCTGTCGAGAATCCGGCAACGGCAATCAATCCGAGCACGGCGGTTTTGATCCAATTGGGCATAGGTGTTGTTCTCCAGTGGACGCGGGTTTATGAGCTTACTGAAGGAGCGTCCGTTACCCGTAAAACACCGGGGTGGTCGATAACCCTTTTCGATCAGGGTTAATATTTCCGAAACACAAAAGCGCCGAGGCTGCCCAGAATCACCGAGCCGGTGATGAAGAGATAGAATCCGAGTAGAAAACTATTGCCGGGATAGAGGTGGGACACGTCAAGCAGGAGGCTGACCAGAGCGGTTACGGCACAAATCAAGGACCAACGCAGGAGTGTCATAGAATTACCGGGTTAAATGGATATTTAACGTGGTATGCAAATGCCATGCCGGGTTTATTCAATCATTGAATAATTGAGATAAGATTAGTAATCCGTGCTTGGAATTAGGGAAGGTACTAGTCTAACCTTTACTTTCCATGAATCGGTCTTTCTGGTCGCTGGTAGTGGCGCAATGTCAGGTCTTTATCAATGACAATGCGGCCAAGCTGACGTTGATGGCGTTGGCAATCGCGGTTTTGCCACGCGATCAGGCGACATCATTGAAAAGTTTTTTAGCGGTTCTGATCATTCTCCCGTTCGTCTTGTTGTCACCACTTGTCGGCTGGGTGGTGGATCGGTATTCCAAGCGGGACGTTTTGCTTTATTCCCAATGGTTACAGTTAGGTGTCATGCTTTTATTGATGGGAGCGGTCATGATTCACAGCTTGCCGCTGTCGGTCGTGGCGTTTTTCCTCCTGGGGCTGCAATGCTCCATCTTTGCTCCGGCCAAGCAGGGCATCATCAAGGAGATTGTCGGTTCGCAAAAACTGAGCACGGCGGTGGGTTGGATCGAAGCGACGGCGATCAATAGCATTCTCTTTGGCAGCCTGGGCGGCGGTATTTTCTTCGATCTTTGCTACAAACGGCTGGAGACGCTTTATCCTGACCGTCCGGACAATCCCTGGGAAGCAGCGGCGTGGACGACCATTGTCTTGTCTGTTTTGGCGACTGTGGGTGTCTGGCTGTGTAGCCGAATTGAACGCACGCCGTCACACGGCCCGAATCCATTCCGCCGGGAGATTGCCTGGGAACACTTCATGCAATTGCGCGAGGCGTGGCACGATCGCCCGATCCGTCTTTGCATCCTGGGCAACAGTTATTTCTACGCGCTGGCCGGGGCGCTGTTCCTGACGCTCTTGGATGTGGCGTCGGATTTGTCGCACGGCGGGCCCGGTACGGCGACGCGCACAGCGGCGTTCATGGCCTTTCTCGGTGTGGGAACGATGGTCGGTCACATTCTGGTCAGCCGGTTGACGTTTCATCATATCGAACTCGGTCTGATACCGATTGGCTCGGCGGGGATGATCGTGAGCCCGGCGGCGGTGTGCCTGCTGGCGGCGGGGGCGC
>DBTH01000086.1:2374-2980 GCA_002306945.1 Methylacidiphilaceae bacterium UBA1321 | reverse complement strand
TCGAGCCTGGCGGCGTTGTGCCTGATGCCGGCGGGGCAACATGTGTTTTATCTCGGATTGTTTGCCCTCGGATTGAGCGGGGCGCTCTTCGTGGTGCCGCTGAGCGCTTATTTGCAGGAGATCGTCGCGCCGGAAAAACGCGGGCGCATCATGACCGCCACCAACCTCGTCACGAACCTGGCGGGCATTCTCGCCGTATCGCTCTATTATGTCTTGTCGGCGCAACTCGGTCTCGGCGCGCGCTACCAATTCCTCGGCTACGCGGTACCGACGTTCATCGTGAGCCTGATTGTCATCGGGCTGCTGCCGGAGGACTTGTTGCGGTTCACGATCAGCGTCCTGACGCGCATCGTCTACCGCGTTCATCCGAAGGACATCGAACGCATTCCGGAAAAAGGCGGCGTCCTGCTGATAACCAATCACATTTCCTACATCGACGCGATTGTCCTCCAACTGGCCTATCCGCGGCCGATCCGGTTTCTGGTTGATGAAGACATCTATCACACGCGCTTTTTGAACTGGGGATTGCGGCTGCTGCGCACAATACCGATCAGCGCCAGGCGGGCACGCGGAGCGATTGACGCGGCGGCGCAGGCGCTCAAGGAC
>DBTH01000086.1:0-2121 GCA_002306945.1 Methylacidiphilaceae bacterium UBA1321 | reverse complement strand
GCGGCGGCGCAGGCGCTCAAGGACGGCGAAGTGGTCTGCCTCTTTCCCGAAGGTGGTCTTGGCCGCACCACAGCGCTTTACCGGATCAACCGCAGTTACGAATTGATCGCGCGCAAGGGCGACTCCCCCGTCCAACCGGTCTGGCTGGAGAATCTCTGGAGTTCGGTGTTCTCCTACTGGGGCGGCAAATATTTCTGGAAAAAACCGCGCCTGTTGCCCTACGACGTGGCCGTCTACTTTGGCCAACCAATGCCGGTCGACATGGCCAAACCCGATCGCTTGCGGCAGGAACTCTACGATCTGGGCGAACGCGCTTTCTCCGAGCGACCCGAACTTCAATCCCACGTCGGCTACGAAGTCATCAAGGGTCTTCGTCACAAATTCTTCCGTCCGGTTGTCATCGACGCCTACCAGAATGGTCGCGCCTTGACCGGCGGCATGCTGCTGGCAGTCGGACTGGTCATGGCCGAATGGGTGCGCAAGAACATTCCTGAAAAGCGCATCGGCGTCATCCTCCCACCGGGACTGGGCGCATCCATCGTCAATCTCGGTTGCGTGCTAGCCAATAAAACTCCCGTCAATCTCAACTTCACCGCAGGCCGCGCCGCCAACATCTCCGCCATGCGTTCGGGCGGAATCACCACCGTCATCACGGCGCAGGCCGTTGTCGACAAGCTCAAGGATTTCCCCTGGCCGGAACGGCGCATCGACGTGTTGCCTGTTCTCAAGAGTTTTTCCAAAAAAAGAATATTCGGCTGGCTGGCGGCCATCTTCTTCTTCCCTCCGTCCCTCGTGCGCAGCCTCTCGCAGGTGCCGCGGCGTGGTGGCCATGCCGAGGCGGGGTTACTCTTCACCAGCGGCAGCGCGGGCGAACCCAAGGGCGTCGTCCTCTCCCACCACAACGTCCTGGCCAACACCGCGCAGATTGGCGCGATCCTGGCCCGCATCGAACTGCGCAACATTCTCGGTTGCCTGCCCATCTTCCACAGTTTCGGTTGCACCGTCACATTCTGGTGGCCTCTGCTCGGCGGCCCGACGGTCATCACCTACGTCACTCCGCTCGAAACGCAAAAACTCGTCGAGATCATCGAGAAGTACAAGATCGAACTCTTCCTCAATACGCCGACCTTCCTCCGTTCGTACCTGAAAAAAGCGCGGCGCGAGCAGATGAAATCGATCAAGGTAGTCGTCACCGGGGCGGAGAAATTGCCGAGCGACCTCGTCTACAAATTCGAGGAAGCCTTCGGCCTGCCGATCTGCGAAGGCTACGGCATGACCGAGGCCACGCCGGTCGTTTCGGTCAACCTCCCGAATATTCCCCCGAGCAAACATCACCCCGACGGCATTACCCTGCGCCGGGTCGGCAGCACGGGCCGTCCGCTGGCGGGCATGAGCGTGCGTATTCGCGACCCCGAGACCGACGAGGATAAATCGCTTTTTGAAAGCGGCATGCTCTGGCTCCGGGCCGCGAATATCTTCGAGGGTTACCTCGACGATCCCCAACGCACTGCCGACGTTTTGCGTGACGGCTGGTACAAGACCGGAGACATCGGCCGCATGGACGAGGACGGATTCCTCTACATAGAAGGCCGCATTACGCGCTTCTCGAAGATCGGCGGCGAGATGATTCCGCACGGAACCGTCGAACACAAAATCACCGAAGTCATGCACCTGACGACCGCCGAAGGCGAAGGCCCCGCTGTCGTCGTCATGGGAATTCCTGACGATACAAAAGGCGAACAACTCGTCGCGTTTTCCACGCATGCCCTCGACGTTTCCGTCGTGCGCGCGCGATTGATTGAGGCGGGCTTGCCCACACTCTGGATTCCGAGACAGTTCAAGCAGGTCGACAAGATTCCGCTGATGGCCACCGGCAAACTCGACATCCGCGGTTGCCGGGAACTTGTCCGCGACTATTTTCAGCAACCTGTCAGACAAAGTACGGATGCCGTTTCCTGATCAAAAACAGTAGATAGAGGGCTCTCCACGGTAAAAGGCTCTAGAACTTCTGTGGAGGTTGACACACCCCGGCGCTAACGCGCCATCCCTCTTCATAGAGAGGACTTTCGCATCTGAAAGTTTCGATAGCAGGAGTCGCTCTATCAAGAGGGGCCGACACGA
>DBTH01000308.1:9174-9584 GCA_002306945.1 Methylacidiphilaceae bacterium UBA1321 | reverse complement strand
CCAGATTTTCGAAAGCACGCAGAAGAGCGGAGCGGAAGTCATTTCCCGCAAGGGTGGCGCCGGTTGGGCTGTTGCTGTCGCGATCAACGAAGTCGCCGAGAGCATCATACTCGACCGCAAGCGTATCCTGCCGGTATCGAGTCTTGTCAACGATGCTTACGGACTGCGCAACGTCGCCATTAGCGTCCCGACGGTCGTTGGTCGCAATGGCGTCGAGAAACATTTTGAGCTTGAGCTTTGGCCGAAGGAACTCAATGCTCTGCAAAATTCCGCCAAGGCCCTTCAGGACACGATGGCCAAGGTGGGTTGATAGTAAAACATAGAAGAGATGGACTGGACCGGCCCCTTTGACTCGGGGGCCGGTTCTTTTTTTTGCCCATGAGTTGCTAGTGTCTAATTGCGTAAATCCC
>DBTH01000308.1:0-9016 GCA_002306945.1 Methylacidiphilaceae bacterium UBA1321 | reverse complement strand
GTCTAATTGCGTAAATCCCGGATAGTAAGCCATAAGGATTTTTCGGATTGGACGAGGCAGGAGAGAGGAGCCTATATGAAATATATAAGTGACGAACCAGTAACGAAGTCCAATCCGAAAAGGACTATGGCCCTTTGGGTTGCGGCCACCTCGACGACTTGGCGGTGAGTGGCGCGTTTGACTTGATCGATTAATGGCTTCTGTTATTACTGAAGCCGATGGGATAGTGGTCGCTTCGGATGCGACGGTGGATATGCAGCGATTCGCAGGCAAGTCGATCTACATGGCGAGCACGAAGGGAATTTTGCACAATGGTCGCGCAGTGATTGAAAAAACGTTGGAGCAGCCGGCGGTCATTATGCTCGGACTTTGGCGCAAAAGCACTCTCCGTTCGACGGCTGCTGTGGTGCGTCAGCTTTCTGCTGACCTGCATCCATTATCGAAGGATTATTTATGAGAAAGAAATTCGACGTTGTAACGGTGACATTGAATCCTGCGATGGATCAGACCGTCACCATCCCCAACTTTACCGCAGGCGCAGTGAACCGTGTCAGCGAGGTGCAGTCCAACCCCGGAGGCAAAGGGGTCAACGTTGCGGCGGTGCTGGCTGATTACGGTCATAGCGTGGCGGCAACGGGTTTTCTCGGCGCGGAAAACAGTGCGCCGTTTGAAACGCTCTTTGAGAAGAAGAAAATCAAGGACTGCTTTGTCCGTATCGAGGGCCAAACACGGGTGGGCATCAAGATTACCGACCCTGAACTCAAGGAGACCACCGATATTAATTTTCCCGGACATGCGGTGACACCGCTGAATGTGGATTCTCTCTATAGCGAATTGCAGGCGTTGGATGCCCAGTGGTACGTGCTGGCGGGCAGTTTGCCGCCGGGGGTGGAGAAAACCATTTATCGCGATCTGATTGCTCTGTTCCGCTCTCGCGGTGCGCAAGTTGCCCTGGATGCCAGCGACGTAGCGTTGCGGCATGGGATTGAAGCCAAACCGACGCTGATCAAACCGAATATTTTTGAATTGGAAACTTTGACCGGTAAAAAACTTGAGGGTGAAACTGCCGTTATCGCTGCGGCGAAGTCGTTGCTCCGGAAAGGCATTGAAGAAGTGGTGGTTTCCATGGGAGCCAAAGGCGCTTGTTTTATTTCCAACGACGAGACCTTGGTAGCGGTTCCCCCGCAGGTTGAGGTGCGCAGCACGGTCGGGGCGGGAGACGCGATGGTGGCGGGACTGGTTGCCGCTTCACTCGCCCGGTTGCCATTGACGGAAGGCGCAAAATTGGCCACTTCCTTTTCGTTGCACGCCCTAAGCCGTCTCGGCGCGGGCTTGTCGTCTCCGGCTTCCGTTTTGGCTTCCATGTCACGGGTTACTATTCGTCAGCCCATCCAAACCTAAACACAGAGCCAGAACCCAAAGGTCTTATGTCTTTGTTTGAGAATTATCGTCGAAACCCCGTTCGTTGTTAGCGACGGAGGTATCAAGCTAATTAGAATAAGCAAAACCGCAGCAGAGGTTGCTAGAAAAAGACCGCTTTTTGCAGCAGGGAAACAATGAGGATCGTTCCGTTATAGAGGGCGAGTTGGACGGGGTGGAGATTGATGAGGACGAGCATGAGGATGAGCCACCACCAGCCGCCGCGTTGTTCGAACTCCTCAGGAATGCGGAAGAGGTGTTTGACTGGATGCCAGCCGTCGAGCGGAGGGATGGGGATCAGGTTGAAAAGGGCGAGGAAAACCGAGACGAAGGAAAAGGTCGTGGCCAGGTCGCGCAGGCTGTTGTTGACCGGAATCCAACGGGCGGCGAAGAGGACGATGAGGGCCAGAAGGATATTGGCCAGCGGCCCAGCGAGGGCGACGAGGGAGTCGTCACGGCGCCAGTTACGGAACTGGGTGGAATCGATCGGGACGGGTTTGCCCCAGCCGATGAGTCCGAAGCCGCCCAGCAGAAAGCCGATGGCGGGAACGATGATGGTGCCGAGCAGGTCGACGTGGGCGATCGGATTGAGAGTGAGTCGTCCCTGATAACGGGCGGTGTCGTCGCCGAGCATGTGCGCGGCCCAGGCGTGTGCCGCCTCATGGAAGGTGAGGATCGGGATGAACATCAGGATGAAGAGAATCGTATTGGCCAGACTCATGGTGTCGGGTCATTGTGGGGAAAGTGGCCCGGACTTCAAGCCTAACAGGCTGCCAATTGAGTCGTCGTCGCAGTCTCTTTTTTTGCTCGATATTAACTACCTGTTCGGATGCAATGAGTTCATGGAAGGGTTGAAACGGATGATTTCGGTTGGTTGGGCTGTGTTGCTGACGTTGAATCCGGGCGTGGTGCTCAGAGGGGAAGAGGCTCCTTCAAAGATCATTGCCGAGTGGGTGTCGCCGCAAGGGCACTACGTGGCGAGAGTTCAAGGCGAGGGGAGTAGCGACTTATCATATAAGGTCTATATATTCCCGAAAGGTGAAGATTCAAACGAGGCTGAGAAAAGGGCGATTCATTCTTCCGCGCAGACGAGCGAAGAGTTGTCCTTCAGAGGAATCTGGAGTGCTTCGGAAGAGGTTTTTTGCCTCTATCATGTGACGAAATCACAGGAAGCTTACTATCAGCCGGGTGGAATGTTATTTCTGACGAAGCCGGTGAAATCTTCGGATGGGAAAGTAACGTCTCTACAGTTCGAAAATCCCCGGGGTGTTTACCTTCAGGGCGAGGGTATGGCTGTTGCCGAGTGGACTTCCAAGTTTCACTCGAAACTGGAATCGACCATGTTTTCCAACGGGGGCGTTCGTTCATGTAAATGGGAGGGGAATGATAGAATTGAAGTGTTGCAGGAGTCTAATTTCATTCTCACGGAAAAAGAGGGGAACAAGACAATAAATTACCGGGCTCAGTGGAAGATGGTGTATCAGTTGACTCCTGACGCTTTCAAACCGCTGGAAATGGGGGCGATTGAGTTGTCCACAGTCGACTCGCAAACCAAACAAGCAACACCAGTGAAACTTCCTCCGCCGACCTTGACGGATGAATTGCGTTGGGCGGCATATCTGAATCGGGATGACAAAGTCAGAGAGCTTTTGGTCAAGGGCGCGTCGGTTACGGATGATTCGAATGCGCCGACTCCTCTTGAATTTGCCGCTGAGAAGGGAAATCTGGAGTCGGTAGTGCTGCTGTTGAAGGCGGGCGCGCGTCCGGGGTATCGAGAAGTGCTCAAAGCGTTGATACAAAAGAATGACACGGTGTGGACGGCGCTGCTGGATGCTAAACCGAAGTTTGCCGAGGATGATGTCTATTCGGTCTTTCAGCTTCTTTTTGCAGGTGCACGTGCTCTCCAATTGACCGAGGTGCAATGGAATGCCCGAGTGGATTTTCTGCTTGGCCATTTGAAGGAGCTTGGTTGGAGCATGAACGCGGTGAATGCGCGGACGGGCGATACCGTGTTAATATTTGTTCTAAAACAACCGCTGATGCTTCCTTATCTGGATAAGGTGCTCAAGGCCGGAGCCGATCCTCAGTTGAAGAATAAAGCCGGAGAGAATGCGGCGGATATTGCGGCGCGGATGTTCATGATCCCCGCGCTTCGCCAACTGGATACTCAACACAAGTATGATGCCTTGCTCAAGGAGTATGAGATTCTGCCGACTTCGCCCTACATTGGTAAGTGGTCGAATCCGGGAAACATGGTTGCCATGGTATTGAATTCAGACGGGTCTGGATTTTTCAGTACATTGTTTGCTGGATACGTGACGTGGAAAATGACCGGAATGAACATTGATTTGAAAATCCGACTTATCGGAGCCAACCGCGAGGCTGTTTTGACAGGCGTGGGTACTCTTGATTCCTATGGTCAGGAATTAACAATTCAGTTTACGGGTGAGGCTGGCCGCATGATGGGGTCGGGCGTAACAAAGCTGAAGCGTGAGAAGTCGGATTAATAGACCTGATCTTCTCGGTCCGTTTTAAAATTTTACGCGCTTCTGGTCGTGGTGGGAGGTTGCGGTTGGAGTGGTGGAACTGGTTGTTCGCGTCGGGCGATGCGGCGGGCGGCGATGAGGCCGGATTGGAGGGCGCCTTCCATGAAGCCGACGAATTTGTAGCAGGTGTGTTCGCCCGCAAAGAAGAGTTTGTCGTGGAAAGGTTTTTGGAGTTGTGCTCCGATGAGGGTGATTTCGCGCGGGGCGGGAAAGGCGCAGCTGCCGCGTGAGAAGGGATCGCTCTGCCAGTCGATGAAGCGGTTGGCGATGAGGGTGGCGGGATAGCGGTCGTAGCGTTTTTTGAGGGCGTCGGTGTAGGCGTTTTTGCGGTTACCGGACTCAATATCGGCGGCTGTGTTTGCGGAGGGGCCACCGGTGTAGGAGGTGAGGCAGACTTCCTTGCGGCCGGTTTGGTGGGCGGTCGAATTCCAGGTCCATCCGGCGAAGTCGTTGCCGAGGGATTGGGAGTTGACGGCCCCTTTTTTCCAGACGGGTTCCTTGAGGGTGGAGAGGTATTTGACGGCTTCGCCCATTTGGGGACGAAGGTTGGAGGGCAGTACGGGATCGATCTGGATGGTGTTCCAGACGGACGGTGGGAGGGTGAGGACGATGTAGTCAGTGTCGTAGGTTTTGTTTTGGGTGACGACGCGGGTGTAGGGGCGGACGAGGCTGATCTCGCGGACTGTTTCTTTGAGGTGGATGCGTTGGGAGCCGATGGCTTCGGCAAATTTGTAGGCGAGTTGCTGGTTACCGCCGATGCAGCGGAGGGATTCGCTTTCGGTCCAGTATTTGTCCATGCCGCCGCCTTTGACGAGGACGAGGTTGGCGAGGTAGCTCTGGTGTTTGAGGGCGACGCCGTTGTCGTTTTCGAGTTGGGCGGTGACGGCCCGGCGACCGGCGTCGGTGAGGTTGATGCTGTCGAGCCAGGCGAGGGTGGTGCGGGTGTCGAATTGTTCGGCGCGCTTGCTCTTCCAGGGGGCGTCGGCGTTGACCATGGTGGCGTCCCGGTTCATGAGTTTGAGGGCGTAGTGCATTTCCTCCCAGACGGACTTGGCTTCCTTGTGGTTGAGGCGGCGTCCGTCGATGACGATGGGGATTTCGCTTTTGGAGTCTTCGCTGGCGTCGACGAGTTTGAGCTGGAATTTTTTTGCGTAGGCGAGCCATGCGGGATGGTTCGCGCCGATGAGTTCGCCTCCGGCTTCGACGGTTTTTCCGGAGATGAGGTCGGAGATGGTCTGGACGCGGCCGCCAAGGACGGGACGGGCTTCGATGAGGGTGACGTCAAAGCCGCTGTTGAGGAGTTCGTAGGCGCAGGAGAGTCCGGCCAGTCCGGCTCCGACTACGAGGACGCGCTTGGGGCGGCGGCTCTTTTTGGGGTCGCTGGCGGGGGCGGTGATCGTCGCGCCAGAGAGGAGGGATTGGCCCAGGAGCAGGCCGGCACCGGTGAGAAGCGTGGTGCGGAGGAATTCGCGACGGGACAGTTCGCTGGCCGGGGTGCCGTAGCGTTGGTTGAGAATCGAATAGATATTCATGGAGATGGGAGGCGTTGTTTTTTCGCTCCCCGGGTTTCCGCCGTTGGAAAGTTTGTGGCGGACGAGGGATCAGGCGGTCATGGTTGCGGGATCGATTCCGAGGGTGGAACACCATTGGGCATAGGCCTGGGGGGAGATTTCGGAGGGCTTGATTTCGCTGCGACCGCCCCAGAAGACGTTGGTGTAGGTGAAGTCGATGCCGGCTTCGCGCAGGTGTTGGTCGATGGCGGCCTTGTGGGCGAGGACGCGGTCTTTTTCGGAACCGTGGGCGACACCCATGATATTGACGTTTTTGAAGTCGGGTCCGCCTTCGCGCCAGTAGCAGTGGGTCATGATGGTGTGGCGACCGACTTCGCGTCCAGCGGCTTCCGCTTGTGAGGGAGGTACGGCCCAGTGGAACAGGCCGTTGAATTTGGTGACGCGTTCTCCGGCGGCGGTGGGTTTGACGTGTTCGAGAAAGGTGGAGAAGCGGCCGATGACGTGGCGATGGTCAAGGCTTTCGGCGACCTGGTAGAAGGTGTCGATGTTGACTCCGGCTTCGCGGGCGCGGGCTTCCCAGAGGTTTTCGCAGAGTTCTTCGGGAGCAAATTCGCGCTTGAGGGGGATGAGCACCTGCCAGTCGAGATCGGAGAGTTGGGCGACTTCGACTTTGTGCATTTCTCCGGGCGTTTCGGAACGGTCGCCGGGTTCCATGTTTTTGCGGCGGACGTGGCCGACGCCGAGGGTGAAGATGCCTTTGGCGGGCATGAGGTGGTATTTCAACGCGCCGGTCTGCCGCATGAGGAATTGGGCGTGTTTGTCCATCGAGAATTTGGCAGGGACTTTGAGTGTGGTCCAGAGTTTGTACTGGGAACCGGCGCCTTCGGTGGAGCGGATGACGATGTGGCCGGAGAAGGGGTCGTTGCGGAAAAGGTAATCGAAAGCTGCGTCGAGTTTTTCCTGCGGCACCTGCCAGGCGACGAGTGCGCCGGGGGCGAGGTCGGTGGCCATGAGGGTCTGGCGCACCCGGCGGATGGTGCCCGCCTGGAGCATGAGCCGGATGCGTTCGATGACGGTGTCGACATCCAGCCCGGTACGCGCGGCGATCTCGGCCATGGGGTTGCGGACGAATCCGGCAATGCGATCCTCGGAAACTTCGAGAATGCGCGTGTTGATTTCGTCCGTGTGCCTGGCGATGTCGAGCGTGGCGGGCATAGAGTTGGGTGTTGGAGTTGGGTGAGTTGACCGGTCAGATGAAACTGAGGATAGCTTCTCCAATTTCCTTGGTGCCGACTTTTTTGGTGCCTTCGGTGTAGATGTCGGCGGTGCGGTAACCTTCGGCCAGGGCGCGGCGCACGGCGGATTCGATGGCCTGTGCGGCGGCTTCCTGTTCGAAGGAGTAGCGGAGGAGAAGTGCGGCGGAGAGTATTTGGGCAATGGGGTTGGCAATGCCTTTACCGGCGATGTCGGGGGCTGAACCGCCGCTGGGTTCGTAGAGTCCGAAGGTGCCTTCGGCCAGCGAGGCGCTGGGCAGGAGGCCGAGGGAACCGGTCGCGGCGGCGAGTTCGTCGCTCAGGATGTCGCCAAACATATTCTCGCAGAGGAGAACGTCGAACTGGGCGGGGTTCTTGAGGATCTGCATTGCGGCGTTGTCGACGTAGATGAAGTCGAGTTTGATGTCGGGATATTTTGGAGCTATGGCCTTGACGGTCTTGCGCCAAAGGACGCTGGTTTCGAGGACATTGGCTTTGTCGACGAGGGTGACCTTTTTGCGACGGCCTGCGGCGGCCTTGAAGGCGAGGTGGGCGATGCGTTCGATTTCCTTGGTCTCGTAGACCATGGTATCGACGGAACGTTCGCCGCCGGGAACTTTCTCGGTCTTCTTCTCGCCGAAATAAATGCCGCCGGTCAGTTCGCGCATACAGAGGACGTCAAAGCCGTCCGGGATGAGGGTGTTCTTGATCGGTGAGGCGTGAATGAGCGCCTTGTGGCATACGGCGGGACGCAGGTTGGCGTAGAGGCCGAAGATTTTGCGCAGGGGCAGGAGCGCAGCGCGTTCGGGCTGCTGGTTCGGGGGCAGGGATTCCCACTTGGGACCGCCGACGGAACCGAAGAGGATGGCGTCGGATTGCTTGCAGGTCTGGACGGTGGCGTCGGGCAGGGCGCTGCCGTGAGCATCGATGGCGGCGCCGCCGACGAGGGCTTCGGTCAGGGTGGTGGTGAAACCGAATTTGTCTCCGGTTTTATTGAGGAAGGGCAGGGTGACGGCCATGACTTCGGGGCCGATTCCGTCGCCGGCGAGTACGGCGATTTTGTAATTCTTGGACATGGGAAAGAGTGTGGTGTGTGGGTCTGGTTTGTTGTGTGGTCATCGGTTTCCGCTCCGGGATGAGGCGAAAACGCGGATGACCTTGGTGTCGTTATTTCGACGCAGGAATGAGTCCGCTCTTGCGGGCGTAGTCGAAGAGGCCACCGGCATCAATGACCGGTTTGACCTCGCCGAGGGGTTTCAATTTGAAGGTGCCGGCCGGGGTGCGAATTTCATCCTTGTCGAAATCGACTTCGACGTGGTCTCCGGTCTTGACCTTTTGGCTGATCGGTTCGGTGACTTCGTAGGGGTAGAGCTCACCGGTGGCAATCGAGTTGCGGAAGAAGATCCGGGCGTAGCTCTCGGCCACGATGACCTGGCAACCGGCCGCGCCCAGGGCGATGGGGGCGTGCTCGCGGGAGGAGCCACAGCCGAAATTGCGCGCGGCGATGATGATGGGGTATTGGGTTTCGGTCTTGCCCGCTTCGACGTAACGGGTGGGGTAGAGGGATTCCGGCAAGCCGATCAGGGCGTAGGAGCCGAGCTTCTTGTATTCCTCGGCAATGGTGGGGACGAGGGTGAGATATTCGGCGGGGATGATTTGGTCGGTATCGATGTTGTTTTGTACGACGAATGCGGGGCCGGAAATAACCTTTGACATAGGAGTGAACCTTAGCACAAGTATGGTCCATTGATCTAGCAGATTGCTGAAAAAGTCGCGTGAGCCGCGTTGCGAGACGATTATTGCATTATCTAGTGTTTGAGATTTCGGTTGCTTTCAATGCAATTCAACGTAGGTTGAAAGACCTTTGTACAAGGAATATTGGGGAATGTCGTGAATAAGTTTCTGCTAATCAAGTGTATGGTGTTGGGGGCCTTGAGTTTTCCAACACCCTTTTTGATCTATTTTTACGTTTTCGGAATTTATCCGACTCCGAATGATTATTTCGCCCGGTTTTTCGTGGTGATCTTTCTGATCCTGTCGGGCGGGTTGGTGGGAACGGTTTATTATTATCGTGATTCGGCGATGGACACGATCAAGGATTGGTTCCCTTCCGGCAAACAGCACCGCTAGAGCAATTTAAAGTATCGTGCACGCAAAGACTGGGGGCGCTGCCCCCATATCCCCCGCTAAAGGGTATGCTACCCTTTAGAAACCCCACAGGGCTTTTTCCCTTTTTACGCAGTGTAAAAAAGGGAAAAGTCCATGAGGATGCTTAAGGACATCATTT
>DBTH01000036.1:6094-8516 GCA_002306945.1 Methylacidiphilaceae bacterium UBA1321 | reverse complement strand
TCAAGCCCGCAGCACGAACACAGTGACCGTCGGCAAACCCCATCATCATCGATGGCGCTTCCCAGTCCATTACGACTATCAAGTTCGATACGGCTGCGGGCAGTTATACAATCGGCACCACCAGCGGCAACGCTCTCTATCTCACCAGTGGTGGAATGATTGTCATGTATGCGACGCTGGCCAGTACGGATGTCGTGGAAACGATCAATGCCCCCCTGGTACTGCAAGGGGCGGGCTACACCATTACGAACAACGCCGCTTCGGGAAATGGGGCGGGGTCGGGAACCTTGAAGATCGGAGGACAGATCAGCGGGGGATCGGCTGTCGCCACGACATTGACCTTGCGTGGGAGTAATACCAACGCGAATCTGGTCAGCGGCAACATCGTGAACGGCTCGGCTACAGCGTTGGCCGTAACCAAGACTGACGCGGGAACGTGGATTCTCTCCGGCAATAATACGTACACCGGCAAAACATCGGTTAGCAGCGGCACCTTGCAGTTTGCGAAAAGAGTTTCGCTTTACGGGGCGAATACGTTGAGTTGGACAAGCGACAATTTCGTCGTCGCAAGCGGAGCCACTGCGGCGTTCAACGTGGGCGGCACGAGTGAATTCACGTCGGGTGATCTGGATGCGCTGAAGGCATTGAGCAGTCTGCGTGCGGGATCGACTCTCGGGTTGGATACCACCAATGCGAGTGGCGGTACGTTTACCTATTCTTCTTCCATTACCAATTCGATTAATCTGCTCAAGCTGGGATCGAACACGCTCGTGCTTTCCGGAGCCAATACGTATACCGGGAGCACGACCATCCGGGCGGGAACCTTGCTGGTCGCCAATACTTCCGGTTCGGGCACCGGGACGGGAGGGGTGACGGTCAATGCGGGGGCGACGCTCGGCGGTACGGGCACATTAAGCGGCGCGACTACCGTGGACGGCACGTTGAACGCGGGGACTTCCTCCTCGACGGGGCAACTGCACTTTAATGCCAACCTGACGCTCGATTCCACGGCCGTGTCGATTTTCGACATCACGAGCACGGGATTCGATTCGATTGCCGTCGGCGCGGCGCTCACCTACGGCGGTACGTTGCAGTTGAATTTCGGCAGTTATATTCCGACGCTCAACAGTCAGTTCGACCTGTACGATTTTGTGTCGGAGAGCGGCGATTTTACTTCCATCAGTTTTTCCAACAGTCAGATTAAGGGAACGTTTGACGAGGCGACCGGTATTTTGACCATCACGTCCGTTCCCGAACCGGGGTCGATGGCGCTGGCCTTTGGCGGTCTGGGGTTGTTGGGGGCGAAGCTGTTCTGGCGTCGGCGCGGCAGCTGTTAATGCCCGATCCTGAAAATGAGAAACAGGTATGACTGTCACTTTGCTGTCCGTGGTTGTAGTGTCTGGTCATATCCGATGGGAGAAGGCTTCATGAAGCGCTGTTCGATTTTCATTCTGGCCGCAGGCGGTTTTTTTCTTGCCGCTTCCATGTCCCCGTTGCCTGGTGAAAGTACCTTGTCTTCTCCAGCGGCGTTGCTCGGTGAATGGAAGCTGAATGCGACCGCGAGCGGAAATGTCGAACCCGTGCTGACGGGAGCCGGAGTGCTCGCGCTGGGTAATCTGATTCCGGGCGAATACATCTTGCGCGTCGATCCGGGCGTGGGTGCGGAGTCGTTCCCGGTTCTGTTTCCCGGTGGAATCAAGAAAACGATTCCGGCGTCGGCAGCGGGTCAATCGCTTGCCGAATTTCCCTTTTCGGTGCGTTCGTCCCGCGAACTCGTTTATCTGGGCGGCCGCAACGAACACGCTTTTTTCAGATCGATTGAGATTGAGTCAAAGGACGGCGCGTTGACGCAAAAAATCGGCGCGGGAGATTTGGCCCGCAAACTGCCGCTGCCGGAGATCCCGCTTTCGACGGAACGCATTCGCGAAGTGGCCGCGCTGTTGCCGGAACAACCCGCTGCCATGGGGCCGAAAATCGACAATCGCGAGGCCTGGGCGGCATTTGCGCGGCGCAATCCAAATACGGATTATATCGCCAAGGCGGACGAAATTTTGAAAACGCCGCCGCCCGCGCTCCCGGACGAATTGTTCCTTCGCTTCAAGACGAAGGGGAACCGTCGCGATTACGAGGTGCCTTACGAGGATCGCCGCCGCCGTTTGCGCGTGCTGGTGATGGCCGAATGTCTGACGAACGAGGGCAAATATCTTCCCGGCATCGAGCGTGAGATCGAGACGATCCTTGCGGAAAAAACCTGGGTGTTGCCCGCGCACGACCGGGAATTGGAGAATTTCAATGGCAAGATCGTCGACGTCGATCTGGGTGTGGTGGTGCGCGGCGTGACATTGGCCACGGCGTATTCATGGCTGGGCAATCGTCTTTCGGAGCCGTTGCGGCAGAAAATCGAGGCGAACTTGAGGAGGCG
>DBTH01000036.1:393-5854 GCA_002306945.1 Methylacidiphilaceae bacterium UBA1321 | reverse complement strand
GAACTTGAGGAGGCGCGTGACCGATCCCTACCTCAGTCGCATACGCAACCGCGACAAGAAACTCTGCTGGTGGGTGACTGTCACGAGCAACTGGAACGCGGTTTGTCACGAGGGTGTGGTCGGGACGGCCCTGGCGATCCTTCCTTCGCGCGAGGAGCGCGCAGAGTTTGTCGTGGGAGCCGAGACCTATCTGCCCTTTTATCTCTCCGGTCTGGCAGAGGACGGTTATTGCGACGAAGGACTCGGTTATTGGAACTACGGCTTCGGCCACTACATTCTCCTGGCGGAGACACTTCGCCAGGCAATGGGCGGACGCATCGACCTTTATGACGCGGAGGCGATCCGCCGCACCACCACTTTCCCACAGCGGTTGCAGATGCAGGCTGGAGTTTATCCGGCATTCGGGGATTGTCCTCCGGGCATGAAGCCGTACACCTGGGTGCACAATCTGTCCTGTTTGCGCGTGTCCGGTTATTTGCCGGAAATCGATGTGGCGACGGAGACCGCAAACAATCCTACCGGCGGAACGTTGTATGAAATGGCGGTGGCCGCTTTCACGGAAATGCCCGCTCCGTCGGCGAAAAAGGAGGCGCAACGTCCCGCGTTGCGCGATTGGTTCGACAGTGCCGCAGTATTGATTTGCCGCCAGTCGGCCGGTGTGGCCAATCGTTTTTCGGTCGCGGTCAAGGGTGGGCGCAACGCGGGTACGCATTATCACCGTGATCTCGGTGAATTTCTCGTGGCATTCGACGGGGAGATGTTGCTGGTTGATCCCGGAATTGAAGTTTACACCGGGCGGGACAAGTACGAGGGCGAGATCAATAATTCGCTCGGTCACTCGACGCCGATTGTGGATGGCAAGGGACAGAGATCGGGTTTGGATGCAGAGGCGAAGGTGATGAGGAAGGAGTTTACCCCGGAGCGCGACGTGATCGATTTGGATCTGACGACCGCTTATGCCGAACCGGCGTTGAAAAAACTGACTCGGCGCTGTGCATATTCACGTGCGGGGAAGGGCATGCTGGAAGTCACCGACACCGTCGAATTCCGCGAGCCCAAAAACTTTGGCGCAGCGTTGGTGACTTACGGCCAGGTTCGCTTGGTTTCCGACAGCGAGGCGACCGTTACGCGCAACGGTAAAAGCGTACGCCTTACCGTCTCCTCCGGCCTGTCGCTGCGGATTACGAGCGAGCCGGTGAAGACAATTAATAAAACAGCGCCAACCCGCATTGTGGTGAAATTGAAAGAGCCTGCCGTTCGCGCGGAAATCAAATATACGATCCAGCCCGATTGATTTGGCGGACTTTGCAAAGCTTTCCTTATGAATTTCAACGCTTCTCATGCCGTCGTTCGCGGGCTGTCGTGGGGGATGGCCGCGGTTTTGGCTGCGACTTCATCCGTGCTAGCCGAAGTGCGGCTACCGGCGGTCTTTGCCGATCAGATGGTCTTGCAGGCGGACGCCAAAATTCCGGTCTGGGGCATGGCGGCGGCAGGAGAGGAAATCCAGGTTGCGCTGGCCGATAAATCCGCGAAGACCAAGGCCGATGCGGAAGGGAAATGGTTTATCGAACTGGAACCGTTGCCGGCGTCGACGACTTCGCAGACTCTCGTTGTCACGGGAAGTAATCGCATCGAAATCCGCGATGTCCTCATGGGCGAGGTCTGGATTTGTTCGGGACAGTCGAACATGTATTTCGCCATGGATCACGATGAGGATGCGCCGAAGGAGATTACCGTGGCCGATCCATATCTGAGGCATTTTTTCGTACCGGAGCAGGGCGCTGTTCATCCGGCGTTCACCTTGCGCGGCGGATGGAAATCGTTCGGGCCGGAGACGGGTAAACGGTTTTCCGCCGTGGCGTATTATTTCGGGAAAAACCTGCGCGCGCGATTGAACCGCCCCGTGGGATTGGTCGTTTCCTCCTGGGGCGGTAGCAATATTCAGGCGTGGATGAGTATTGAGTCGCTTCAGCAGACGCCCGCCTTTACCAAAGACGTGGAGGTCTATCAGGATTTTCTGGAGCATTACGACGAGAACAAAAATTCCTACGCGCAACGTGTCCAGGAATTCGAGAGGCAGAACAAGCAGTGGTCCGAAGAGGTGGACAAACCGTACCGCGCTGCGCTCGCCGCTTGGGATGCGCGTGCCAGGGAGGCGAAAGCCAGGGGACAGGTCGAACCGCCGAAACCGACAATTTCCCGGCCCGCACCCACGCGTCCCTTGTCCCCGGAAGGCGACCGCGGCGTCCCCAGTACGCCGTTCAATGCCATGATCTCGCCGTTGATTCCCTACGGAGTGAAGGGAGTGCTTTGGTATCAGGGCGAGAGCAATACGCCGCAGGGCGAAGACTATTTCGAGCTGCTTTCGCGGATGATTCTCGACTGGCGCAAACGTTGGGGACGGGACGATTTGCCCGTCGTCGTCGTCCAGCTACCGCTTTTCCGCCAGCCCGCCCGCGAGGCGGTGGAGGAGAGTCACAAGGGGAATTTCGCCTGGGTGCGCGACGCCCAGTTCCGCATTTTGAAGCTACCACAAACGGGTCTCGCCGTGGCGCTCGATCAGGGCAATCCCGCCGATATTCACCCCAAGCGAAAGAGCGAAGTCGGTCGTCGCGCTTCCTTGGTGGCGCGCCGTCTGGCCTACAGTGAGGACATTGTGGCGACCGGGCCGTTTTACCAGTCGATGAAAGTCGAGGGAGGCAAGGCGCGGCTCACCTTTACCAGCATCGGAGCAGGACTCAGCATTGGCCCGACATCGGGTGGCGCATCCCCTCAGCCGGGCGACAAATTGAGCGGATTTGCCATCGCGGGTGCGAACAAAAAATGGTTCGCGGCCGAAGCGCAAATCGACGGTGATACCGTGGTTGTCGGCAGCAAGGAAGTCTCGTCGCCTGTGGCCGTGCGTTACGGGTGGGGGAGCAATCCGCCCTGCAATCTCTACAATAAAGACGGCTTGCCCGCTGCGCCTTTTCGGACGGACGACTGGGATTGAGATTTCCGAAAAAACGGATGTGAAACGAGCATCCGGATTTTTTTGGAAATTTGCCGAACCGTTATGCCATGTGGGCGAGTTGCTCCATGACGACCTGATGTTGCAACGGCCGGTCATCCAGGAAGCGGTACATCTCGTCGACCATCCAACGCCCCATCCGCGTCACTTCATTGCCGAGGCTGCCCGCGATGTGCGGAGTCAATACGACGTTGTCCATTTCGTACAGCGGCGAATCGACTGCCGGAGGTTCGGGCCAGGTGACATCAAGGACAGCGGTCAGGTCGTTGCGTTGACGCAAGACTTCGATCAGGTCGGCCTCTTTGACAACGGCGCCGCGGGAGGTGTTAATGAACGTGGCTCCGGGTTTCATCTTTCGGAACAGACGACCGTCGATGAGTTGATGCGTCTCGGGCAGCAGCGGCGTGTGCGCGCTGATGACATCCGCACGGGCAAAAAGTTCTTCCAATGACAGGAGGGTGACTCCAATTTCAGCCGCCTGGGTTGGCGATACGTAAGGGTCGTAAGCGACCAGATCGATGTCGTAGCGCGAAAGCATTTGGGCCGCGGTGCGCCCGACAGCGCCGAGCGAAATCAGCCCCACAATCGGATGATAATTTCCCGTCACATCGGCCACTTCGCGTTTCCAGGAACGGCTCCGGTTGGTGCGCCGGGCGAAATGCCAGAACTTTTTCAAACTCAAGAGGGTTGTGGCCGTCGTATATTCCGCGACGGGGATGGCGTTCGCCGCGAAGGCGCTGCAGATGAGGATTCCCCGGTTGTAGGCCGCCTCTGTAGCGAAACATTTGACGGCCCCGGCCGCATAAAACACTGCCTGCAGATTAGGAAAATGATCGAGAAATTCTTCGTCTAACTGTGGCATGCCCCAGGTCGAGAGGATGATTTCCGCCTGTCGAAGGCCAGGATCGGCGAGACGCCAGTTTTCGGCGGTCAAAACCGGATCGAAAAGCGAAACACGGTGAGCGATTTCCTTGCGTAAGGAATGCGGATAAGCCCAAGGCAAACAAGTGGGCGCACCCAATAAAATAGCATGGTAGGAACTCATGGTTGGTTCAGGAATAATGAAATTTATAATAAATTCATTGAATCGTTATAATATAATCTCTGATTACCTCTGTTGCAATGCTTTTCCTTTGTATGCAGATTATTACAGAACATTCTTAGTCGGAGATAATTGGCTCGAAATGGCCGTGATTCGGATAGACAGAGAAAATTTTTTGCCTTATTGTTCAATCGTTTCAGTGAAGACCAAAAAACCAGATTCCGTAACAGTTACCGACGTAGCGCAACGAGCCGGTGTCTCGGTCGGCACGGTGAGCCGGGTGCTCAACAATAAGCCGAATATCAGTGCCGATAATTTGGCGCGCGTCCAGCAGGCGATCACGGAATTGGGTTATAAAAAGTGTCAGTCGGCGGAACTTCTGGTTTCCCGGCGCAAGGGTTCGAGAGTTCGTGCCGGAAACATCGGCATGGTCTTTTCGGGAATTTCCTCAAACTGGGCCAGCCACCCGTTGATCTCCGCGTATACCCTTGGCGTCGAGAAGGCCTGCCGCGAAAAGGGTTTTCACGTCATGATCGAACTTTGCGGCGACGAGACGACCGCTCCCCGCTGTGTTGCCGAGGGGAAAATCGATGGTCTCATCGTCAAGGCGACCCGGCATATTCCGGCCTTCGCGAAGCAATTACCTCCACAATTTCCGATTATCGCTCTCGGCACGATGGACCCGGATACAGAGATCCATCAGGTCGCAATGGACAATCAGGGTGCGGGCTGGACCGTGGCGCACTCTCTTTGGGAATGCGGGCACCGACGGATCGGTTTTGCCTGCATCGACTCGACACATCCGATGTTGCTGGGCCGATTCCACGGCTATGAAAGTTTTATGCGGCAAAACAAGGCGTTCCATCCCGAATGGGTCGTCATGCGCGAGTTGGAGGTTCAGAGCTATGACCCCGAGGAACGCCCGCCGGACACGACCTCGCTGGTGGCGCAACTGCTGGCGGGGAATCAAGCACAATGGCCCACGGCAATCATTGCGGCAAACGATTGGATGGCCTGCGGACTCTATGCGACGCTTCAAAAAATGGGAGTCGGCATTCCCGATCCCATTAGCATCGTGGCTTTCGATAATACGCCGGGTCTGTGCAATTCGCTTGTGCCAGGTCTCACCAGCTACGACATGTCGTTTGACGCGGTGGCTTACGTGGCGGCAATGGAACTTTTCGACCGCATCTGCGAGCCGCAGAAACCGCGCGAATCCTCGATTCAACTCGTGCGTGGGAAACTGGTCGAGCGCCAGTCGGTCCGATCGGTGAGTTGATTGTCGCGGGCGGCGATGCTCCCACCGTCACATGGCCATCTATAGTGATTTCGCCTAATATTTCTACATAATGTTATAAAATTTCAAATAATTCTATAGGCTGTTTTGGCCGAACTTCTTTATCGACGGC
>DBTH01000036.1:0-155 GCA_002306945.1 Methylacidiphilaceae bacterium UBA1321 | reverse complement strand
TATCGACGGCAATGAGATCTCTTGTCAACGTGAGAACTCCTTCCTGTCCTCAATGGTCTCACATAGTTGGCAGAGTCGCAGCCATCACCGAATTCGATCCGGATGCCCAGAGTGAAAGAATCTCCCAAGGCACCCTTGGTTAACCGGGACAGCGC
>DBTH01000284.1:4154-4437 GCA_002306945.1 Methylacidiphilaceae bacterium UBA1321 | reverse complement strand
GAGGGATTGTTTGATTGTTTGCGAATTGGCGATGATGTGGCGGGTGGTGCCGGGGCGGAAGACTTCCGTTTCGAGGGCGCAGATTTCGCGGTTCTTGGGGCGAAGCCAGTTTTGAATCCGTCCCTTGATGCCTCCGTAGTCGGCGCGCTGTTCGAGCCATTCGGCGTGGACGCCGTCACCGGCGCGGTAGACGTCGCAGCCGGGAACGCGTTCAAGGCTGAAGACGACATCGAATTCTTTGTGGAGGGAAAGCCCGGCGATGGTCAGCGCGAAGGATGTCGGG
>DBTH01000284.1:0-3937 GCA_002306945.1 Methylacidiphilaceae bacterium UBA1321 | reverse complement strand
CGTATCATTAAAAAAAAAAAATTGATTTTCAGCGCGAAGGATGTCGGGGTATTGGAGGGGACGGTGCGCACGTCGTCGAGGGCGGTATCGGGTGCGGGCCACGATTCGCAGATGAGGGTGACTTTGTGGCCGCTGTCGCGCAGGGCGGCGGCGAGGCGTTCGAGGTAACGTTCGGCTCCTCCCGTGGGGGAAAAACGGCGACGAAGCAAGGCGATACGCATGGTGTTCAGAGAGCCTTTCAGAAGGAACCGACCAGCACGGGGTTATTTTCGGCGGCGACCGGGCGGCGGGTTCGGCAGAGGCGGGCGACGCATTCGTCGAAGGTTTCGCGTCCGTTGGAGATTTTGATTTCGACGCGCAGGAAGTAGACAGGCAGGGGACGGGTTTCGAGCCGGGGGAGGCGGACGGCGTCCTTCTCGGTGGTGACGATGATCTTGCCGCCGCGCGATTTGGTTCGCTGGAACATCTTCTGGATTTCGGTCAGGCTGAAACGGTGATGGTCGGCGTAGTGGCGGGAATATAGAATTTCCGCGCCGAGTTTTTTTAATCCGCTCTCGAAGCTCTCCGGTCGGGCAATGCCCGACAGCGAGCCGACGCGTTGACCCTGGAGGAATGACAGCTCCTTGCGTTCCTGGGTGTAGACTTCTTCCAGGTGGACGGGGCTGTGGGAGCATTCGATGAATTCGGCGTGGCGGTTGTAATGGCGCAATTGTTTCTTGAGGCCGGTCAGGTCGCTGCCATCGCACTTGGTGATGAAGATGATGTTGGCGCGCTTGAGGTGTTCGGGCGGTTCGCGCAACATGCCGCGTGGCAGCATGCAGTTGTTGCCAAAGGGGGCTTCGCGGTCGACGAGGACGACGTCAATGCGCTCCTTGAGGCGGAGATATTGGAAGCCGTCGTCGAGCAGGAGCGTGTCGACGCCGAATTTGCGGATGGCGTAGAGGCCGCTCTTGACGCGATCCTTGTCGACGAGGACGACGACGTTTTTTAAATTGCTGGCCAGCATGAACGGTTCGTCGCCGGCCACTTCGGAATCGAGCAGGAGCGAACGGCCGTCGGAGACGACGCGCGGGGGGCGGCGTTGGTCGTAGGTCTTGAACTTGTCGCCAAGGCGTTCGTACCACGGGCGCGGAAGACTTTTATAGCCGCGGCTCAGGATGGCGACGCGGCGACCGCCCTTGGTCAGGGCGCGGGCGAAGATTTCGACAACGGGGGTTTTGCCCGTGCCGCCGACGGTGAGATTGCCCACGCTGACGACCTGGCAACCGAGGCTGCGCACGTCGGCGATGTGTGTTTCGAAGAGGTAGAGGCGCAACTGGATGATTTTCTTGTAGAGAACGGAAAGAATGCGCAGGAGGGCCAGCAGCAGGGCGGCGCGCTTGCCGTAACGTCGTTCCATGATGACGTCGACGGCGAATTCCTCGATTTTTTCCAGTGCCTTGGACATGTGAAGCGGCCAGTGTAACGCAGTCGAAAATTTAACGCAAGGCGGGGCTGTCCTTCGGTGCCGTTTCGCGGGAGTGGGTGGAATCGTCGATGCCGAGCTTTTTCTTGATCGCATCGAGATCGGCGCGGATTTTGAGATATTCCTCGCGCTGGGCGTCATTGTTGCCGCTGTTGCTGGAAGTGGTGAACCAACTGGCGAACGTGCCGGAAATGACGCCGATGAGGCAGATGCCGATGATCATCATCACGCTGGCCAGGATGCGACCGGCGGGAGTGACCGGCACGTAATCGCCGTATCCGACCGTGGTCATGGTGACAATCGACCACCAGAGCGCCTGTCCGGCGGTTTTGATGTTGGAGGGCGAATCGGCTTCGAATTCGAGCATCAGTATCGCGCCGATGAACGCCGCGAAGAGCAACATGAGAACGGTGGCCATGACGGCCGATTTCTCGCGTTGCTGGACGAGAAATTTCACGATCTCCCTCATCGAGCGGAAGGCGCGGAAGAGTCGCAGGATGCGCACAACGCGGAAGAGCCGACCCCAGCGCAACGCGCCCACGGCGGGAATGCTGGCCAGCAGATCGATCCAGCCCCAGCGCATGAACTTGAGTTTGCTCTCGGCCTTGAGGAAACGGTAGGAGAAGTCGCCGAGGAAGATGAGACAGACGAAGAAATCGAATTTATCGAAGAGGAGTTGGACCTGCGGGTCGCGGTTGAAGACTGCGATGAGACCCATCGACACGAGAACGTAGAGCGAAACAATCAGGATGAAAAAGTCCCAGAGAGCGGGCTGGGGTTTGACAGCGGCGTTTTGCATAACGAGCGAGTCTATCAAAAGATTGGCGTTACGAAAGAGGGAGTTTTGGTTGAAACCTGTTGCAGGTGTTGTTGGCGAGGGCGTTTGCGTAAGTTGTTCAGTTTTCGCGTCCGATACGCGCAAAGGGGTGGGTATAAAAAACTGGAGGCCATGCGACGACCCGCGACAAGGAGCGACAACTCTGTCTTCTTCGCGTGGCATGGGGGAAAGGCATTTTTAGACGGAATTAACGGAATTTCAGGAATGAAAGACGGCACGGAAAAAGGCCGGGTCAGAAAGTTGGGAAGTGCGGAAATAGCCCGCAGAAGCTCACGGTATCCGAAAGCAAGAACCCCGGCTGTCTGGATTTTCTGAGTTTCTGATAAAAGCGGTTTTCCCCATTTCATGCAGCCATTTTAGCGCGCTGACACATAAGGGCGTGAGCACTGGGTGCGCTCGGTGTGCTGCGTGTGCGGAAAATTCAGTAAGGGATATCCCACTGTTTTTGCGATAGAATCATTTTTCATATAGAGAAAAGATTGGGCGGCGGAGGCCGTTGCGAATCAGACGAAGCAACTTTCGAATCCGGCCTTGAGGGCGGCGCGGTCGAGTTCCTTGCCGATGAAGACGAGGCGACTTTCGCGTTTTTCGTTTTCGCCCCAGGGAGCGAGCGGTTTTCCGTCGAAGAGCATGTGGACGCCCTGGAAGACGAATTTGCGGGGCTGGCCTTCGATGTTGAGGATGCCCTTCATGCGGAAGATGTCACCGCCTTTGTCCTTGAGGAGTTGGCCCATCCATTTGTCGACTTTATTGATGTCGAGGGGTTTTTCGGATTGGAGGCCGACGGAGCTGACGCTGTCGTTGTGGACGTGGGCGGTTTCGTCGAGGACTTTGGGGTCGAAGTCGAATTTCTTGTTCAAATCGAAGGAGCCGACGCCGATGATTTTGTCCGGTTCGATGGCGGCGTCTTTCGTGCGGTAGTAGCGGGCGAAGCCGTTGATGCCGCGCAGGCGCTTTTCGAGGCTGTCGAGTTCTTCGGGAGTGACGAGATCGGTCTTGTTGAGGAGGACGATGTCGGCAAAGCCGATTTGTTTGCGGCATTCTTCGTCTTTGTCGAGGTGCTGGAGGACGTGTTTGGCGTCGACCATGGTGACGATGGAGTCGATGGAGAGGCGGGTCTGGAGTTCTTCGTCGGCGTAGAAGGTCTGGATGACGGGGCCGGGATCGGCGAGCCCGGTGGTTTCGATGAGGATGCCGTCGAGGGGAGTCTTGCGGCGCAGGAGTTTGCCGAGGATGCGCAGGAGGTCGCCACGCACCGAACAGCAGATGCAGCCGTTGTTCATCTGGAAGAGTTCTTCGTCGGAATTGATGACGAGGTCGTGGTCGATGCCGATTTCGCCATATTCGTTTTCGATGACGGCAATCTTTTTTCCGTGGTTTTCGGTGAGTAGCCGGTTGAGGAGGGTGGTTTTGCCGCTGCCGAGAAAGCCGGTGAGAATGGTGACAGGTGTGGATCGATTACTCATAGGGAAACAGGAAATCATAGTTTCGCCGTATTGCAAGGCAACGTGACTGGAGGACTCAGTCCTCCAGACCTCCTGCCAAGGGTATGATACCCTTGGAACCTCGCTAAAAGGGCAGATGGCGGTGCTCGCAACGAGCACTTAGCCATCCGCCCTTTTTGAGGTTTCCAA
>DBTH01000015.1 GCA_002306945.1 Methylacidiphilaceae bacterium UBA1321 | reverse complement strand
GGCGTCGGGCTTGTAGAGCGTCACCAACGAATCGTATCCAGGACCGCTGGGGAACTGCCTGAGTTCACGCAGATGATTGCGCCCGTCGAACACCTTACGCTCGACCAGACGCCAGCGCGTGCTGTCGGAATTCGTCGAATCGGGATTGTCCCAGACCTCCAGTTCGTTCCCCATCGCGTCCAGCACCAGCTTGCGCTTGAGGACCCAGCGGAATCCCGACTGCATCCATTCCTTCACCCGCCGCCCATAGCCGTCGACATCGTACATGGAAACCCGCAGCGCCGCCCCGTAGCCGCCCGAGGCGTTGGCCATCAGACCTTCCTCCAACAGGACCAGATCCGGGCCGTTGTAGGTGCGGCGCGCACAAAGGCTGTCGTAGCCGCAAGTCAGAGTCTCACGCCCCAATACGTCGTAGGCGTTCCATTTCACCTGGCCCAGTTGGTTTTTCGTTTGGGTGATACGGCCCATCGCATCGCGGGTGTACCGTTCGCCCGTGGTGTCGGGAAACTGCACCGAATCGGGCTGAAAGGACGATGTCGACAAGTAGACGTTTTTTGTCGTCTTGCCGAACGCATCCGTTTCGGTCAGAACACGCCCCAAGGCGTCGTAGCTCTTGGAGGTCGAGATCTTCACCGCCGGATCGCCCCATACCGATTCGGTCAGCGCATTGCCGTTCGCGTCGTAGGTCCATTCCGTGACCGTGGAATCGAGCGAAGTCCCGTTCACCTGCCGCAAAATCCGATCTGTCTTGCCGTCGTAGACATAGCGGATGTACCGGGCGGAGCCCCGCCCCGCGGTGGGGTTCTCCTTCTGCAGGTAGACCCGCGAAAGCGTATCGCGGAAGAACTGGATCTGCGTTCCCTCGGGCTCGGTCTTCCCGATCACATTGTTGTACTTGTCGTAGACAGTGGTCCGATACAACGTGTCGGTGCCAACGATTTCCTTTTCGCGCAAAACGCGACTCAGCCAATGGATGGAATCAAGCAAATTACCGCTACCCGTGTCCTGCTGGGCTCCATTTTCAACTAGGTCGTCGTAGACTACCGCACGAGTTGTCGTGCCGCCACGCCCATCGGGCACGATTTGACTCACTGTGGTAGAACGGAAGTATTGGATGATTCGCATTACCGCATTGGGCCTCATTTGTTCCCCGAACCTGCTACCCAGTTCATGAAAGGTCGAATCTCGCCAAGCGGCGTGGTCGAATCCATAGCTGGATCCTTGGAATGTCTGCGAGGCCACTCGGTTTTTGCCATCGAATTCGTTCCGCGTCAGGATCGCGGTGTCCGAAGCCATGCTTCCACGGATGGGCTTCGCATCGAATGCGGTCAATCGATGGAATTTCGCCGTATCCTGGTAGAAGAACCGACGCGCCGTCCCGTCGGGGAACGTCACCTTGGTTTGATTGCCCGCCAGATCGTAGGTGTAATCGACCTTGCGCCCCGAGAAATCGGTCGCCGAAACCAACAGCCCGGTGGTGTCGTAGCTGAAATCGATGAACCGACTTGTATTGTCGAGATCGGCCAATCGGTTCACTCGGAAATCCATGGCGATCACACCTCGGAACTTGGGTGGCCATGCCGAATACGAGATGCCCTTGATGGGAAGCCGGTAGGGTACCCCCGCCGAGTCGGCATAGGTGAAGCGAACGCCTCCCCCTTTCCGATCACGAATCGTTCCCAGGACGCCCTCCTTGCGTGTGAAGGCATAGACTCGCCCGGACATAGGCTCCCAATAGGCCGAATCGCCGCTTAGAAGCAAGTTCCCCATCGCAATCTTGTGGTTCAAGTTTTTCCCGGTGGCATCGAAGTCTTCGCGATCTCCGCGCTCATCCCGTAACGACCAAGAACTGTCGTCCCAACGGATCAGCCGAGCCGTCAGAATCGAGCTGTACCCGTACCCATGCACTCCGAGGTAGTCGGAGTTCGACCGATAGAAGGGAGCCACGGCCACAGGAAATCGCCCCGGAATCATCAGATCTTCCCGCGCATCCGTCAGCCGCCCCGAGTTGACTTCCACCGGTTCCCCATCCGTCGGCTCGCATGGCTTTTTCGTCTCCTTCGAGCATTGGCAGGCGCTATTGCCTTTATTCCATATCAACTCCTCTTTCGATTGATAGCCTCCTCCAATCGGCGATTTTGGCGCACCACACGGGCCGATGCTTATGTCGGGCCGGCAGTCGGGAACACCTTTACAATTTGCAAGATCTTGGCAATCGGTCAATCCATCATGATCGTCATCTTTTCCGTTGTGGCATTTCTCCCGTACAGAGTTATCTACACAAATGAAATGCAAATCAACAACATCAAAACTTCCATTCACTGTTCCGTCTGGCACCAAGTGGACTTTATCAAAGCCAACCTCTGGATAAGCAACATATGCATTTGGTCCATAGGTTGCTTTACAATAATCATTTATTCTTGTATATTGACCGCCCCAACCAAGGATGTCTCCCGATATCAGTCCATCAACATAATAATTCCTAACAAGTGCACCGTAAATAGCCGGAGGACATTCTTCATAACAGCACTTTGGCAAATCAGATGACCACCACCAAATTGCTCCTTCACATTTATGAGGATTATTCCTCACGAGGACCTGTGCATTGAGATCCGATACCAGGAGAGCGAGAAAGATTCCTACCCAAGCCCAGAAATAAAATTTTGCTGTTATAAATGATTTGAACATCTCAGCCCCCAAATCGCAACGTTTGCACATATTCCGTTTCAAAACCAGATTTCCAAACGAGCAAACGCAGGACCGCCCAATCCGGACCATTAGGTCTATTCGGAAGTTGCAGATTGAGACTCTTATGACCAACCGTGTTACTCACGTTTATGCTACGTAGTTGCAATCCATTCGCATCTTGCAGGATAATCTTTGAAGAGTCTACTGCAACAAACTGATTCCATTCGACTCCAGCGACCTCTCTGTAGAGCACCATCTGGTAATCCACCGATACCGATAAATTCGAGACAATCCCAAGCCCTGTGCATTTAAAAAATGCTCCCGTTGGCCAAGTGCGCCAAACCAATTGATCCGAGTCATTTTCTATGGCTTTTGTTCCCAAATCAACATTCCCAAGCCGGACCACGTCACCTTTTTTCACGAGTGCCGACTTGGAGTATTTACCGCAAATACTATCTGTGATTTTTTTACATCTTTCAGCGAGCAGAACGAGAGTGTCTGAGCCTAAAAACACAAATTCTTGCGAGCCATCTATTACCCAACTTCGGCTGCCCATTTCTGGAGAAATCATACTATCTCTAGACGAGCGTAAAACCGTACTTTCATTCCACCCTAAGCCAGTCATCGACACTTGTCCGAAGTAAACCCCACTTAACCCCCCCCCAAATCGGCTTAACGGAATCGAGAATCGAAGTGTATCCGTACTTTTTACGCCTAAATCAATCAGGCCATTCGCGATGTTTGCCGACCCACCCAGTTCAGAAATATTCAGCGCAACAGCACCCTTGAAAGGGCTAATTATTTTTCCTGTAAGCAAATCAGTTGGCGAGAATTCGTTCCGATCAAATGAGATCTGATTATAGAGGCAAGATGCTTTCCTTACTCGAATCGTTTTTCCAACAATTCTGCCGTCCGGAAGCTTTACAAAGACATCCGATTGGCAGACATCACCAACGCAATTCAATTTTGCGTGGACCAAATACGTTTCAGCCCCAACTTTCACCGTAAGATCCAAATATTCCTTGTCACTAGGCACAAGAATCGTATCTACGAGTCCCTCAATAACTAGCTCTGGCGACAATGCAGAGTCGACCAATACCTTGGCAGCAACCTGAGTATAGATTCCATCTGAGGCCCCAGAACATACCTTTGCCTCACCCCAGCAGTACAGGTTTTGCGAAGAGTCTACTACGACCGCATGATTTACCCCTGCTCGGATCGATCTTCCGGTAAGAACACCTCCTTCGAGTTTTTGAACTTGCTTCCAATCCGTCACCGGTCCGGCGGGTCCTGATACCGTTCTTCCTTTCCACCAAACATCATATTCTCCAATTGGGACAGAGCTTTCTGTGGCAATTTGGACAGCAATACTTCCACCAAGCGATTGCATTGTAATACTTCCCAAAGCATGCCCAGTAGGAAGAGCCGACCAATATGCACCCCAATCATAACCAAGCGCAAAGACGACCCGCTGATCATCATTTGCCCTTGACGCTTCCACGAGGAAGGCGGAAACGCCAGATACAATGCCCGTGACACCACTTAAGCTTGGCTGATTCGATAAGTTAATTGGAATTTCCGTCGGAGCATTACTTGCATCCGTTAAGGATCCGAATTGCCAATGACTAGGC
Organism: Methylacidiphilaceae bacterium UBA1321; assembly: GCA_002306945.1. GTDB lineage: Bacteria > Verrucomicrobiota > Verrucomicrobiia > Methylacidiphilales > UBA1321 > UBA1321. The sequence continues at coordinate 7,332 of DBTH01000015.1, read as the reverse complement.
TTCCCCATCCCCCATACTTTCCCATTGTAATCAAGGCCAATGCTAAAAGAGCGGTACCATTCCCAGCTTAATTGATCGCCGCCTGCAACAACCTTGCGAATTCGAATTGGCGAAATAGATGGAGTCGGGCTGGAAACTTTCCCCACAGCGCTCACAAACCCTAAGAGTCCATTCGAATTATGGCCCCACCCCCATGTACTACCCGCTGAATCAGCAACAATCACATGATATGGACCTGCAGCAATGCTGACAACCTTTTTTCCAGTCAATACTCTCCTTGGAATCGGATCGCTGTAATATGAATTATAAACCCGATGATCAACATAAATATTCGGAACAGCCTCATTTGGATCAAATTGGCCATTTCCTAAAGCCCCGAGAAAATTGCTCCCCCATGTCCAAACATCTCCTGCACTATCCAATGCGACTGAAAACTCAAGCCCAACTGCGACGGAGACAATATGACTTAATCCTGGAACTTTACGCAATGCGGCATGGAACAAAGAATCCTTATATTTAATTCCCAATTGCCCCTGTTGATTGTTGCCGAAGGCCCAGACTTCTCCATCACGAACCATTAGAGTGTGCGAACGACTTGTCGCCAATTCCTGCCGGTCTTGCAAAAGACTCAGCGGGAAGGCCCCCAACGAATCGATACTACGCGCAATCGTGAATTGCTTTTGGGCCACTCCTTTTGCATCAGCGACTTGCAGAGTACCGGTACAACTAGTCGCCGAACATGTCAACGTGACATCAGATGTCCTGACCATGCCAGAATCGAAGCGATACTGCACCGGAATCACTCGAATATTTGATGGCAAGACTATCCCGGAAAAGTTCGTCTGAATCGTAATCACTCCAGGAGGCACAGCTGGACTCGAGTCTCTTTCAATACGAACGGCATTACTGTTCCAACCACTTCCACCAGTGCAAACACCGGCATCCCCCCAGCAATACATATTTCCTGAAAGATCCAATGCTATTGCGTGATTTGCTCCTGCACGAATATTTTTTCCAACTAAAACACCACCATCCGATTTCCGAACAGAGGCCCAGTCCGTCACCGCTCCAGACGGGCCCGATACCGTTCGTCCTTTCCACCAAACCTCATTATTTCCATTTGGTATTGAACTTTCCGAACCTATTTCAACGGCGATGCTTCCACCTAGCGATTGCATGTTTATCTCACCCAAAGCATGGCCCTTCGGATAGGAAGACCAATACGTTCCCCAAACATAACCTAAAGCAAATACAAGTCGTTGTTTGTCACTTATTCGCATCTCCTCAATCAAGAATGCTGAAACCCCAGCAAGGAGCCCCGTTGCCCCTGATAAACTGGGTTGATTTGATAAATTAATGGGGATTTCCGTCGGAGCTGTACTTGCATCTGTTAAGGAGCCAAATTGCCAGTGACTAGGCATTCCCATCCCCCAGATTTTTCCATCATAGTCAAGCGCAATACTAAACGACCGATAGCTTTCCCAATTTGTTTGATCACCTCCGGCAACGACTTTCCGAATTCTCGCCGTTGATCCTGCTTGGGTGGGTGAACTAACTTTACCCGCCGGGCTCACAAATCCCAATGCGCCATATGGATTATACCCCCAACCCCACGTCTTTCCTGCGGAATCGGCGACGATGACGTGATAAGGGCCCGTAGCAATACTTACGATTTTCTTTGCGCTCAAGGCTCTCCGAGGTCGGGGATCACTAAAAAAAGTGTTGTAAATCCGCGGATTCCCATAGATACTAGGCACCGCCTCGTTAGGGTCAAAATTTCCATTCCCCAAGGCGCCCAAAAAATCACTTCCCCAAGTCCATACCTCGCCAGCACTATCCAACGCAACAGAAAACTCAATCCCCGCAGCGACGGCAACAATTCGGCTTAATCCCGGTATCTTCCGCAACATCGGGTGAAAGTTCGCATCCTTGCCCCCAAGTCCTAACTGTCCTTCACGATTCCAACCAAACGACCAGACCTCCCCATTCCGGATCATCAACGAATGAGTTTGACTCGCTGCCAATTCCTGCCGGTCTTGCAATAAATTCAGCGGGAATGGCGCTAACGTATCGGTTGTTCGCGAAACGGTAAAGCTCTGTTGACCTGTACCTCGAAGACTATCGACCACAACGACAGCCCCCGTGCATTGACTGACTGTGCAGGTCAGCGGGATATCCATCGTCCGTTCAATGCCGTTGTTCACCTTATAGAGAACCGGCACCACCGTGACTTGCGGCGGCAAAACGATGTCGGTGAACGAGGTCACGATGCTGACTTGGGGCACTTGCGCCGAGGCGATGGTGCCCAAGATGCATGGCAACGCGAAGTGGAGAATTCCGGACTTGAAAGAAGTCAACTTGGCGCGGAGGGTCATAACAGAGAAAAATGTCTTTTACAGCGATTCCTGGCTAATCCTCAGACGCTGCGATTGTTTCAAAGACGATTCAACATTCGATCAGTTCGGACCCATCCAGGCCCCTCGGCAGCGCACACACCACGGCGAACAGTTCGCCGCGATCCAGGTGCAGACGGATGCGCACCAATCAAAAAACCGGAGCGCAAGCCAATACTTCGATATTTGCAACGCTCCGCCGATCCGCACAGCGGGACGGTTAGGCCGAACGCCCTTCGGCTCCGCTCAGGACAGGCCTGGAGGCCTGCGGCGGGCTTCAAATTTCTTCGGTCATCACCCGATAGCGCTTGGCGGGACGCTTGAAGAACTTGCCAAGCTTCTGGGCGTTCTCGTGGCTGATCGGGCGCTTCCCGGCGATCATCTGGGAGATATGCGGCTGCGGAATACCCGTCGCTTCGGCCAGCGCCTTCTGGGACGATCCCGCCTTGAACAGATCGATGCGCAGATACGAACCACCGTGCATACGCGACTTGATCTGCTGGTGAAGCTTGGTGGAAGTCCAGTCCTGAGAGTCCGAATCCGACTCCACCACGCGAATCGGATAGGCTCCCTTCAGGCGTTCAAGAATGTCGACCAAGGCCTCCTTCGGGCCCTTGAAGCTGAATTCAATATGGGGCGTTTTCGCGACTGCCAGCATAGTAGACCTCGATGATGATGGAACCCTTCTCGATCGTCCAGCAAGCCACCCATTTGTGCGCCAAGTGGCAGTGGTACTTGTCCTTCCCGAGCTTGGAGTAATTCGGCCAACTCGACTGCACGGGCCCGGTAGCAGCCAGATCTTCCGACAGATCCTGGAAAGCATCCTGGATATGATCTGGTGCGGATTCGATGCCCTTTTCCGCCTTCTTCCGTGTATCTCACTCCTTCAATATAACATACTATAACATTCCATGCTTCTGTCGCTCCATCGGGCGGCAGCGTGTCTGACCAGATACGAGAACGATCTGAAGACCCCTTCAGCTCCAAGGCTTGCCGCCGTGGCAAAGGCGCTTGACGTAACCGTCGAAGAGATCCTCGACGACACTCCGTTACCCAACGACTTCGAACCCAAGATCCATGTCCACGGCAACAGCCGGGCGGCGAAGGTTCAAGAATTCGAACTTCGGCGATCCGTGATTCCGTCACTTGCCAAAGCCCCGCGCCAGCCGGACGCAAGGCCGGCGCCGCAGGCGCCGGGTGCGAAGCACCGAGCGCCCCGCGCGAGCCTGCAGGAGGGCGGCCCCGGTACCCCCGTCGAGACGCTCCGCAGGAGCCGTCGAGCCCAAAGCCGGGGCGGCGCCCAGATCTTCACACGACAGCCCGAAAGGTCAGCGCGCTCCGCCAGCCTGCCCCTCAGCCTATCGCCCCGAGATTCGCCGACCTTGCCCTCCCGTCTACCCCAAATCCGAGGCGGCCAGCGAAGCGTAGCCGCAAAGCCGTCAAACCCGGCCGAGGCGAGTTTTCCGACAGCGAGCGGGATGCAGACGCAGGGACTTGAGCCCGAAGGCGTCCGCATCGGGACGCCGAGTGGTGAAAGTCACCAGTATGCGCCCGCGCAGCCGAGGAAAATGGAGACATGGAGAGTCGAACTCCAGACATCCTGCTTGCAAAGCAGGCGCTCTACCAACTGAGCTATGTCCCCTCTAGCACCAATGAACTCGATTGGATCCACTCTCCCCATCCGCGGATGCCCTGGATAGGGAAAAAGCCAGTTGCCTGGCCTTTTCCGAGTGGGTCCGGATGGACTCGAACCATCGACCTTCGCCTTATCAGAGCGACGCTCTAACCAGCTGAGCTACGAACCCTTGCACCCATTCCCGGCGAACCGAGGATGGAGAAAAGTAGGAGAACCCGTTTCCTTTGGCAAGTCCGGCGGCCTGATTTTCCAACCGCCCCCGGAGGCGTCCTTGGCGTGGACATTTCAAGTACGGAAATGGACAAAAACCGTACACCCGAAGGAGGATTTGATGGTACCCTTTTCCTACGTCCGGATTCTCGACTTGAAATCCTCCCAACGATTCCGGCACAGAAGGAGTATCGCATGAAGCGTCTGATCCGTTGCGTCGCCATGGCTGGACTCGTGATGGCCCTGGTTTCTTGCCAGAAGGAAGAGAAGAAGCCCGTCATTCTGAGCCAGGAGATGGTCAAGGCCATCGTCCAAGGCAATCCTTCCGAAGTGAAGCAGCTTCTGGACAAGGGCGAGGCGGTCGACGCCACGCAGAACGGCCAGACCGCGCTCCACTTCGCCGCCATGAACGGCAAGATCGACATCATCTCGATCCTGATCGCCCGCGGCGCCAAGGTCGACATCCAGGACGACCAGGGAGTCACCCCGCTGATGCTTGCCGCCAGCACCGGAAAGCTCGACGCCATCCAGACCCTGCTCGCCCAGGGTGCGAAGCTCGAGACCCAGAACAAACTGGGCGAAAACGCCTTGCACATCGCCAGCGCCCACGGCAAGAAAGAGATCGTCGAAGCCCTGCTCGACCGCGGCGCCGACATCCACGCGACCACCAACAACGGCCTGAACGTGCTGGTGTTCGCCCTCAACCGGATGGTCCAGCCGGGCGCCACCGCCGACGACACCTTGTTGGTCAAGTTCCTGAAGAGCAAGTTCGGCGCCGGTGCCGACACGGTCAAGTCCAGCATCCCCGGTTACGAGGAGCCCGCCCCGGCACCCAAGGCTTCGAAGAAGAAGTAGAGGAGCCTCCACCTTCCGGGTTCGCCCGACCGATCGCCGCGCAAGCCCGCTCCCGAAACCGGAGGCGGGCTTTTTCGATGGGGCGACTCCCTCTCAATCCCTCTCGTAGACGAACAACCGATGCTTGGCGCGCGTGGCTCCGGCGTAGATGCGATCCGGAGAGGTTTCCGCATCCACGTCGGCCAGGATGACCACGTCGGCTTCCAGGCCCTTGGCGCGCACGGCGGTGTCGATGTTGACCCGCCCCGGACGCCAAGTGTCGGGGGGGCTGCTCCACCCGCAGGGCGCCCCGTGGGGAGGGTCGATCAACCCGGAATGCTCCCTCCCCCGGCAGGTGACGACCAGGATGCGTTCCTTCTCGATGCCCGCCTGCAGAAGCTCGGACAGATCGGCGCGCAGAAGCTCGCGCTGGTCCCCCGGCGTTTTCCAGGCGCGCCGCGTGGGCGCCTCGCCTTCGGGGCAGAGCGGATCGGCCGACAGCTCGATACCGGTGCGCCGCGCGATCCAGTCCACGATGGAGCGGGTGTTGCGCACAGAAACCGAAAGCCGGAAGACCGGCAGATCCTTGGGAAGCGCCAAGGCCCGGTCGAACAGGTTTTGTCGGGGATCGAAGAAGATGGTGAGGCTGTCGGCGCCGGGAGCCTCCAGGAAGCCCTCGACCAGGGGCCACCACTCGGGGTGGAAGTCCTGCCCCTCGTCGACGACCACCGCGGCGAACCGTTCCTGCGCCCCGTGCGCCTGCGCCGCTCCGAGAAGGGCGGGGATGCGCGCCTCGAATTCCTCGAAACCCGAGGCCTCGAGTTCGGGCCATGCCGCCCCGTCCGCTTCGATCCAGCGGCGCGCCTGTTCGTGGAAGGTCGCCACCTCGACCCCGCGCAGGCCCGGATCGGCGCGCCAGCGTTCGGCCAGCAGCCGGTTGTAGCACAAGAGCAGGACCGATTCTCCGTCCCGGGACAGGAGGCGGGCCCGGTCGGCGGCCAGCACCGACTTCCCCGAGCCCGCGCAGCCTTCGACGGCCAGTCGGGCGATGGAGCGGGTGGCCGAGAGGAACTGCTGCTGGTGGGCGGTCGCCCGCAGCATCTGTTCGCCCTCCTCGGCGAGAAGCTCCCGGGCGGGCGGCATGAGGGAGAAGCACGGATGGAACCTCTCCAGGAGCCGCTGTTCGAACCACTCCGACGGATTCTGTCGAGACAGTCCCTGGCCCGCGCGGGAGAGCAGTTCGATGCAGCGCTTCTCCAGGCGGGGCAGGTCGGCTCGCGACAGGATCTGGTGCGGATGGAGGTCCTGCCCCAACCACTCGTCGCGCTTCACCTCGACGTCGGGGAAGCACAACCCCCACGCCACGACCGGGTACCCCTGGTCGGGGTCGCGCCGCGCCATCTCCTTGAACTCGCGGATCAGGTACCAGACGGACTCGCGCACCTGCTGGTGCGGATTCTTGATGGCGTGCCAGCCGTTGCGGCCCATGCTGGACCACCGGTCGCCGTCGCGGCGGATGCCGCCGCCCTTCACCTCGACGACCAGCAGTCCGTGCCCGCGGTGGTAGAGGACCGCGTCCATCTCGCCGGAGCGGTCGCCTTCCCCGTCGGTCCCGGGGCGGGTCCACTCGACCCCGAAGAAGACGTGCCAGCCAGACGACAGGCTTTGACACGCCTCGGCGAACCGGTGCTCGGCCCGGCTCGGACTGTGGGGGTGCTCGTGCAGGACGGCCATGTCAGGTCCTTTCGGCGGAAAGCCAGGTCTCGAGCGAGACCCTCAGGTCCTTGAGGTGGATGGGCTTGGACAGGTAGCCGTCCATTCCCTTCTGGAGGAACAGCTCCCGGTCGCCTTCCATGGCGTGGGCGGTGAGCGCCACGACGGGGATCGTCCTGCCGGCTTCGCCCGCCTCGCCGGCGCGGATGCGCCGGACGGCTTCCAACCCGTCCATCTCCGGCATCTGGATGTCCATCAGCACCATCTGGTATTCGCCGGGATGGGCCGCGAGCCGCTCCAGCACCAGCCGCCCGTTTTCGGCGACGTCGGCCTCGATCCCCAGCTTCCCCAGAAGACCGATCACCACCTTCTGGTTGATCCGATTGTCCTCGGCGACCAGGATCCGACCGGCGAGCGGAACGGCGACCCTGGAGATCGATTCGCTCCGCGGCCCCAGGGATTCGCCTTCGGCCAGCGACAGGCGGAACGAAAAGATCGACCCCTGGGGCGTGCTCTCCACTCCCAGGTTGCCCCCCATCTGGCGCA
>DBTH01000292.1:13325-13653 GCA_002306945.1 Methylacidiphilaceae bacterium UBA1321 | reverse complement strand
GGAGTGCCTTTTTCATGAACGAGTACGGTATTCATAGCAATGTTTGCGCGGACTGTGAAGCGCTCGTTTTGAAAAGACGAGGGTAGTACGAAGTACGAGGTTCCAAGTATTCTGAAAGCGAAAACCTGGTAACTGAAAACTTCTTCATTTTAAAAAGAGTTGCCACTGTCGCCGCTCTCGCATAAATCAGAAAGTGGATGTTGGAAATACGAGATGTCACTCTGCATTTAGGCGAAGACCACGCCGCACCGCCCATATTACAATCGGTTTCGCTGCATTTTCCGCGGCCTCATTTTGCCGCCATCGTCGGGCCGTCGGGTTGCGGCAA
>DBTH01000292.1:658-13078 GCA_002306945.1 Methylacidiphilaceae bacterium UBA1321 | reverse complement strand
CCGTCGGGTTGCGGCAAGAGCACGCTTCTTAAAGTCATCGCGGGATTGCTCGATCCCGAGAAGGGCGAAGTGTGCTGGGACGGGCGCAACTTGGCGACCGAAGGTGACATTGCTCCGGCGGAACTCGGCTATGTGCCTCAATTCAGCATCGTTCACGAGTCGCTCACCATTGCCGAATCGCTCGACTACAGCTTGCGGTTGCGCGTGGGCGGTCGGGGACATTCGAAACGCCAACGGGGTGAACGCGCCGCTCGTATTTTGACAATGGTGGGGCTCTACGATATTCGCGATCGGATGGCATCGCAGCTTTCGGGCGGCCAACGGCGGCGGTTGGCGCTGGCGTTGGAAGTGGCGACGCGCCCGTCCCTGCTTTTGTGCGACGAGGTTACGTCCGGTCTCGATCCGAAGGCGGAGGATGAAATCGTTCATCTGCTCCACCAGCTTTCGCTCGACGGGAAGCGGCTTGTGTTGAGCGTCACGCACAGTTTGCGGCATTTGCATTTGTACGATTCGGTCACGGTGCTGCGTGCCGGTGCGGTGTTGTATTCGGGTCCGAGCCGCAGCCTGCTCGAATATTTCAGTGTTCCGAATCCCGAGGCTCTTTTCCCGCAACTGGAGTCGAAGGAAAATGAGGCGTGGGCCGAACGTTGGAAGATTTATCACGAAAACTTTGCTCTGCCGCCCTTGCCTCCGATTGATGAATGGGAAGAGGATGAAGAAGAAGAGAAGGAAGCTCGGGAGGAGACGGAAAAAATCGTCGAGGTGATAGAGGAAACGAAGTCCGAAGACGAAACCGCTGCCGAGTCCGACGAAGACGGGGAAGGGGATGTGGAAACGGAAGAGGAAAATGTTGGCGAAGACGAAAATGTCGACGTACCGGTCGAAGAACCGATCAAAGAAAAGGCACCTGAAAAAGACGATTGGGTGGTGACGAAATCGCCGGGGATGCTCAAACAATTTTTCATTCTGCTGGGCCGTCGCTGGAAGTTGTTTTTCCGTGAGAAGAACCAGGTCTGGCTTCAGTTCGCGTTGCTGTTTCTCTTTCCGGCGTTGGTCGTGCCCTTTGCGCTGCACGGCTTGCCGCAGATCGAGAATCTGAGCCTGACGGCTGACGGCAATATCATCAAGCAACTGCGCGAGTCGGTCGCTTTCACCGCGCAAACCAGCAGGGTGGGCGGACTGGTTTCGGGGCTGATTATGTTCCAGGTGATCCTGATGACCTTGATGGGTTCGAACAACGGGGCGCGCGAGATCGTGAGCGAGCGCCAGATTTACGAGAAGGAGAAACTCGCGGGCTTGAATCCGTTGAGTTATCTCGGTAGCAAGGTGTTTTTTCTCGGCGTGCTGGTGCTTGCGCAATCGCTCTGGATGACAATATTCGTGAAGTTCTTTGTTCAATTTCCGGGCGATCTGGGGCCGCAGGTGGCGATGTTGGCGTTGGCCAATGCGGCATTGACGTTTTTTTGTCTCGGCGTGTCGAGCTGGAGCCACAGCGGCGAACAGGCGTCGTTGATCTCGGTCTATTTCGTCGGGTTCCAACTCCCGCTTTCGGGGGCGGTGCTGGCGTTGCCGGAATTGCTCGGGTCGATGACCCGCCCGATGATTTCGGCTTACTGGAGTTGGTCGGGTTATCTGGAGACGATGCGCGATACGCGTTTCTACGATCTCGTGCGCTCGATCACCGATACGCCGCTGTCGCCGTATGCCGCTTGTTTTTGGGTGCTCGGCTGCCAAGCGCTGGTGGGGCTGATTATCGCCTACTTCGGTTGCGTCCAGAGCCGTTGGAATCAGGGTTGACGGCGACCGGGTACGGATTCAAAAAATAGCTGAATTCGGGCGAAACTCTGGTCGATTCCAGGGGTTGAATCACTATTCGCGATGCTGACGAAAAGTTTGCAAGAGACTGGTCAATTTAATGACTGGAAACTAATTAACAACGCGTGTTCTGAATGACTTGCACTCTTCTAAGGCATTGCTATCAATAGGAATCAATGTCACGCCGGGCCAGTTCCAAGGTTAGTTTGATCAAGATTGCTGTTGCGCTGTTGCTTCTCTGCGCCGCTCTGGGAGGGGGGCATTATTTCATTGGCCGGGTCAATGATCCCTACCGCACGCTTCAGCCGCTCGATGTGGCGGCTTACTATGAGAACGCCAACAGTCTCCGCGGCAATGTCTACAAGGTCGATGCCAAGGTGCTCAATCTTCTGGTTTGGTCACCGCCCAAGGGCCGGCTCTTTTCCATCGATGTGGAAACCAGGAACGGATCGTCCCCGGTCGGCGTACTGGTGCCGACTACTTTCAATTCAGTGAATTTGCAAAAAGGCCAGAGCTTTTCCTTCAAGCTGGAAGTGGGCGCCGATGGTCTTTTAACCGTCAAGGACTTGCAGAAAAAATGAGAACGCTCTCTCTCTTTCTCGCGGTGGGCTGCTGTGGGTTGACGACACTTCAGGCCCAGACGGCGGATTCGGTGGCTCCGGCTTCCTCGTCACCTGGGGCCTCGGCTCCGGCGGCATCCGCTTCCGGCGGCAACGCGACAGCCGGAGGCGCTTCGAAACAGGGCACTCTCGGCAACGATCTCCCGTTTTTCGATCCCGGCAATGAAGTACTCAGTTGGGACGGCAAGAAGTGGAACATTAACGATAACCGTATTTTCCGCGCCCGCTTCGAGAAATACCTCAACGCCGAGGAAGAAACGGGTGTTGAGGACGAAGCCTATCGCAAAGCGCTGGCCGAGATCATGGAGAAAATCACTCCCGGCCCGAAGATCAATCTCGACGAAGCCTGGAGCCTCCTGCCCAAGGCGTCGAAATACCGCATCGACGCCAATTTGTGCGATTCCCTCGCCAACGCTGTCTACACCGTCTGGCTCTCCAAACGCGAAGTCGACCGTCTTGATCGCGCCAACGATTCCCTCGAAAAAGAGCGCGAGACGATGGAGTGGAACGCTCGCTCCGCCGTCGAGGATATTTCCCTCGGCAGCGCACCCAAGGGCGGAAAGAACGGGGCCAATCCCGAAGCGGCCAAGCAGTGGTCCAAGGAACAGGACATGAAACGCGATTTGCGCGTTCAGCCCTACATCAAGCGTCTGGCCGAAATCGAAGCGCTCTCGAAACTCAATGTCGCCAAGCAGAACGCCTCCGAACTTCAAGCCAAGGTGGAATTTCAGGCGCTCATCGTTCAGTTTTTCTTCCAGCGTCGGTTTCAGCACGTCGTGATCGCCAGCCGTTTCTATCGCACGCTCTTTGGCGATGGCGACACCCAGCTCAAGCTCAAGGGAGACGCCAAGAAGCTTCTCACCGACGCCTCCGGATTGCCCCCGACATTGAGCGTCCTCGACAGTCTCGCCAACGAAGCGATGCGCGACGTGCAGGAAGGCATCGACGCCTACAACTTCCTTCTCACCAAGAACGAGCTTAACAGCGCCACGCAACGCTTGGCGGAAGCGTTCGCCGTCGGCGAATACATGCCCTCGGTTCGCACTGTGACGCGCGAGAAAAAACGCCGCGCGCTCGAATTCACGCAGAAGACCAATCAACTCCTCGCCGCCATCGAGGTAAAGGATTACGACCGGGCTGAAAAAATCGTGAAGGATCTCGAAACGACCGCCAAGGACTTCGATAATTCCAAACCCATGGCGGCCATCGAAACGGCCCGTACCGTCAGCGCTCTCCACCTGGCCAAAGCCAAGAATGCCGCCGTCAGCGGTGACCGGATCACGCTCGAAAACGAACTCAAGGCTGCGATGGAAATCTGGCCTCGTAATCCGGCGCTCAGTGAAGTCTCCGGCGCAATCTTTAGCCAGACCGATGTCCAGCAACAGGCGCTTTCCGATCTGGAGCGACTCCTCAGCCAGAAGAATTACCGCCAGATATTCGATGACAAGGTGCGTTTCATCGCGGCGACTGCGCTCTTCCCCGACAAGCAGGAAAAACTCCGTGTTGTTCTCGACAAGATGCAGACTGTCGAAGCGGCGATCATCCGCGCCAACGAAGTCGCCAAGCGCGGCGATTACGCCGGTGCGTGGGAAAGTGTCGAAGGCGTTGCCAAGGCCAATCCCGAGGACATCAAGCTCAACCAGCTTCGTGCCGATCTGACCACACAGGCGGCCGAGTTTGTCCGCAGCCTGCGCACGGCGCAAGATCTTGAGGAAAAGAAGCAGTACGGTTCCAGCCTCGCGTGGTATCTCAAGGCGCAACAACTCTACCCGGCCAGCGACTTTGCCCACGACGGTATCGACCGCGTGGTGAAAAACATCCTCCCGGACAGTTGAATGCCATCCGCGTCAGGCCCGCTTTTTTCTGATTTTCTGAGTCGTGATAAGCACGTTTCAGTCTATTCTTTTTCGCGGAATTGGCGTCGGTAAGCGCTCGGGGAGAGTCCTGTGGCCCGGTGGAAGAGCAGGCTGAATTGTTGTGGATTGGAGAAGCCGCTTTTTTCCGCCACCCAACTCATTGCCAGATCGGTTTGCGCGAGGAGCGATTGGGCGCGCGCGATTCGTAATCGCTGGATTTCGTCTGAGATCGTGCGTCCGAGTTTCTGGCGAAAGCGGCGTTGCAGCACGGTTCGGCAAACGCCCGAGGCGCGCACGACGTCGTTGAGATAGATCGTCTCGGTGGCGTGTTCGCGGATGAAATGCACCGCTCGCGAAATCGCCGGGTCGTCGATGAAAAGCACGTCGGTCGATTTTCGCAGGGCGATCTCGCTGACTGGTAAATGACGGTCGGGAGGGTGTCGTTGGCGATGTGTGATGAGCTGGTCGAGTAATTCGGCGGCGCTGCGGCCGATTTCACGTGCAGGCAACTGAATGCTGGAGAGGGGAACGCTCTCGAAATCGACGTGGAAATCGTCGTTTCCCGCCCCGAGGATCGCCACATCCTCCGGCACGCGCAAACCGAGTTCGCGGCAGGCGCGGATCAGCATGAGTGCGATGGAATCGAGTACAGCGAATATTCCCAGTGGCCGCGGCAGGCGGGAAAGCCAGGTACACATTTTTCGGTAGACTTTGACGTTACCCCTGCTTTCGGAAGGAGCCTGGTTGATATAGAGATGATTTTCCGTCCCGGCCAGACGCAGCGCCTCGCGGTAGCCAGCGAGCCGTTCTACGGAAAAGCTGCCTTTGGGCACTCCCCAGAAAGCAAACGATTGGCAGCCGCATGACAACAAATGTTGTGCTGCCAGGCGTCCGACAGAATGGTCGTCCTGGGTGACCAGCGGAATCTGGGGCGACACGAAGGAGTTGGAAATGTTGACGACTGGAATGCCGAGCGATTGGTACATCGGGATCGACTCGGCGGAATTGATGCAGGTGATGATTCCGCTGACCCGGTCGCGGCGGATCAGTGCTTTCAAATTGCCGCGCAGTTCGTGTTCGAGCCAGTGATCGACGAATTCGAGCCTTCCCGTGTCGAAACCGTAGTGACGCGCACCGAGCAATGCTTCCCGGAAATATTCGAGATAGTAGGGAGTTATAGTCTGGACCTGGTACGGAGGTCGCAGGGTAGCGCGTTTGGGCATACACTAAAAATATAAAAAATTTATCCTTTTTGACAATGCGCAAAATTCACTCTTCCGCTTCAATTTGAGTCGTTACAGCACAATATTAATTTTTAGCCGACCTATGAAAACCGATCAATTTTTGCATCAAAACTGGAAATTTCGCTCTGAGAAAAGCCGTTCCTGGCTTTCGGCGCGCGTACCGGGCTGCGTTCATACCGATCTTTTGCGTCACAAGCGGATACCTGATCCGTTCTGGGGTTCTAACGAACTCCAGTTGCAGTGGATCGAGAAGGAGAATTGGATCTACCGCGCGGAATTCACTCCAGGTCGTGACGTGCTGGCCGCCGCGCATGTCGACCTGGTTGCCGACGGACTGGATACCGATATCGAGGTGCGTTTGAACGATAAGCTCATCGGGAAGCAGTCGAACATGTTTGTCCGGTTCCGTGGTGATGTCGGCAAGTGTCTGCGCGCCGGAAGGAATGTGCTGGAGATTCGTTTCATCAGCCCGATGGACTACATCAAGCGCCATCTGAAGCCGGATCATTTTTACGAGTGGTGCGATGCGGTGGGCGGTGCTTCGCTGATCCGCAAGGAGCAATGTTCCTTCGGTTGGGACTGGGCTCCCCGGTTCGCTACCAGCGGCATTTATCTACCGATTTATCTTCAGGCCTGGGACGAGGCACGGATCGAATCGGTTCAGGTTTCGCAGCAGCACCGAAAGGGAATCGTTGAACTCGACTTTGTGCCTGAGATCGTTGGTGAAGTCGGAGGCGAATTCCACGGCGCTGTTTACCTCGGAGAAAAGAAAGTGGCTGATGTGGCCGACTTGAAGGCCGTCATCCGCAATCCTGAACTCTGGTGGCCGAACGGTCATGGCGCGCAGCCGCTTTACCGGGTCGAACTCGAATACCTTGTCGGTGGCCGGGTGGTGGATCGTTGGTCGAAACGGATCGGCCTGCGCACGGTGGAGCTGGATCGTCATACGGATGAATTCGGCGAGAGCTTCCAGTTTATCGTGAACGGGAAACCGATTTTCGCCAAGGGCGCCAACTGGATTCCGTCCCACAGTTTTGTCTCCGGGATCACGCACACGTTTTACGACGATCTGCTTTCTTCCGCGGCAGAGGCGAACATGAATATGTTGCGCATCTGGGGTGGCGGCATTTACGAGAAGGAGGAATTCTACGATCTGTGTGACGAGAAGGGGCTGTTGCTCTGGCACGACTTCATGTTCGCCTGTGCGCTTTATTCCGGCGACGAGGAATTTCTCGGCAACGTTCGGACTGAAGCCGCTTATCAAGTAAAGCGGCTTGCGCACCGACCCTCCCTGGCGCTCTGGTGCGGCAACAACGAATTGGAGCAGATGCCGCAGGAAATTCTCAAGACTCCCGGGCGCAAGAAGGCTTACGAGGATGTCTTTTACAAAATCCTGCCGGAGGCCGTTGCGCAATACGACGGCGCGACGCCCTATTGGCCCTGCTCGCCGCACAATCCGGAAGGGTACGAGAAGGGGCACAATAACGAACGTGCCGGTGACTGCCACTTTTGGGACGTATGGCATTCGCGCAAACCGGTCAAGCGTTACGAGGAAATGAAATTCCGGTTCTGCTCGGAATTCGGCATGCAGTCGTACAGTTCGCCCGAGGTGGCGGCGACCTATTGCCGACCGGAGAATTTCAACGTCTTCGGGCCCGAGATGGAGAATCATCAAAAGAACGGTTCGGGCAATCTCATCATCCTCGACTACGTTTCGCGGCTATACCGTTTCCCGAAGGATTACGCGGCGCTGTCGTATCTCTCGCAGCTCAATCAGGCGTATTGCATGAAGGTCGGCGTGGAGCATTTCCGCCGTTCGATGCCGAGGACGATGGGCGCGCTCTACTGGCAGTTGAACGACTGCTGGCCGGTCGCTTCGTGGAGCAGTATCGAATTCGGCGGCACCTGGAAGGCGCTTCAGTACGAGGCGAAGCGTTTCTTTGAGCCCGCCATGGTGTCGATTCACATTCCCGGTGACGAAAATCCCGGCAAGAACAACACGCTCGTCAGCACGATTCACGAGGCGCACGTTTACACCGTTTTCGACGGAGTGCGCGAAGGACGGGGGAGGTTGACGTGGGAATTGTTCCACCTCGAAAAAGGCAAGCTCAAAGGCGGCGCCAAGACCGTGGCGTTGCGTTACGGGAAAGTGGTGCGCGAATTCTCGCTCGATTTCGCCAGCGAGATCGCGAAATACGGCGCGTCGACTCTTTATCTGCGGGCCACTCTTTCCGTGGGCGGCAAGGAAGTTTCGCGCCGGACGGCGTTTCTGACCGCGCCACGTTACCTGCAACTCCGGAAGTCGAAGGTCGATGTGAAGATCCGGAAGGTCGAATCGGGCCGTTATGTGCTTCAGTTCAAGTCCGGCATCTTCCAACATGCGGTCGCCTTTCATCTGAAAGGAATTGCCTATCGTGCGCAGGATAATTTCTTTGATCTCTATCCGAAGGAATCGCACGTCGTGGAAGTGACGCTCAAGAAGGGTGACGTTCCTCTGGCGAGGTTGAAAAAGGCGCTGCAAGTCACTTCGCTGGTCGATTCGTTTTAAAAGACAAAAGACGGAAGGCTTTTAGACGGAATTAACGGAATTTAAGGAATTAGGGGAAAGGAAGGCTTATCAGGAACTCAGGAATGGATGACTTTAGTTCCTGTCCGGTTTTGCTGACTTCATGAGTTCTTGATAAATTAAAGCCTTTCGTAAATTTCGTCGGGCACCGTTTAGAATCGTCTTGCCAGACGGCGTTGCAGTGGCGAGTTTTCAAGAACTCATCTGTCATGAAGCTTCTTGTTACTGGAATGATTGCGGGAATGGACGACGCGCAGGCCTTGCAGCGCGTGGTTGAACTCGGAGCGCGCAACGGCCGCGACATCAAAGTTTTTGACGCGGTGCACGAATTCACCAAGGGCGGTCGCAAGCCCTTTGAGCGACTTCTTGGCACGACCGATTATGTCCTTGAATTAACCCGCGAGCGTGAATACGAGAAGATCGGCTTCGAGATCCAGCGTAATAACTATCAGGATGTCATCATCCGTGCCCCCGCCACCGTCGAATGGCACCGCATCAACCGCAAGTTCAAGGATCAGCGGATTATTAACAAATTCATCGCTCCCGACGCGATTGTGACTCTCATCGATGCCGAATGGTCGATCAAGCGTAAGCTCGATACCATGGTCGGCGCCGATCCCTTTTTGCTCGCCCTCAAGGAGCGCAATCACACGATCTACGAGATTCTTTCCTGGATGCACGAGGAGGTTTCGCTCTCGGAGGATTGGGCCCGGACGATGAATATTCCGCATTACGTCCTTGCGGTGACCGAACCGGCGGAGTGTCTTTATAAACTCGTTGCCTATCCCGATCCCTGGGTGATCTACGCGAGCTATTCGATGACCTACAGCACGCCCGAAATGCGCGCCCGGATCGACCAGATCATTCGCCGCCTGCGTCAGTACGCCGTGGTGATAGATCCACAGACAATCGAAATCGGCGAGGACTATGAAGCGCTTTCCCAGGCCGACAAGGAATCGATCTACGCCTACACCGTTCACCGCGATTTGCACTGGAACGTCGGCAAGGTGGACGCCGTGGTGGCGATTCATCCCTACCCGGAACGTCCGCCGCTTTCGGCCGGGATGATGGACGAACTTGGTCACGCGCGGGATTATATGAAGGCCCGCTACATGATTTTCCCGAAGGGATTTTCACCCTTCACCACGGAGAGTTACATCGAGAAGGGGCACCTCTTCGAGAGCGCGGAGGACTTTTTCAATTACCTCGATAACGTCGAAAAGCGTCCACGTTATACCGAGAATCTCGAAATGCAGGGCGAGATGAAGTTATAGCAGGGCCAAACGGCCCTGCACCCACGCGACGCGAAGCGGAAGAAAATATCCGGTAGCTGTTCTTTTCTTGATTTCCTGAGTTTTTGATAAGCCTTTCAGTTGGGATTGCATATCTAAAGGATGACAATTTCCGGCGTCTATGGCATAGTACCCATTCCCCATGACCAGCCAGCTTACCGAGAAACTCAACGCGATCTTCAAAAAGATGCGCGGCTACGGCAAATTGACCGAAAGTAATGTCGCCGACGCCGTGCGCGAAGTTCGGCTGGCCCTGCTCGCGGCCGATGTGAATTATCAGGTCGCCAAGGATTTCTGCGAGGAAGTTAAGAAGAAATGTCTCGGCAAGGAAGTTATCGATTCGATCCGCCCCGGCGATTTATTCGTCAAGATTGTTCACGAGGAATTGATAGCCCGGTTCACTTCAGAGGCTGGAGAAATCAATCCGAACCGTCCGTTGCGTCTTCTTCTGTGCGGTCTCAACGGTGCCGGTAAAACCACCACGGCGGCCAAGCTGGCCCTCTGGTTCAAGCACCAACACCAGCACGTCATGCTCGTTGCGGGCGATCTGGCTCGGCCCGCGGCCATTGCGCAATTGCAGACTCTCGGTAAACAAATCGACGTTCCGGTGCTCACTTGGCCTGACGAAAAAGACGTTCGCAAGGTTGCGCAAGCGGCCCGGCAGGAAGCGGAATTGCGCCGCGCGGATGTCGTGATTTTTGATACGGCTGGCCGTTTGGATGTCGACGATGCCCTTTTAACCGAACTCGAAACCGTCACAAAAGCCTGGGAACCGCAGGAAAGTCTTCTCGTTGCTGACGCCGCAACCGGTCAAACGGCGGTAAAAGTGGCCCAGGCATTTTCGGCCCGCGTCCCGCTGACCGGACTGGTTCTCTCCAAATTTGACGCCGATGTCCGGGGTGGTGCCGCCCTGTCGCTCCAGAGTGTGACCCAGTGCCCGATCAAATTTCTCGGAACGGGTGAAGCGGTGAATGCTTTTGAAGTATTTGCGCCGCAAAGACTTGTGAGTCGAATGCTCGGAATGGGCGACATTATTGGGCTGGTGGAAAAGGCGCAGGCCGACTTCGATCTCGAATCGGCTGCGAAGCTGGAAGAGAAGCTCAAGAAGAATTCTTTCGACTTTAACGACTTTCTGGCGCAGATGCGTCAGATCAAGAAACTCGGTCCCCTCGAAAATCTGCTTGGCATGTTGCCCGGCATGGCTAATGTCAAAACCTTACCCGGAGACGAAAAATCTTTGGGTCGCGTCGAAGCAATGATTCTGTCGATGACACTCGAGGAGCGAAAGCGCCCCGAGGTATTGAACGCACGCCGGAGGCTGAGAATCGCCAACGGCAGCGGCACAAGTGTCAGCGAACTGAATACGTTGCTGCGTCGTTTTGAGGAAATGAAGAAGATGATGCAGCGCCTGGCGCGCGGCGGGAATCCGGAGAAGTTGCTTAAGCAAATGCTCGGCGGCCGTCGTTGACCGGACGAAGCAATAAAAGGAAAAATATATACTATGTCAGTGGCAATTCGTTTAAGACGTGACGGCGGCAAGAACCGCCCCTATTACCGCATCGTTGTGGCCGATAAACACAGCCCCCGCGATGGCAAATTCCTGGAACTGGTCGGTACCTACGACCCCGAAAAAGCCGGTGATAATTTCACCGTGAAGCTCGACCGCATCGAGCATTGGGTCTCCAAGGGTGCCCAGCCCTCCGACACCGTTGCGTCCATCGTCAAGAAGGCACGCAAGAGTGCGGCGGTCGCCAAATAAGGCGGATCAACCCGAATCATTGCCCGCGTGAAGTCACATGAAGCACTTCCTGAACTTCGTCCTGCGCCGTCTGGTGGAATACCCGGACGACGTGGACGTGTGTGAGGTGCCCGGGGACAAGCAGATCACCTTCAAGGTGAGTCTCAACCCGGCCGACATCGGCAAGGTTATTGGCAAGAGCGGTCGCACGATCAGCGCCATCCGGACGCTGCTCAACGCCGCCTCTTCCAAAACCGACACGCGAGTGATTGTCGAAATTCTGGAAACCAGCCCGTCCAAGGCATAGGAAGGACGCGGCTGTTCGTTTAAAAACGATACGGCGCCCGGCTCAACCCGGGTGCAACGTTAGGTGCTTGTGAGGATCGATGTCATCACCCTTTTCCCCGAGATATTGCAGGGAGCGCTTGAGCAAAGCATCCTGGGCCGTGCCCAGGATCGTGGCCTCGCGCACATCGTCCTCCACCAGTTGCGCGACTACACGCTCGACAAGCACCGCACCGTCGATGAGAAACCTTATGGCGGCGGCCCCGGAATGCTCCTCAAGTGCGAGCCCATTTTCCGTTGCATTGAAGCCGTCCAGGCTCTCGACCCCACGCCAGGCCGTGTTATCCTCTTTTCACCGGGAGGCGAACCGTATCGCCAGCCCCGCGCCGTCGCCTATTCGAAAATGGAACGGCTCATCCTGCTCTGCGGCCACTACGAAGGCGTCGATGAACGCGTCCGCGAGCACCTCGTCGATGAGGAAATTTCCATCGGCGATTTTGTCCTTACCAACGGCGCCATACCGGCGCTTCTTGTCATCGATTCCGTCGTCCGACTCCTGCCTGGAGTACTCGGAAACGAATCCAGTCCCGAGGAAGAATCATTTTCCTCTGGCAATTTTGTCGAAGGGCCTCAATATACCCGCCCCGAGGATTTCCGGGGTTGGAGGGTGCCTACCGTTTTGTTATCAGGGAACCACGCCGAAATTGCGGCTTGGCGCCAGGAGCAAAGCCGCCTGAAGACCGCCAGGGTCAGGCCGGATTTACTGAACCAACAGCAAAGAGAACAGATATGAAGATCATTGAGAAAATTGAAGGCGAACAGCTCAAGGCCGACATCGCCAAATTCCGCGTCGGCGACACCGTTAAGGTCCACACCCGCGTGCGCGAAGGTGACAAGGACCGTGTGCAGATTTTTACCGGAGTGGTGATTGCCCGCGGCAGCCGCGGCATCAACGAAAAGTTCACTGTCCGCCGCATCAGCTACGGCGAAGGCGTCGAGCGCGT
>DBTH01000292.1:0-419 GCA_002306945.1 Methylacidiphilaceae bacterium UBA1321 | reverse complement strand
GCCGCATCAGCTACGGCGAAGGCGTTGAACGCGTGTTCCCGCTTCACTCGCCCCGCATCGCCAAGATCGAAGTCGAGCGCACCGGCAACGTCAGCAGTGCCAAACTCTACTACCTGCGCGGACGCAAGGGCAAAGATGCCACGACCGTCAGGGAAGAGGAGTCCGACGTCAAGAACCGCAACACCAAGACGACCACCGCCAAGACGGAAGCCAAGGAAGTCGGACTGAAGTCCGAACATACCGAAAAGAAGGCCGACTCCAAGAAAGCTGAAGCCAAGAAGGCCTAAGCTCTTTCCAAACTCGGTTTCTGAAATTCGAAAACGGCTGCCCGCTGGATTTTTCCGGCTGGCAGCCGTTTGCTGTTTAGATGGCGCATTGACTATCAATAAGGATTCAGAGCAATTTAAAGTATCGTGCAC
>DBTH01000200.1:6530-6942 GCA_002306945.1 Methylacidiphilaceae bacterium UBA1321 | reverse complement strand
GGCGCTCTCCGCCAACTACGCGGTGAACGAAGCCGACCTGCTCATGGCGGCGGGCGTGCGTTTTGATGACCGCGTGACCGGCAAGGTCACCGAGTTCGCCAAGCACGGCACCATCGTTCACATCGACATCGACTCCTCCGAGTTCAACAAGAACAAGGTGGTTCACCTGCCGATCCTGAGTAACGTGAAGTACGCTTTCAAGCGCCTCAACGCCATGATTCGCAAGGAAAGCCGCGCCCGCAAGACTTTCCCGGAATGGATCTCGCGCATCAACGGCTGGAAGAAGAAGCATCCGCTGACCTTCAAGGATTATGAGGATCGCATCGCTCCGCAACTGGTCATTCGCACCCTCAGTGAAATGACTCATGGCGACGCGATCATTGTCACCGGCGTGGGTCAGCACCAGATGTGG
>DBTH01000200.1:6118-6287 GCA_002306945.1 Methylacidiphilaceae bacterium UBA1321 | reverse complement strand
GGCGTGGGTCAGCACCAGATGTGGAGCGGCCAGTTTTACGAATATATCAAGCCGCGCACCTTGCTGACTTCCGGCGGACTTGGTTCCATGGGCTTCGGCTACCCAGCGGCGCTCGGCGCGAAGGTGGCCAACCCGAACAAGCAGGTCATCGACATCGACGGCGACGGCA
>DBTH01000200.1:0-5762 GCA_002306945.1 Methylacidiphilaceae bacterium UBA1321 | reverse complement strand
GGTCGTGCAATGGGAAGACCGCTTCTTCGAGAGCAACCGCGGCAACACCTACCTTGGTAATCCCGAGAACCGCAAGGAGACCTATCCTGACTACGTTGGCGTCTGCAAGGGCTTCGGCATTGCCGCCGAACACGTCAGTCAGAAGAGCGAATTGCGTCCCGCCCTCGAACGGATGCTCGCGGCCAAGGAATCTTATGTTCTCGACGTGAAGGTGCCTTACACCGAACACGTCTTGCCGATGATTCCCGCCGGTAAAACGGTCTACGACATTATTCTGGAATAGACATGACCTGCAAAGCAGGTCATGTGGGAGACCGGACGGAAGCTGAGCCGAAAAGACGTCCAGTGGCACTTTCACAGAAGTGAAAAGCTACTGGATATGTAGGCTCGGTTCGTACACGTCTTTTTTTCTGACTTCGTGAGTTCCTGATAAAATCCGGCTCTAAATGGTCGGCGGGAACTCATCCCGAAAATAGGCGGAGGGTTTTGCCGTGAAGAGGATCAGGGCAAAGAGGAGCAAAAATCCCACCATGACCAGGGAGATCACGAGCAAGTTCCACACAGCGTAAAGAACCCCTGCTGTAGTGGCCACGCACACGAGATGGAAATAGGCTGACCAGCGGAAGCCGCGCAGAAGCAATATCCCGTTCAACAACAGTGCGGCTACGTTGGCCGTTCCAACCATCAATCCTGTTTTCAGCGGAAAGCGCAGTGATTCGCACATCGCCGGGTTCTGGCGGGCCTGGTCGAAGTAAATTGCCTCCATAACGGCCATCAAAATCGAGAGCCAGCCAATAAAGCAAACGGAAGTTGGCTGAATGCGCATAATAAATGTAACGGAACAATGACTTTATAAGTTTAGAACAGGTAAAGTCAAAGAACAAAGGTCGAAAAGTCGCAACGCTGCTTTCGCGACTTTTTCAGAAGCCTCCCAATACAGGGCTGTAATAGTGGACAAACGCCGTTGCACCGTTATGCTTTTATGACTATGGACAATGTGACGGCTCCCGGTTCCGCTTCGGCTCAACCCGTTCCTCTCAACGGTCGCAAGCCGGTCTGGCTTCGCGCGAAGATTCCGGGTGGTATTGCTTACAAGGCGACCGACGATATTGTTCGCCAGCACAAGCTCCACACCGTTTGCGAGAGCGCGCAATGCCCCAATCTCGGCGAATGCTGGGCGCGCAAGACGGCGACCATCATGATCCTGGGCAATATCTGCACGCGCAGTTGCGGTTTTTGCGCCGTGCACACCGGCCGTCCCACCGAACTCGATCTCGACGAACCCCGCCGCGTGGCTGAGGCGATCCAGCTCATGGGCTTGCGCCATGCCGTGATTACTTCCGTCTGCCGCGACGAATTGACCGACGGCGGCGCGGGCGTCTGGGCCGCCACCATCACCGAGACGCGCCGACTCAATCCCTCTACCGGCATCGAAGTGCTCATCCCCGATTTCAAGGAACATTGGCAGGATCTCGAAACCGTTCTCGCCGCCAAGCCCGACATTCTCAACCATAATGTCGAGACCGTTCCCCGGCTTCACCGGCAAGTCCGACCCCAGGCCAAATACGAGCGTTCCCTCGAATTGCTCCAACGCGCCAAAGCGGCCGGTTTTGTGACCAAGTCGGGACTCATGCTCGGGCTGGGCGAGGAGGAAGAGGAGATTGCCGCTGTCCTGCGCGACCTGGCAGCGATCAAGCTCGACGTCCTGACCCTTGGCCAATACTTGCGTCCCTCCGTGCAACATCTCGAAATCAAACGCTGGGTCACGCCGGAAGAATTTGCGCGTTGGAAGAAATTCGGTCTGGAGATCGGCTTCAAGGTGGTCGAATCCGGCCCTCTGGTGCGAAGCTCCTACCACGCCGACGAACAATCGGGAACGCTGGTTCCCAAGTCCTGAGTGACCGGTCGACACACAGTTTATATTCTGGCAGCTTTCCTCATAATGCCCTGGTTCGGGCCGGGGAAGGCGGAGGCCGAGACGCCCCTTCACGATCACATAGTCGTGTTTGTCCCGGCCTATGAAGGTTCGGCCCTCTACGATCCCGCATTGGCACAGGACGACGAGGAACCGCCCTGCGTTTGGGGTTCGATTGCCGCGATCCGCCGGCAAGATCTCTACTTTGCCCTGCGCATGCCGAATCATCTCATCGCCCGTCCGATGTTGAAGGCCGGGCCTCTCGACATCTATGGTCGCTTTGCCGAGTCGCTCGAACAAAACTATCCCCAGCAGCGGCGTTTCTTTCCCTACCGGCGCGACAAGGACTTCTTCATCTTCGCCTACGACTGGCGGCAGGACATTGGCACCGTCATCGCCCCGGCTCTGGCTAATCAGCTCGATCTCTACGCCCGCAAATACGTCGAATCCGGCGGCATCCTCACCGGAATGACGCCTAAATTCGTCATCGTCACCCATAGTATGGGCGGACTTGTCGCCCGGACGATGCTGAGCCAGAACCCGCGCCTGGCCGAACGTGTCGAACGGCTCTATCTCATCGGCGTGCCCAATCTCGGTTCCGTCAAGGCGATCCAGACGTTGCTGACCGGGCCGGGGGGGCTGCGCGAAAACTCCTTCGATTTTCCCGCCTCGCTGGTGCGTCTTCTGCCCAACGACGTCGATGCGCTCTCGACCAAACTCGTGGCGATTACCCGTCCGAGTCTTTACGAATTGCTTCCCCTGCGCGATCCGAAATGGACCCGCATCGACGAGGAAGGTCATTCCCTCGGCGTCTCCAACGACGACATCCTTACCATCGGCACCTGGAAACTCTATTGGCCCAGTGCCCAGGCCGAACGCGCCAAGTTTCTCAATCCCTGGTTCGAGCGCTTCTCTCGCGGAAGCCGCGAACCGGTTGATGCGAAGAAATGGGAATTCTGTCAGGACAACAATTTCGTCGAATTGCAGAACATCCTCGTCCTCGTGCGCGAATGGCGTTTGCAACTCGGCACGCTCGGCTACACCGACCGGCTCCTGACCCGGCCCGGAGAATTCTCCCGTCTGCGGCTGGTGGCTGGGCGCGGCATCCAGACGCCGACCGGAATTATTTCCGAAGGGCGGGGGGACGACACGCGTGTGCGCTTCCTCTACGAGGGAGAAGGCGACGGAACTGTCACGTACGAATCGGCTATTGAGGATCTCGACGAGATGCGCGTCTTCGCTGTCAGGAATGTACCCCACGGGAAGCTCATGGTTTCGCCCGAGGTGATTTCTTATCTGATCGATGAACTTGCCGCTCTCGTTCCTCCTCCGGCCATGCGCCGTACCCAGCCCGAAACCCGGGCGACGATTCCGTAGGCGATTTTCGGGAAAGGTTTGTCTGGGACTCGGGAAATCATAATAGGAAACAATCTCCTGTTTTTCTCCTGCTCCGATGAAACGGGTGGGGTAATTGCCTTTCCCCTTTTTTTGATTTTCTGAGTTCCTGACAAGTCTTTTTTTTGAGTTGAGCCTGTGCCGCAAAGAGGGAGCTCCATTTTCCGTATTTGGAGAATGTATTTCAACTGGCGGCGAAATTTGCCATACTGGCCGTTTCACTCAATCGTTTTTTATGAAGAAGAAGTTTTTGTTGATCGTACTATTGTCGGGAATTGGAATTTGCGGGTTAGTTCGTGCCGATGACGTCAAGCCAGCCGAGACGAAGACGGAAGTCGCGCCTGCCGCGGAAACGACCGAGGCCAAATCGGAGGTGAAATCCGGTCAGTCCGATGTCAAACCGTTGCCGCTCACGCAGGTGCTCAATCAGGCCGAGGTGGTCGTCCAAAAACTCAACGTGATGGAGAGCGATCTCGCCGACGACGCGGATATTCGTACCGTCGAACAGAAGTTGGAGCGTTTCAACCGGGCCATCCAATCTTTCCAAAAGGAAAGCTCCAGGCTGCTCGATTCGAGCGTCTCCCTTGAACGTATCCGCTGGCTTGAGAATGCGTGGAGGTTCATAGGTGGCCGTCTGCAAACGTACAATGCCGACATCACTGAACGCGAAGAGTCGGTTGAGAAGATTTTGACCGACCTCAACAATCTCTATCTGACCTGGGGCGCAACCCTTGAGGATGCCCAGTCTTCGACAGACACACCTGTGGGCATTGCTGACCGGATTCAGGGAGTCATCCATTCGATCGAGGCAATCCGCACCAGGGCCGAGGCGGAAAAGGCCCGCGCTCTGACCCTGCAAAATCGCGTTATGGAGCTCAATACTCGCGCGACGGGAATGCTCAATGCCACCGTGCAGGGGCGTCGCCGGGCCATCTCTCAATTGTTGGAGCAGAATACCAGTCCGGTCTGGAACATGGAAAGCAAGGACACTCCCCAGACGTGGGGCGCGCGCATCCAGCAGACATGGAACACCCAGCTTACCAGCCTCCAGTTTTACTGCCGCTGGCAGCACGCGCGTATCCTGATTCACTCGTGCATCCTGTTGGGGCTGGCGATTCTGATGTATGTCATGCGCCACAGGGTGCGAGACTGGGCTGTTGTTGACGAACGTCTTAAACCGGCGGTTCAAATCTTTGAGCGACCGATAGCGATTGCCTTTCTGTTGGCTTTGATCGCCGGGGATCGGATTTATCCGATGGAACCGCGACTGCTGACGGCGGCGTTGGGTATATTCATTCTCGTCCCGGCGGTGGTGATTCTCCGTCGACTGCTGATTCCGCGGCTTTATCCGATCCTCAATGCGCTGGTGATTTTCTATTTTATCGACCAACTGCGGTTTTTCCTCGTATCAATCGGTCTGTTGTCGCGGTTACTCTTCCTGGTGGAGACATTCGCGAGCGTCCTTTTCCTGCTCTATCTCATGCGGACGTTCCGCCATGCCGACTATGAGAAGGTCCCGGACAAGATGGGGACGGCTGTCCATATCGGTTCGCGCATCGCGCTGACACTTCTCTCGGTGGCCCTTGTTGCCAATATCGCCGGATACGGTCATCTGTCCTCGCTGTTGCGCAACGGCACCATGCGTAGCATGTACGCGGCGGTGATGCTCTACGCCACGTTCGAAATTCTCAATACGTTCGTTCTTATCGCCTTTCACATTCCCATCCTCGCGCGGTTGGGAATGGTCAAGCGGTATGGACAGCTCATCAGTGAGCGGCTTTCCAAGTTCTTTAAATGGATTGTCATCCTGGCGTGGGTGATTTACAGCCTCGACATGTTTTCCATCTGGCGTCCGTTTGCGGAAAAAGTCATGGGAATTCTCATGTATTCGTATCAATTCAGCGATCAAGGCAACGGCTACTGTCTGCTCGATTTATTGCTCATCGTTGCGATCATTTGGGCGGGATTTTTGGCCTCGCGGTTTGTGCGGTTTGTACTTGATGCGGACGTCTATCCGCGCCTGCGCCTGCCACACGGCGTGCCGTACGCGATCTCGACGTTGCTGCATTACCTGATCCTGATTGCGGTCTTTGTCGCCGCCGCGGTCAAGCTCGGAATCCGCATGACGGAACTGACCATTCTGGTCAGCGCTCTGGGTGTCGGTATCGGTTTCGGTTTGCAAAACATCATCAACAATTTTGTCTCGGGACTGATCCTGTTGTTCGAACGGCCGCTGAAGGTGGGTGATTCGATCCAGGTCGGTGACGCGGTCGGCGTGGTCAAGCAGATCGGCATTCGCGCCAGCGTGCTGGTGACGGCCAACGACTCCGAAATCATCGTGCCCAACGGAACGCTTGTCTCCGAGCGTGTGACGAACTGGACGTTGTCCGGCAGCCACCGGATCATCATCATCCCGATCCAGGTTTCCCCCGCTTCCGATCCGCAGAAGGTC
>DBTH01000280.1:16383-18178 GCA_002306945.1 Methylacidiphilaceae bacterium UBA1321 | reverse complement strand
CCTGCCAAAGGAAATGATTTCCTTTGGAAACCTCAAAGAGGGCAAATGGTAAGGTGCCCGCAACGGGCGCCGCCATTTGCCCTTTTAATGCAGTTCCAAGGGGGCGGGGGTGTGGGGGCAGAGCCCCCGCGAAGTTTCCGGGCTTGGCGTGGGAGAGGGAATTGAGCAGAGTGGGCTGATGCCAGAAGCATGGGACGAATTGCAGCCGGTATGGATTCATCACAGTCGCAATATGGGGGCGATTGCGTCGGCCCGCAAGGAGACAATACGAACCGGGCGGATGGATCACACCTTTCATTATGCCAGTGACCGGCAAAGCGAACTCTGGCTCGACGTCCATCGCGCACACAGCCCGGCCGTCAACGACTCGGGCGTCATCGATATTTACCGTCGACTTTTTAACAAAATCGCTGCGCAACAAAACAGCGCCCCAGTGCACGTCATCGGTCTGGGTTGCGGTGGCGGCGCGAAAGACCGGCTCCTGCTCGAAACGTTGAAGAAAGCCGGATCGCGCATTCGCTTCACTCCAATCGACGTCAGTCCCGCGCTCGCGCTACTTTCCGCATCGGTGTCGCGGGAATGGTGCGACGAACCGCTTCATCCCATCGTTGCCGATCTGCGACAATTTCCCAAATTGCCCAAAGCACTCGACCCCATCGACGACGGCGCGGCGCGGCTCTACACGTTTTTTGGAATGATCCCGAACTTCGAGCCGGACGAAATTCTCCCCGCGTTGCGCGGCTGGATTCGACCGCAGGATCGGCTCGTCCTCAGCGCCAACCTCGCCCCTGCTCTGACCGAATCGGCTGCCGATTACCGTGCCGCGATGGAAATCGTCCGCCCCCAATACGACAATCCCCAGACCCGCAACTGGCTCACGCGCGTCCTCCACGACTGGGGCCTGGAATCGCTTGAGCCCGCTTACTCCCTGCGCATCGAGGGAAAGAACGGCCTCCTCCGCTTCTGCGCCAACGCCGGGACGATGCAACTCTTCTTCAGCTACCGCTACACCCCCGAACGACTGCACGCAACGCTCGCCGCGCACGGTCTCGCACTCGGCGACGGCTTCGTCAGTCCTTCGCGCGAAGAAGGCGTCTGGATTGCCGCGCCGCAGCGAAATTGAATTCTATCGAATCTCAAAAGCCGCTCTTATATTTTCACTTTAGTTAAGGAAATCTCCGCCGATAATTCCAGCAACGGATTTCACTAAATCCGCAACGTTGGATTGTTCCCGCACACTAGAAACAAACTCACGCCGAGCTGTTCCTCCACTGACCGATATACGGAAAGCGTCCATGGACAACTCCCACATTTACTACACCACTTATATTCTGGCATCCCCCCTGACTATCTGGGATGCAATTACCCGGCCCGAATATACCGAAAAATATTTTTTTGGGCGACAGGCCGAATCTTCCTGGGAAATCGGATCCTCGGTTCGCTATTGGCAACCCAACCGCAAGCTCGCCATTGAGGGGATAGTAATCGAAAACGTCTATCCCACGCTCCTCGGCATGCGCTGGCGCGTTGTCTGGACCAAGAAATTCAATGAACGTTCCGACGCCATCATCCATTATCGCATCGATCCACTCGGCGACGTCTCACGCGTGACGCTAACCGAAACCTTCAACGAAGAAATGTCAGAGGAAAAAATCCACCGACTTCTCCGTCTCCACACCATCACTCTCAGTGGAATGAAAACCCTTATCGAAACCGGAAATCCCCTCCCAAAATTCAACGTGATGGGATAGCCCTCTCATACCCCTCCGGTCTCAGCCGTATCTATTCAAAACAT
>DBTH01000280.1:0-16000 GCA_002306945.1 Methylacidiphilaceae bacterium UBA1321 | reverse complement strand
CGTGAGGTTTTGAATAGTTACGGCTCAGTTCCAGAAGTTCATCCACAGCCCTATGAGTTTGGCGTGCGCGACAAGCCCGCCTTAATCCGATTGCAAGGTTCCTCGAAACGTATCAATCTCTATGCCGAATCGACTTCGGCCATGACCCTCACCGGCACCTCCCAACACAAGTGGACCTCCCTTGCAGTCTTCCTGCTCATCAACTTCGTTGTGGCCGGAGTGGGGGGAATCTTCACCGCGAATTCGGTTCACACGTGGTATCCGACCTTGCTCAAACCCGTTGGCACGCCGCCTGATTTTGTCTTCGCGCCAGTCTGGACCATTCTCTACGTCCTCATCGCCATCTCCGCGTGGCGAGTCTGGCAACGGCGTTCGGAGATGATCGTCACGCCTGCCCTCAACCGCTATTTCATCCAGCTCGCGCTCAATGCGGCGTGGACTCCGTTGTTCTTTGGGCTGCACTGGATCGCCGTCGCCCTGACCGATCTGGTTCTCCTCTGGTTCGCCCTTCTCGTTACCTGGCGCGCTTTCCGCCGCATCGATGAAAAAGCTGCAACGCTTTTGATCCCGTACGCACTCTGGAGCACCTTCGCGCTCTATCTCAATGCCTTGATCTGGTGGTTGAACCGCTGAAAAAGTCACAGAACCGCGCGGCTGTCAGAAAAAAGCATTTTTGCGATCAGGAAAGTCCCTAGCCGCGGTCATTACAGATGATATTCTGACGCTCCGATTTCGGATCGGTTCACACAACCGTCCGCACGGCTCACCCACCTCTCGCCCACAACCCCAACCCTTCCCACCCCATGCAATACGGCCATTTCGACGACGCGAACAAGGAATACATCATCGACCGCCCCGACACACCCAAGTCGTGGAGCAACTATCTCGGTTCCACCGTTTACGGCGCAATCATCACCAACAACGCGGGCGGCTACAGCTTCTATAAATCGGGCGCGCAAGGCCGTTTCATGCGCCTGCGTTTCAACGCGATTCCAATGGATCAGCCGGGCCGTTATTTCTACCTGCGCGACCGCGACTCGGGCGATTACTGGTCGGCCTCGTGGCAACCGGTCGGCAAGGATCTTTCCCAATACAAAAGCGTTTGCCGCCATGGCACCGGCTACAGCGTCATCTCTTCCGATTATTCCGGCATTCACTCCGAGGCAACCTATTTCGTTCCGCTCGGCAAGACCTACGAGTGCTGGGCGCTCAAGATCAAAAACACTTCCTCCCGCCCGCGCAAACTTTCCGTCTTCACCTACTGCGAATTCGCCAACAACTGGCACACCTCGCAGGATCTCGTGAATCTGCAATACACCCTGTTTCTCGTTCAGGGCAAATCGGTCGACGGCATCCTCGACATCGCCGATCTCGTCCACATGCCGGAGAATACCGAGATCGTCCACGACAACGGCCTGCGCCGCGACAATTTTTTTGCGCTGGTCGGCTCTCCCTTGACCGCCTACGACACCGACCGGGACAAATTCCTCGGAGCCTACGGCGATTACAGCAAGCCCGATGCGGTAAAGAACGGCACCTGTTCCAATTCCAATGCCTATGGCGACAACGCCTGCGGTTCCGTCCAGAGCGACATCGAACTCGCTCCCGGCGAAGAAAAGGAACTCCACATTCTCCTCGGCATCGGCCGTGCCGAAACCGCCGGACGCCAGGCCGTCGCCGAACTCGGCACCGCTGCGCAAGTTCGCAGTGCGCTCGACGAGGTCAAAAGCTATTGGCACCTGCGCCTCGGCTCACTCATCGCCCGCACGCCCGACGCCGAATTCGACAGCATGGTCAACGTCTGGAACGCCTACAACTGCCAGATCACCTATGCCTGGTCACGCGCCGCCAGTCTCATCTACAACGGCGAACGCGACGGCCTCGGTTTCCGCGACACCGTTCAAGACATTCTAGGTGTGCTCCCGTCGATTCCCGAAGTGGCCCGCGAGCGGCTCGAACTGATGCTCACCGGCCAATTCTCCCACGGCGGCGCGATGCCCCTCGTGAAACCCTTCTCCCACCAACCCGGCAAACAGGAAGTCCTCCCCGATAAGGAATACCGCTCCGACGATTGCCTCTGGCTCTTCAACACCGTCCCCGCCTACGTCAAGGAAACCGGCAACCTCGCCTTCTACGACAAAGTCCTGCCCTATGCGGACAAGAGCGAAGGCACCATCCTCGACCATCTCCGCCGAGCACTCGAATTCAATATCACCCGCAGCGGCAAACACGGACTGCCCTGCACGCTGGCCGCAGACTGGAACGATTGCATCGGCCTCGGCTACCACGGCGAAAGCGTCTTCGTCACGTTCCAACTCTATTACGGCCTCAAGACCTACGCCGAGATCGCCCACGTCCTCCAGCGCGCCGACGAAGCCGCCTGGGCGGAAGGACAACTCGCCACTCTCAACACCGCCATTCAAAAACACGCCTGGGACGGTCAATGGTGGGTGCGCGGCTATTGCGAAGACGGCAAGACCAAGGTCGGCAGCAACGACAACCGCGAAGGCAAAATCTTTCTCGAACCGCAACCCTGGTCGGTTATCAGCGGAGCCGCCACCCCCGGACAAGCCCGCACGGCACTCGATTCCGTCCACAAACTCCTCGCCACCGAATACGGCGTCAAACTCTGCGCGCCGTTCTTTGAAAAAACCCCCGTGCATGTCGCCGTCGCGGTTCTCTTCAATCCCGGCATGAAGGAAAACGGCGCGATCTTCTGCCACACGCAAGGCTGGCTCGTCATCGCCGAAACCCTCCTCGGTCGCGGTGAACAAGCCTACAACTACTACCGCGCCTACATGCCTTCGGCCTACAACACCCGCGCCGAAATCCGCCAGATCGAACCCTACGTCCACTGCCAATCCACCTTCAGCGCGCCCGGCCCCAAGTTCGGCAACTCCCGCGTCCCGTGGCTTTCCGGCACCGCCTCGTGGAGCTACTACGCGGCCACCCACGCCATCCTCGGCATCCAACCCGATTACGACGGACTGCGCCTCAATCCCTGTTTTCCGAAAACGTGGAAGCAAGTCGAAGTCTACCGCCGGTTCCGCGGCAAGGACGTGAATATCCGCATCGAAAATCCACACGGCGTCGAATCCGGAGTTGCCTCGCTCACCCTCAATGGAAAGGCCCTCCCCGGCAATCTCCTTCCCGATTCGCTGCTCGAAACGCACAACGATGTCGTCGTCATTCTCGGTTAGAATTTTAAAGTACAACGCACACATAGAAACGAATTTTAGCACTGTCACATTCATAAGCTTTCAAACCGATCCTTCGACGTCGCTACGCTCTGCTCAGGATGACCCGCGTGATGCTGGACTCAGTTGTTCGTAAAAAGACTCTCTCTTCTCGTCATCCTGAGTGCAGCGTAGCGAAATCGAAGGATCAGTTTGAACGTTAACGGCAGTCGAAATACCGTACCAATTCCCAAGCAACCACTCCGGCAATATCAACCGGACATCCAGTTCCCGCGATAGCAGGGCGATTGGTTCTGGATTAGCCGACTGTTAGAGATTGCACCACGTAAGCCGGTTTAGTAGGTTCGCCGTGGCTTTTAATTTTGGGGAAGGAAAGACATGGACAAAAAAATCTACGTCGATTGTGGCAGGGCAACGCCGTCCGGCTACACGCTGGAAGAACTGAAGGCACTTTATCTTTCGGGCAAAATCAGCGCCCGCGCACTGGTCATTCAGGAAGGTGACAAGGAATGGACCGAACTGAGGAAGAGTCCTTTTTACCCGCTAATTCAAGGGCCCAAACCGGAGAAAACCGCTCTTGTCGAACACGGCGAGGCGAAAACTCCGATCACCGCCTGCATCGACCGCATTGCCGAACGGGCATTCAACCTCCCTGCCGCTCCCGGAGAGGAAACGACACGGACCTATCAGTCTACCGCTAAATTCCTCAATCTCATCGGCGGTTATGCAATCCTGGTATCTGCGCTCATGGCCAGTTTTTTCAGTCTCATTCTCGCGGCAAGAACGAATCAATTTCGCGCCGGCCTCACAGGACTCGTAGTAGTAGCCGTCGGAATCACCGCCCATTACATCGGCATCCGTTTTTCATCAGCCAATCTCGCTCTGCTACAGAGCAACCGAATCCTCCTGGGTTCCCAGGTAGTTCCCCGGACGCTGGCCATCCTCCTGCTAATTACTGCCATCACCGGCGGTATGGTCAGATTACTCTATGGATGCGCGCAAATGACAATGGAATTTAGCGGCGGCTTTTTCATCATCCTGACGGCCGCTTATGCCATGGCGGGGCTCCTGGCTGCATCATGGTTTCTCGCGCATCCTTCGGAAATACTCTACACTGAATCTACCCGTGACACTTCCATTCACACGGGAGAATATGCCATCTCTCTTTTTAAGCTTTTCGCTCGCACCCTGCTTGCCCTCAATCCAGTCCTCTTCGGTCTCGGATCAGCACTGGCCTGCCTCTGCATTCCAGTTGATGGCGTCACCCTGCTCAATAGCGTGAAACAACCCACGGAATTTAGCGACATCAACATTCCCCTGGCGCTCGAACATCTCGCAACAACAACCCCTCTCGTCGCTGTCATTCTCGTCGGTTTTCTACCGCTGTTGATTCACCTCCTTTACCTCGGTCTCGTACTCTCCGCCGACCTGGCCGAGGCGATCTTCCGCATTGCCGACAACACGACTCCGCGCAAATAACGGACAGGCACAGCCCGGAGAATTCCTGAATTCCTTGACCTGCGTCAAAGAATGTTTCCCGTAATTGGGCGATAGTGGATTCATGCCCGAACAACCACTCTTTTCGAACGAGACCAAAGTCATCTCCCTGGAACAGGAAGCGCAGTTTGTCCTCAATGGCATCGTCAGCCGCACCCTCTTCCGCGCCAACGGCACGCGACAGGTTCTTTTCGGTTTCGCCGAGGGCCAGGAATTGACCGAGCACACCTCCCCTCACCACGCGCTCATACAAATCATCAGCGGCCAGTGCGAATTCTCCCTCAAGAGCGAACCGCGCACGCTCAAGTCGGGCGACGTTCTCTACATGCCGCCGGGTCTGCCCCACGCCGTGCGCGCGACTTCCCAATTCTCCATGCTGCTGACACTGGTTTCAACTCAAACTCCGCCAGCCGCCGCGTAGCAGGCGGTCAGTCCATCAAACCCACCAACAGAAAGCCCCACATCATGAGTAACAAAATTGACAAAATCTCCTCTGAAAAAATCTACGACGTGCGCGACATCCCCTGTTCCGAGAAGCACGAGAAAATCTTCCTGCGCTGGAGCCGTCTCCCCGTGGGTGATTACTTTGTCCTGAAGAACGATCACGACCCGATGCCGCTCCAGTACCAATTCGAGTTCATCGCCGGTAAAGCCTACTCGTGGGAATATCTCGAACGCGGTCCGCTGGTGTTTCAGATCAAGATCGCCAAACTCGGCGAAATCGACGAGAGCCTCCTTCCCAAAGGCCCCGGCAATTGCGGCTCGCATTGAACCGGCCCGTGCGGGCAATATGTCCGCATGCCGGATCACCATGCCGCTTTGCAGATAACAGGGTTGGCGAATTCGTTACGTTCGTGCGCTCTCTTTGCGGGCCTGCCGATGAGCGACCTGGAAGCGATCGCGCTTTTCTCCCGCACCGTGCCTTTGCGCAAAGGCCAGATCCTGTTTCGCGCGGGCGAGAAGACCCTCGGCTTCTACGTCGTCCAGACCGGCACGATCAATATTTACCGCATCGGCGCGGGCGGCCGCGAACAGGTCATTCATTTATTCCGCGCAGGCGAATCATTCGCGGAAGTCGCGCTGGCCAGTGACACCGGTTACCCCGCCGATGCGCGCGCCGAACAGGCCAGCCAGGTCATCCTCGTGCCGAAACAGGAAATGCTCGCCCTGATCCGCAAGCGGCCCGAGTTTGCCTTACGCATGCTCGGTTCCATGAGCCAACACTTGCGCGTGCTGGTCGCCTCGCTCGACGATCTGCGACTCAAGGACGTCGAGACGCGCCTCATCAACTGGCTCCTGAAACGTTGTCCCAAATCGCCCGGCGCCAAACCGGTCTCCGTCGAAATCGGCATGACCAAGACCATGCTCGCGGCGGAGTTGAGCACCCGCAACGAAACACTTTCCCGAACGCTGGCCAGTCTGCGCGACGCAAAGTTGATCGCCGTGCGCGGCAAGCGAATCGAAATCCTGCAACCGCAGGCACTGCACCGGCTTTTCCTTGCGAACCTCGGTGAGTGAGTGTACCGCTTACATCCATGAAATTCCGTCATCTGCTGCTTTATAGCGCGCTTCTGGTTCTCAGCCTGGCTCCGGTCTACTCGAAGGACTCGGCTCCTTCGCTCTGGATCAACAGTCAATCCTACAGCCAGATCGATGCGATCCTGCCGACGCCTCCGGCACCGGGTTCCGACGCGGAAAAGGCTGATGCTGCGGAAGGCGACCGGATTCGCGCGGGAAAAATAGCTCCAGAGGAACTCGTAGCCGCCAAGGCCGCCGCGAAGGACAGCGTGTGGGATTTCTCCGCCGTACTCGGGCCGGATTTTAACGCGGAGAAATTGCCGAAACTCGCGGAGATTTTCAAAGGCGTCAACGCCGACACCAGGCAGGCCATGAGCTACGCGAAAAATGTCTTCAAGCGTCAGCGTCCGGCATCAGCCGCATACTCCGAGCATGAGCACGGGGAATTTTCCTACCCGAGCGGACATTCGACCCGCGCATATGTGTGGGCCACGCTCCTCGCCGATCTTTATCCGCAACAACGTCAGGCGCTCTTCGATCTGGCCGCGAAAAAAGGACGCTACCGCATCATCCTGGGAATGCATTATCCGAAGGATGTTGCCGCGGGAAAGATATTCGGCGAATTTCTCGGAACGCAATTTCTTGCCAATCCCGAGTTCCAGAAGGAATGGGATCGAGTGAAAAAAGCGCAACCTGACGCAGTTCCCGCTGCACGCTGACGGCGAGACCGGATCTACAGTTTGATCCTGGTGGAGATCTCGACTTTGCTCTCTCCGGAGAGACTCTTTTTGATCTTCTCAAAAAAACCGAGTTGCGAGGGCGTAGGAGCCGTGATGACCTCTTCCGTGCGCGCGGGAACGTAGGCCGGAGCGACGTTGCTTTCGGCAATGCGGCGGTTGGCTTCGTGGAGACGGACGCTAAGGATTTGCGCCATGCCCATGAGGAAAACACCGCCGCCGCCGGGATGTTCGGAAATATAATTGTGCAGGGCGTCCCCGTCCATCGACCAAAGCACCGAGTCCGCGGTGGCGAGCACGGTGGCGCTGGCCGGGCCGGGTTCGAGAACGGAGAGTTCTCCGATGCATTCGCCCGATTCGACAT
Organism: Methylacidiphilaceae bacterium UBA1321; assembly: GCA_002306945.1. GTDB lineage: Bacteria > Verrucomicrobiota > Verrucomicrobiia > Methylacidiphilales > UBA1321 > UBA1321. The sequence goes on along the minus strand of DBTH01000280.1, from coordinate 8,687 downwards.
CGGCCAGTTTGATTTGGCTGCCGCTGACACTGGCCAGGATTTCCAGACTTCCCGTGACCAGAATGTAGAGCCGATCCTGTGGCCGCCCTTCGGTGATGACTTCCTCTCCGGCGCGAACGGTGAAGTAGTCGCCGTACTCGGCCAGGTTGAGCAACGACTCGCCACTCATCCCGGCCAGAATGCCAGTCGGAGGCAGTCCCGGAGGTAACTCCTGCCAGCCGTCGGTGGGATTGACTTGTCCGGGAAGATCGCTCATGGGGTGGTCGAAGCCGCAGCCCGGCGCGCGCGAACGCTGAGAAAGCCGGGAACGATCTGGCTGGATTTGATTTGTTTATTGGCCTGTTGCAGACGCTGACTCAGGATCGCGTTGATGCCCAGGAGAAGACCGCAACCGGCGTGGGGATATTGAGCGAGAAAAGACTGGAGATTGCCCGCGTCGAGATACCAGAGCCGGGAATCCTCCAGCGCGCGAACGCTGGCACTGGCGTCGCCGGGTTCAAAGATGGCCACCTCGCCAATGCAGTCGCCGGGTTCGAGTTGAGCCAGCGGGATGTCGCGACCCTCCGCCGGGGCGAAAACTTCGAGCCGCCCCGAGATGACGATGTAGAGATTAATCTGCCGTTCGTCCTGCCGGATAATGACCGAGTCCTTGGCAAAAAGGTGGCTGACGCCGTAGCCGCTCAAGAGCGCCAGCACTTCTTCTTCAAGATAAGCAAGAGGTCCCCTGCGGGGCAGGACGATGTCGGCCATAATGCGTTACTAATCGGCTTACAGGGTAAATAAATAAGTGCAAGCCCCAATGGGCAGCGTGACGGCAGGCTAAACAACGAATTTTTTTGCGTTGCGTCGCTGTGCGCTTTATTGATCACACTCGTGATCCGATCCGGCAGCCAATTTGCCTCTTGATCGGTATCGACAGATTGCGGCACTGCCATCCACGAAAACAAACTGCCAGTCTTGCAATCGATTCAAAACCGTTGTCACCATCGCCCCGAGGTCGGGACATTTGGGTGAGTAGATTCCAATAGTGATTTTGTTGGAAGTCGTTTCTTGCGCAAAGATTGGTGGCCATGAACTCACCAGCGCCAGAATCATCCCAAACGTCGATTGAAAATTCCGTTCCGTGATGTCACCGTTTGGACAGAGCGTTGATATAGGAGGAAATGTCCTCGCTTGGGATAAACCAGAAGCCGTCATTAGCCAGAATGACGACGCCTTTGGGCGTCGCGAGGAAGTCTCCGTCCTGGGGCTTCGGGCTCAGTGTCCGATTGATGAGATAATACGGAGTTGCCTCCAGAATTTTACGGTCTTCATCCGGCATCTCGATCTTGATAGGAATACGCACCGCCTCAGCCTGCCCTCGTTTAAAATAGTAAAGTGTAAGACCCGCCGGGGCCTGGAGTGAATTGTATGAAGTGAAGCTTAGAATATACAAATCACCTCCTGACATTGAGGTGCACAAGCCGCGGTCATAGTGATACGGTTTCTCCGTAAACTCCTGCGGCATTTTCCATACAGGCTCATTCTTTTGCTCTTTTTTAAGATTGGAATTCCAAAGCAGCAACTCATAGCGTCCCTCGAGATTGATGTATCCCACACCGCTGAGAATTTTTTCTTCTTCCTGCCAGAGAATAACACCTTCCGCTGTAGGGTTCGCCTTTGTCGCCCTGAGAGAAGGGAATTTTCCCCACTTCTCACCCGTCTCTATATTGTAGTAGGAAGTTTCAGCTTTAGTGCTTTGAAAGCCAATGATGGGTCCTCCTTCTGTCGATGAAAAAAGACAGAAAGGACGTTGAGGTTCTATAGAATCCAGCGGATGTTGGACAGGACGGCGATGTGTGCTGAAAACTAAATTTGCCGCGCCAGCCTCAGGATAGATCTGATAAAGCCCCGTCCCTTGATCTGGAATATCATCTGGAGTCTTCAAGGTATGACTGAACGGGGCGAAAATCATTCCATTCGCTTTTCAGACCGCATACGAACTCAACGGCAGTTTCAGATCCCGCCACGCTCCCAACTCGCGATTAAATTCCGCAACCCCGTTTGCGGTGGGTATATAGGCTTTCTTCGAACTCAGTACGAGCCGCGCTCGATAGCCTTGCCCGATACGTTCACGGATCGATGATGGCTGAGCAGGAGCCATTTTGAATGTGTCCAGGTCGATTGCTTTCAACCCACCCTGGATCACCCACATTTTTCCCTCCGACCAAAGCGGCAATTCAAAAAAATAAGCATTTTTCAAATCAGGACTGAATCGTGTTCGCGTCCAAACCCGTTTTACGCTGAGCATGTTTTCTGTACGCTGTGGCAATAAATTAGGAAAGCGGGTTAACAAGTTATCCCGGAATCCCTCCAGCATGAGGCGGTACATTTTTTCCGTGGAAGGAATCAATTTCTCTCGCGCATTGAGCCCCTCCAGTATGCGATGGGAGGATTCTTCTGTTGCATTATCTTTTCCCTCCTCGGTTGCAATCATCCAGGAGAACAGATAGATCGCAGTTTGTGGAAGCGGCCCGGACTGTTCCAAAAGCTCTTCGCACAGATCTACAGTCTGCGCATACTCTTTCGTCAGCGTTCGGTTCGACGCCATCAATCGAATCGGCTCGACCATGTCCCATGAAATGCTACCGCCATAGGAGCCTGTAAAAGCAGCCTTCTCAGCGATCATGAAGGAGACAATACCAGAAATTGCGGCGGCTCGATCTTCTTGTCTTGATAGCGCTCCCCATGAAAACAGCCAACCATCGGCCCTCTCTAGTGGATTGTCGGAAGCGAGCAATCCTTTCACATATTCGGTCCATTGCCTTTTCGGGGTAACGTCATCCTCGGTCGAAGTCCAATCAATGACCCTGCAGGTTCCAAGGAATGGCAACGGAAATTTGTTTTCAGGCAGCGAGCCTTGCAACAAAGGCGGATGAAACTGATCGGCAACAGATAAATTCTGTCGTAAATATTCGGGCCAGTTGACAGAGCGCATAAGGACCGAATCGAAATTTGATGTCAGTACCTTTTTATAAAACTGAATAGCTCCTGCAGGCTCCTCGTTCCAGTAAGCGGCGTATTGAGTCAGGAGTATATAGAATTCAACCCTAACATAATGCAAGTGTGCCACCTCAATCTGCTCAATAATCTCACGAGTGGACTGTCGCAGATCGCGCAACTGCGCCGACGCTTTTATCTTGAATCCCTGCTGGTGCGCCGCACGCAGTACATGAAATAGTGTGACGAGGCACCTACGCCCCAATACCCCTGGATCTTGATAAGAAGGGCCGGTTCGATCAAAGTCATCGCGGTTTCTGAAGTGAGTCAAGTAATCGACCATCAATTGCGACATCTGGATGGCATATGAAATCGATTCAGGAATGTCCTTTTCCCTCAGTTCCCTCCCGTCGTACCCATCTCCACCTGTCTTGGGTTCAAACTCATCGGGAAAAGCGCACATCGCATAGGCTTTGATCCGGAGCATTTCGCGTTCTCGCTGCAAAGAGCCGAGAGCGCAGGCAGATTCCATTGCCTGGGCTGCCTGGCGGGGCAAACGATGATCCATAAGCCAGACGCCTTCCTTTTGGTAAAAGACGGCTTCGTGCTCTGCATTCCAGATGGCGGGTGAATCCGGTTTGTTCTCGCCCAGGATCGCTTTCGTGATGTCCGCAATCAACGTCGATATTTCCTGTCTTGCGCCCCGGCATTCAACGACTCGACCTATCTCCTCTCCTGCTCTACGTATGCGAACACGTACAATCAGTTCTTTGCCCGACGTAGCGATAGATCCATCCACCAGAATCGATGCAGTCCAGAACGGAGAGTTTATCTGGCTATTTAATTCTTTTTCAAAGATCAAGTCGTTCAATCGCCAACGCTCCAGCACCAGTGATCGCGTATCGCTTTGAAGATTCATACTCAACGCGACATTCAACTCCCGCTCGATTAATTGTGTCTCACTCGTTACCGACTCGCTACGCAGGCCGAGTAATGATATTTTCTGCGTGGCGGAGTTCTTCGCTTTCTCCATCTGGAAGGTCACGTTTTTGGAGAGCCATTCAACCGCTTGCGCGGTATCGAGCGATTGCGGTACTTCGACCCAGGAAAAAAGGCCGCCGGTTTTGCAATCGATCAAACGTGCGGAGGGAATCGTCACGGACAGTGTGCTCGATTTCTCCGTGTTAAGAGCCGCCTTTATTTCGCGCGGTTCAATCCAGATCAGATACTGCGCGCCGAGCAGCTTGTCAGCTCCCGGGTACACACCGGAACTGGAAATTCCAGCGAGCTTTTGCTCGTTCACCAATCGGCTGAGTTCCTCGCGCTCGACGAGTTCGATTCCCGGTTTGGCGCTGAATGCGGCAGTCAGGGCGATTCCCAGCTCAGGACAACGCGGCGAATAGATGCCCAGCCGTAACGATTTTTCCGCAGAGTTTGTTGTCTGGGGCAAGACGGCAACAAGGGCAAAGACAAGAAAAACGCCGACTATTTTCGGACATTTTCTGATGCTGTGGACGCTCATTTTAGATCAACCTGTTTCAAGCAAACATCAATATCACTGAAGGGAATGAACCAGAAGTCCGCATAACGAGCGAAGAGGCAGAAGCCCTGATCGGTGATGAATATTTTCTGGGTGTTAAATCTGATGGCGAGGAAATTAATCGATAGCTTTCAGGCTCTTATAGTGACTTCAAAAGAGCCTGCGCTGTATCGTCTATTTCTGCACGACCAGTTTGGAGATGAACCGGTCGATCAATTTCCGCGCGCCATTTTCAAGGGCTTTCTTCGCTGCGATATTTTCCGCGAGATCGACGGCGACATCGGTCTGACGATCGGACAGAAGCAATTTTCCATTGTCGGCCTGGGTGAGGTGAATTTCGATCCGCGAACGGCAGGAGACGAGATTGCCTCGGCGCATTCCCAATTCGCTGAAGGCTTCGCCGGAGATGATAACCTCGGCCTTCTTGGTGGCGTCCTTCTCCGTGATAACCTCGAATCCGAGTTGTTGCAGCGTCAGTTCGATTTCCGTCTGCACGGCGGGATCGATGACAGCGTGGCTCAGGTGCCGTTCGGTGACTTGCACCATCACGGTGGGAATTTTCTTGCCCGAGACGATTTTCTTGAGGCGTTCGATGCGCTTGGCCGGGTCTTCGGATTTCGCGACAAGCGCGTCGGCATGTTTCGCAATCACTCCATCGATTTTCCCGGACAATTCCGTGGCCGCCTTGTCCATGCCCGCGACATTGGGGAGTGTGGTCATCTCGCCGTACACGCGACCGGTTTCCGTGCTCATGATTTTCGCGACGAGGTAGAGTTGATTGCCTGATTCGAAGAGTCGGCCCGTGATGAGCACTTTGGCTCCGGTCAAAGCTCCGACCTTGGCGGCGCTCTCCGGGGTAACCGCGCCACCGAGTCCGATTTCCTGTTCACTGAGGATTTTTTCGATCTCCTGCCGTTCGACGAGGAGAACGTTCGGCGCGGTGGAAAGATGTGTGCCCAGAAGCAAGGCGACTTCAGAGCCTTTTTTATCGAGCTTTTCGCCCGAAGTCTGAAAGTCCAGAACTGCGACGGTTAGGGGCAGAAGGGAATCTTCGGCAAGCAGCGGTGCGACAAGACCGAGTAGGAGTAGAAGAGTGAGGGCTGTTTTTTTCATGGATTCTCCGTGGGACGGGTTAGATTCTGATAAAGGAGTTCGAGCAGTTGTTGCCGAGCGCGCGGATCGGTTTCGAGTTTGTCGACGAATGGGAGCGACACCTTTGTCACGATTCCAGCGGGCGTTTCGGTACGATAAATTCCCGGCAACACCTCGGAATCGGCGAGGAAAACAATGACCCGGCTATGGAAAGGCTGACGTACATGCTCGGCGAATTTCTTTGTCGTCAATTGTGCGATATAAAGCGAATCAGCTTTCATGTCGGCGGGCCATTCGGTTCCGGCGTCACGGAAGTCAACGTTGCGGCTGGTGAGAAACGAGCGAAGAGCGGGGCTCTCGCCAAAGACAGTCAGGGTCAGGCCGGATTCTTTTTGTTTTTGCGCGAGAGCCTTGGCAATTTCGCCGGTCTTTTCTTTTGGATAAACAAGAATCCGAACACTGCTTGTTTGAAGCACACGGGAATGTTTGGGGTCTTTATCATCCTCCGTGCTGAGGCGGAAGAGAAACATCGTGGGTCGTTTCACCTCCTCGCTAAAAGAAAATGGCGCCACAATGTGGGTGGTGTTCGTGAAAGTGAGAATGGGCGTTTTGTAATCCATCGGCAACGGCAGGGGTGCGCCCAAGTCGCTCGATAATTGGAAAAATTCGGGCCGAAAAGAGATAACGGAACCGAGCGGCGCATCGACGGGGACTTCGAATATCGCCAATTGACCGCTCACAATAGCGTACTCGGGTTGTGGCTGTTTTTCTCCCTGCAGTTTGAATACGCCCAGCATTCCCGCCGCAGGCAGATCACCAGCCTGCACCTGAAACAACATGGCCAACAAAACCGTAACAGTGAAAGCGGTAAGATGTGTCATAACGTTGACGCGAGTACACGCGCCTCCACCCGGTAGCCGGACAGCGCCGTCGGGTTTTGTGAATTCCAGACGAAATTGTCGCCGGAAAGAATGACGGTACTATCTCCCGTCACGAGCGCTTCAAAGCAAACGCTCTTGCCATTGACTTCCACGCAGACGCGTCGCCCGCTGTAGCTCAAAACGCGGAAGCTGCGCCCATTCTGCTTGAACTGGATGAGAATCGGCTGGTCATTGGGAGACGATGGCCGATCCGCCAGCTCAATCCGAATCTTCCCGTCACGCTCAATCAGAGCATTGAGTTGGCCTGGGAAAAGAACCTCTGTCTGTTTCAGTGTTTCACGGTCTTTGGCCAAAGAGTCGATCTCCACTTTCGGAGTGGATCGCAAAAACAAAATCGCGGCCAGCAGCGTGACGGCGGTCGTTCCACTGCACCAAGCTAGCGTCCGAATCCACGGGCGATCACTCGCCTTGTTTTCGGCTCCTCCATTTTGAAAGGCCAGCAAGGCGCGATGCCTGGCGCGTTCGCGAGCGGTATCGGATGGTTCCGGAATGGATAGCTTGCGCAATTGATCACGCAGTTCTTTATCGTCCATAAACTTTCGCCTCCGGTTGAGTTTTTTGCAGCTGCTTTTTAAGCAATCGTTTTGCCCGGAAGATGCGCCACGAGATCGTGGGTTCCGCACACGCCAATATATCGGCGGCCTGTCGATGATTCATTTCCTCGAAGAAAACCAACGCCACGGCCTCCCGCAAATCGGCCGGTAGCTGCTGCAACGCCGTGTGCACATCGTGATAATCCGCCGGTCGTTCCTGCGAGCGCCGGTCGAGTTCGCCGGTGAAGGCTTCGTTGCCGGTTCTTTGTCGCAAGGTGCGCCGTTGCCAGTCGACAATCACGTTGTGAGCGATGCGATAAAGCCAATTCTTGAAGCTGGCGCTGCCCTGATAGCCGGAGAGTCCGCGCGCGGCGCGAATAAAGGCTTCCTGCGCGAGATCATCCGCGTCCGATTCCGAGAGGCAGACACGATAAGCGAAAGAGTGAATCATGGTATAGTACCGGTCGAACAAGTGACCAAATGACACGGGATCGCCCTGTTGCGCCTCCCTGATCCATTGTGCCTCGGGCACATCTGCGTCATTTGCCCTCATGTGATTTCACCCGATAAAGACGTTACCGTTCACCAAATCCTTGGAAAATGTTTAATTTTTCGAAGAAACCGCCTTCCGGTCTGCAAATTATTAAGAGCTTATCCCTGATCCGTTTATTTCGTCAGGGAATGCAAAACTGACTTGATCTCCGAGCAAAACCCGATGAGATTTGGATGTGTGTCTCGGGTTTATCTACCGGCAGGTTCTTTCCCCGGAATTTTCCACCAGGTGCTATTCCAACCCGTCCAGATTTTTGAAAGTTCCTTGGGCAAACGATCAAATTCGCCGGAACGGATTCGGTCTATCGATTGGGTTTTAACTAAATAGCCGCCATCTGCGCCCATTGTGTACGTATCATATACAACTATGATGGCTTCGTGGTCGTTATCGAATATCAGGATCGTGCAGACAAGAAGTTCTGTATCAGAGCGCCACTCGCAGGCAAAGGTATAGTGACCTCTCAGGTTGCCATCAGAATATTGGGGATATTTATTGTGAACTTTGATGAGCGTTCGGCCTACCGTCAAATCGTCGGGCCTCTTCACCGCTACGCCTGTTGGCAAAGAAAATATCCAGATAAAATCGCCCCCGATGGCATGCCGGTTGTTTATTGCAAAATACGAATCGGACGAATTCCACAAAATATCGACGATGTGATCTTCGAGAATGTAATTAAATTCAGAAATAACCTTTTTCCCCTGATATAATACGATTCCGTATTCACCCGGTTGAGGTTGAGTCGCAGCTTCTAATCTCAATGTATATTTCTTATCCGGCGACGAAAACTGGAGTGGATACGAGGAACCCGCAAAAGCAGTGGCGCTAAACCATATTGCAAAACATAAAATCAGACCGTTCAGAAAAAAAATTCTCATGAATTAGCACCCTTTTTAATGAGACGGGCCACTGGAAACTCTGGCACCGCCCCTAACCGTTCCACCCCATCCTATTTGGTTGGGAATATTTTTGGGATCGTACACATCGATAGTATTTATACTCTTTTTATTAGGAGTGTCGTCATAGTTCCCTAAGCCGTAACTATTCAAAAC
>DBTH01000026.1 GCA_002306945.1 Methylacidiphilaceae bacterium UBA1321 | reverse complement strand
CGCGTCAAAGGCGAAATCGAGGCCGCCAGCCGTACCGAAGCCTACCGCAAGCTCGACCTGCAAAATCTCCAGCCGCTCGCCCTGACCATGAAGACAGACGCCCCCGCCGCCCGAGCCAAGGGCGGTGGAAACCCCTCATCTTCCGACGCGGAAAAATGGAATGGCACTTCGGTCAAACTCAGCCACAGCCAGGTCATCGCCTTCACCGAAGAAATCACCGACCTGCTCGAAGCCGGACTCCAGCTCGAACAAGCCCTCAAGGTCATGGAACAACGCTCCGAGGCCTCCGCCTTGAAAATTGTCTCCGCCGCGCTGCGCCAGCAAGTCCGCGAAGGCGCCACCTTCTCCATCGCCCTGCGCCGCGCCAGCCCGACCTTTGGCGAACTCTACTGCAACCTCGTCTCCGCCGGCGAACTCAGCGGCGCCCTACCCCAAATCCTCAAACGCCAGCTCTCCTATCTCCAACTCATCAAGGAATTGCAGGAACGCGTCACCGCCGCTCTCGTCTACCCCTCCGTCATCTTTGCCGCGGGCCTCGGACTGATCCTCATCTTTATGACCTATCTCGTGCCCCAACTGACCGTTCTCTTCACCAAGACCGGCAAGGGGCTCCCGATAGCCACACGCATCCTCATCGGCACCAGCGATTTTCTCATCCATTTCTGGTGGCTCATTCTCCTGGTGATTTTCGGCCTCTTCGCCCTGTTTCGCGCCATCGTTTCCCAGCCCGCCGGTCGCCAATGGTGGGATCGCTTCCGGCTGCACATGCCGCTGGTCGGCCCCATCCTCAGCGCCCGCTTCTACGCCCAGTTCGCCCAAACTCTCGCCACCCTCACCACCAACGGCATCCCCTTGCTCAACGCCCTCCAGCTCGTCAACGCCGCCACCGCCAACGTCTACATGCACGACAAACTCAACACCGTCACCGAAGCCGTCGGCGAAGGCGTTTCCCTCTCCCGTTCCCTCACCCGCACGGAAGTCTTCCCACCCGTCCTCATCGACATGGTCGGCGTCGGCGAGCAAACTGGCGACCTCCCTGCCGCGCTCGAAAAAATCGGCCAGCGCTACGACAAAGACCTGACCAAGCGCATTCAACTCCTCACCTCACTGGTTCAACCGCTGGTCATCATCATGGTCGCCATCGTTGTGGGCGCGGTCGCCTTCTCGATGATGAGCGGCATCTTCCAGGCCATTTCAGGACTGCGCGGACGAATGTAAATTTCAAGCAACAGAATATGAATCCCCTTGTAACCGCCTTTACTCAGCGCCCGTTTTCGGCTAGAAGGAAAATGTCGATGTCTTTCTCGCGGACATTATTGGGGTTAGTGCTTCTGGGGCTTTCCACTCTCGTGGCAACGGCAGGCAATACCTTTGTCCTGAATATCCCCAACACCGCCGACCTTCCTGCCTGGCTCCAGATCAAAAACAACGAACAGTCCGCTGAACTCGATTTCTCCACTCTCGACTTTACGCTCACCCCGCCCGATACAACCGCCGATCTGGCCGTCACTTTCTACTTTACCGAAACCGAAGGCGGCGCCCTGCGCGTTTTCTGGCAAGGTGACGGCAAGAAAGCCGAGACCCTCAGCGACAATCTCTACGAAGGCGTCGCCATGGCCAACCAACGCACCCTTCTCATTTCCAAGACCACCATCGGCTCCGGCGGCACACTCACCGTCCAGGTCACCAACTCCGCTGTCGCTGTCACGCGCATCGAATGGAGCTGGGTCACACCCACCACCGTTGTCACCGCCGACAAAGCCGCCACACCCTCCCTCTTCCGCATCGGCAACCAATCCCTCCAGGCCGCCGACGTCAGCGGCGACGCACCCGCCGCCACGCCAGCCGATAAAGTTCGCGGCAACGTCGTCTCCGCCATCATCCACCAGAATCCCATCCGCATCGACGAAGCCACCGACTTTATCGCCACCCTTGAGGCCACCCCGCGCTACGGCCGCATCGAAGTCCAGCTCCTCGGCGTTCCGCTCAACCGCAACATCGCCGTCTGGATCAACAACATTCCCGTCAATCAGCTCTCTCTCGACACCCCCGACCTGAACAGTTCCGGCTACACCCTCACCTCCACCCGGGACGGTTCCCCCGCGCAACCCGTCTACACCGGTTGGCGCAAAGGCAGCATTCTGCTTCCCTCCAATATCCTGCAAGCCGGAGAAAATCATTTCCGCTTTGTCTGGATCGAAAACGATTCCACCGCCGCCTCCGTTCCCCTCGCTCTGAAGAATTTCAACATCCAACTCAACTACGACACCGCCACCACCGCAACCGGCGTGACCGGTTCCGTCCAGAGTGATCAAGGCGCAATCACCCCCTGATTCTCCACTGAAACATTTATGAAAAACATCCGCTGTTCTTCCCTCATCCACTCCAACCGCCTTTCCCGGGCGACACGCCGCGAAGGTTACACCCTGATCGAAATCATGCTCGTCCTCTCGATCATCGCCATTCTCCTCAGCGCCGGTATCTACTACATGGTCGGCAACGTCGACATCGCCCGCGAAACCCGCGTCCGCGGCGACATCCAGACCCTCACCACCCAGTTGCGCGCCTACGAAATGCAAAATCTCTACATGCCCACCACCGAACAGGGACTGCAGGCGCTCGTCACCATGCCCACCACCGATCCCAAGCCCCGCCGCTGGAGCCAGCTCATGCAGAAAGACGGCCTCATCGACCCTTGGGGCCAGCCCTACCAATACATGAACCCCGGCAAGCACAACCCCACCGGCTTCGATCTCTGGTCCATGGGCGCCGACCGGCAAGACGGCACCGCCGACGACATCGGCAACTGGGAAGATTCCACCACGACCGGCAATTAACCCGGTGATTCCACCATGGCCCGCACATGCCGCTTCCATTGAAAAACCGGACGCTTTCCCATGACCGTTTTCAAACAAGCGCGAGCCTGCGAATCTTGACCCTGAAGGAAAAATCCCACTCACGGCCCGGCGCGTTCAACGCTGGGCCTTTCCGCGACGGTCACACCTTTCTCGAAATCTGCCTCGTCCTCTTCATTATCGTCCTCATAGCCGGAGCCGCCATTCCGCTCACCTCCGGCATCATGGAAAAACAACGGTTTCGCGATTGCGCCCAGGAAATCCAAAACCTCGCCCGCACCGCCAAGCACCTCGCCCTGGTCCAACAGCGCACCTACGTCATCCACATCAACCGCGACCGCCTCGTGCTCGAACCCAAGCTACTCGCAGGACTCCCCACCGCCACCGATTCCTCCACCTCCTCCACGGACGAACCGCCCCCCACAGCCAGCACCGCCGCCTCGCTCGCCAATTCGACCTCCTCCGATTCCTCCGACGCCGACACACAATCCGCGCAACCTTCCTACCTCCAGTCCGTTCAAATGGAATATGCGATCCCCGAGGGCGTCGTCCTGACCATTCGCGGCTGGCTCGACAAGGAATGGTCCAACCCCGAAGACCGGGACTGGGTCTTCCCCCCCACCGGCCTGTGCGAACCCCTCGGCATCCGCATTGAAAAAGGCGCCGCCTACATCGAAAATATTTTCGATCCCGTGACCGCCGCCGTCAAAGAAGAGAACTACTACTTTCCATGAACCCGTCGCCTTCCCGATTTCAGACCGCACGTGGCGATCAGCGTGGTTCCATGCTGCTGGAAGTCCTCCTCGCCCTCGGCATCTTCTCGGTCGGCATCATGAGCCTCGCCATCTGCCTCGACCGCACGATCGAAATCGTCAACGCCAACCGCCGCCACGCCGCCATCCGGCAAGAATTGCAGACGCGCCTCGACGACCTGCGCCAGAGTTCGCTCTCCGTCGGCGTGCAAAAGGAAAACGACGACGCCCTCGGCGTCAAGTACGTCCACGAAGTCTCCCTCCTCCAGATCGAAAACGACGAAAAGACCCTCCTCAACAATCTTTACGACGTCAAAGTCACAGCCTCCTGGCGCGAAAACAACCAGGAACAAACCGACACCGCGGAGATCTATGTCTACCAACCGTAGCACATTCCTCACTCCAGCGGTCGGTTCCGCGATAAAAGCGTTCACACTTTTCGAGGTAACGCTCGCCGTCGCCATCCTCGCCCTCCTCACCGGCGTCATGCTCACCATGGTCGAGAAAACCCTCGAAACCTCCGCCCTGCTCGAAGCCGAACAACAACGGCTCGAACAACGACAGGGCATTATCGACCTCCTGCGCATCACCTTTCGCACCCTGCCCAACCGCACCAAAATGATCAGCCGTCGTGTCACCGACTCCTCCGGCAACCCTGAACAACAAATCGTCTTCGCCAACGCCACCGACGTCCTGGCCTGGGGCAGCATCGACGAAGTCCTCCACAGCTCCGCCATCCTCGGCGCCCCCTCACAAGTCGGCGGGGCCGTCCTCCTCTCTATCAAACGCATCCTCCCGCCCGACCTCGACAACACCGGCACCAATACCAATTCCGCCACCATCGATTACCTCTCCTACATCCCCGACGAAGGCGCCTCCGGCGACACCGCCCAATGGCTCCCCCTCCTCGATAAACTCAAGCTCGTCCAATGGCGCTTCTTCGATCCCCGCACCATGACCTGGCTTGACGACTGGACCGATTCCGCCAGCCGTCCCACCCTCGCCGAACTCACCATCCAGTACGTCGAAGAGACCGACCCCGAACGCTACGTCTTCTGGCTCCCACCCGTCACACCCAACGCCCTTCCCAAATTCAGCGCCAGCACCACCTCCTCGTCGTCGGGTTCCCGAACGACCAACGGTGGTGGCAACGGCAACGGAGGCAATGGCGGCGGCTCTGGAGGTAACGGAAGCAACAGCAGCGGAGGCACCACCCCGCAACGGTAAAAAAACCGAGCCATGAAACGCTTTCTCTCCTCCCATAAAACCCGACAGGCTTCGGCGCTCCTGCTTTCCCTCTGGGCCCTCACCGTCCTCTCCTTCGCCATCCTCGGCGCGGCCTCCATCATCAATATCCGCCTCGACGAATCCATCGCCCGCGAACGCGAAGCCCGCGCCTTCCAACTCGCCCTCTCCGGCGTCTCCCTGGCGATGCACCCCAACGTCAACCCCGGCGAATCCATCCTCAAAAAAGAAATCGCCCTCGGCGAATCCTTCGCCGCCGACGTCAGCAACGA
>DBTH01000328.1:5911-8519 GCA_002306945.1 Methylacidiphilaceae bacterium UBA1321 | reverse complement strand
GTCGTGACAGCGTTGTTTTTTTACAAGAAGAAGAGGACATACGAGATAGAGCGCCCGCCTTCAAGCAATATTGCACCAAATTTCACGTCGCTTCACCTGCCATTCACGACTGCAAAGCCAACTATTGGGAAAACGTTTACACCTCAGCCAAAAACGCCATGCCTGCTGTCTGGAATACGGCAAACCGCCCCACCGCCATTTTGGCTGCATCGGACATGGGTGCGCTCGGGGCAATGAAATGGCTCCTGGAGCAGGGGGTCTCTATTCCGTCTGAAGTCTCCATCATGGGATTTGACGGGATCGACCTGGGAAATTTCTTCCACCCCCGCTTAACGTCCGTTGCTCAGCCTTACTATGAAATTGCCACGGAAGTTTTGCGGCTTTTGACGACACCCGGAATCAGTTCACACCAGAGAGTGACGCTCCCTCCCAAGCTCATTATACGGGACAGCACTGCGGCCCCCCGTTCCAATTAATAATTTCCCTCCCCCCTGCAAACAACAAAGACAAATCATATTATGAACAAGACAAATAGAATCCATGCATTGCCCGCCACAATGGTAACAATGTTCTTGCTAGTATTTAGCAGCTCTCTACAGGCTGCGTCATCTACATGGGATAGCGACGGTAACTACGCCAATGGGATCACCGACGGCTCAGGTACCTGGTCGACGGCAGGGACGAATTGGTACGCCACGACCGGTGACACCGCATGGACAAGCGGCGACACCGCCGTCTTTGGCTCTACGGGAACGGGAGGCACGGTGACGCTCTCCTCGAGCATGACTGCGGCCGGGGTTATGTTCTACAAAAGCGGCTACACTCTGACCGGAAGTAATCTGATATTGACCAGCACAGGGACCGGGATAAGTTCTTCCATCTACGTGGCAAGCGGTGTTAGCGCTGAAATCGATAACGCATTTACTTCGACTGCGTCATCGCAGCAAACCGTTTCTCTGTACTCAGGCTCAACTTTAACCCTCAAGGGCGGAGGCGTGATTAACACCTGGAATGTCACGGGCGCAACCGGAACGCTCGTTCTGGCCAGTGGCACTTACGGTGGAGCTAACGGAGTTTTTCAGACAAGTAGCATTGTAAACCAGGGAGCCGCCACACTGAATATGGTTCGCATTCTGGTGGGCATAAATGGAACATCGACCTACACCGTTAACGATGCAAGTGCCGTTATCAATCTGACGAGTACGAGCCTGGTATCCGCAGTCGGACGCGCCGGGACAGGCGTGCTCAACTTGAAAAACGGAACCATCACCAGTTCTACGGACTTAGTGGTTGGCTACGGCGATGCCGGCTACGGAACTCTCAACGTCTCGGGAGGCACCATGACTCTCAAAAACACAAGTGCCTTGATTATCGCTGCTGGCAGTTATAGCGCCACTACCGCAAACGAAAGCGGCATCGTCAATATCAGCGGAGGTGTCGTCTATGCACCTACCGTTCAATTTGGCAGCGGCACCACTTCCTATACAGCCGGCACAACTACGGCGGCATTGAACGTATCGGGTGGCACCCTTTATGTCGGCTCGGGCGGGATCGTGAAGTACAGCAATGCACCGTCGACCAATACGATCAGTCTCACGGGAGGCACGGTCGGTGCTACAGCCAACTGGACTTCCACCATGGCCATGGCCTTGACGGGAACCAATGGCAACATCACCTTCAAAACCGCGGACGCCAGCAACGCTTCGTATAATATCACGTTGAGTGGCGCTCTCTCCGGTGCGGGTGGACTGACTAAAACAGGTGCCGGTATCCTGACTCTCGCTGGAGCCAATACCTATCAAGGCGGCACATTGGTGAGTGCGGGTACTCTGGTCGCTACGAGTTTGGGAACAGGTAATGTAGAAGTCGCTAACGGAGCCATACTCACCCTGCAATCGGCGAGCGCACTGGGAAGCACTGCGATACTGACACTTGACGGGTCTTCATCCCTTGTGAATCTGGATTTCACTGGGACACTTTACGTCAACAAGCTTTTTGTTAACGGTGTATTAGCGGGTATCGGAACCTTCACGGCAGAAGAACTCGGATCACAGTTCTCGGGAACAGGACTGATCAGCATCGCCGTTCCTGAACCTAAAGTGGCGGATCTGATGGCTGCCTCTACCGCATTTATTATAGTTTTAGGCTATTATAGAAGACGTCGCTCCCTCATGCTTTGCTCGAAATAGCAGCAGTAATGACATTTCATCAGGCATGGCGCGGACGGACAGACGATTGCCTCGGGCGCTGGTAAAAGCCGCGATATTCCCTCGGAGTCATCTTGCGCGCCTCGCGAAAGCGGCGGTTGAAATTGGAGAGATTGTCAAAGCCGCATTCGTAGGCCGCTTCGGTGATGGAAACATCTGTCTCGCTCAAAAGCCGGCATGCCTCCCGCACCCGGCAGTAATTCCGGAAATCAACAAACGTATGGCCGGTCATTCTGCGGAAAAAACGGGAGAATGCTTCCGGCGTCAAGCCGCATAGCCGCGCCGCCTGCGCCAACGTGATCTCCTCCCGGAAATTCCTCTCGATATAAGACGTCACCCGCTCCAGCCGGGAATTGATCCGGCAGGTCTTTTCATGCCGGTAGCGGCTCGATGCCAGCGTA
>DBTH01000328.1:0-5632 GCA_002306945.1 Methylacidiphilaceae bacterium UBA1321 | reverse complement strand
TTTTCGCTCGCCAGCCGGTTCAGGATTTTCACCAGCCGTAACCACGCCGTCATCCCCTCCTCTTTCGTCAAGGCAAGCAGTTCAGCAGACAAATTTTCGGCAGTTTGCGGGCGGAACTTCAACCCGCTCCCTGCGCGTCCCAGCAGGGCCGACACCCGGCCAAACTCGGGAATCTGCAATAACGCTTCCGGCAACATCTGCGGCAAAAACTGAATGACGACCGCCTCGTTGACGGGCGATTTCGCTGCGGACGCCCACGTGTGGGGAAGATTGGAACCGACCAGGACGAAATCACCGGGGCCGTACGCCGCCGCATGATCCCCCACCAACCGCCTGCCCGCACCGCGACGAATCCAGGTCAATTCGATATCCGGGTGATAATGCCAGCTCCAGTCGAAACGCGATTCGCCCCGCACAAAGGCGACCAGCGACGTTTGGGAACGCGCGATTCGGGACAGTTCATGCGCCGGTTTCATTTCATAAATAAATACAGAATATAGGCATTAACAATCAAATAAATATGTAAATTAGCTAAAAGACACGGAGTTTTCCCCACTCCATTCCGTTAATCTTTTTATTGGGAACCGCCGCCATCGAATTTTTATGAACAGCCTGGAACGTTATCTTGGAACCCTGGAAGGGAAGCCGGTCGATTTTCTGCCACGTCTGCCGATCTTGATGCAATACGCCGCCGAGCACATCGGCCACCACTACGCCGAATTCGCCTCCGACTACCGCGTCCTCACTGAAGCCAACCTCGTCTGCGCGCGCGAATTCGGCATCGACCAGTTGAACACCATGTCCGATCCCTTCCGCGAAAACCAGGGTTTCGGAGCCAAAATCATCTATGGACGCGACATGGTTCCGCGCTGTGAAAAACACCCCCTCGAAGACGCTCCCGACCTGGCGAAACTCACTCGCCCCGATCCGCTGAAATCCGAACGCATGCGCGACCGCATCGACGCGGTCCGGGCCTACCACGACAAAGGCGGAGGCCAATATTCCATCATGGGCTGGGTCGAAGGCCCCGCCGCCGAAGCCGCCGACCTGCGCCGTCTCGACAATTTTTTCTGCGATCTGCTCGAAGACGAAAAATACATCGGCGAACTCATGGACCTTTGCGTCGACGTCGCCCTCGAATTTGCCAAACCCCAAATCGATGCCGGAGCCGACACCATCGGAATCGGCGATGCCGTTGCCAGCCAGGTCTCCGCCGACATCTACGAGGAACTCATCCTGCCGCGCGAACAACGCCTCATTCGCGAATTGAAAACCATGGGCGCGAAAGTCCGCATGCACATTTGCGGCAACATCACTCACCTGCTGCCCGGCCTGGCCACCCTCGAACTCGACGTCATCGACGTCGACCACATGGTCGATCTGCGCCAGACGCGCCGCATACTCGGGCCGAAAGTCGCCATCGGCGGCAACCTCGACCCCGTCGAAGACGTCCTGCGTTCCACACCTCAGAAAATTCGCCAGGCTCTCATCCACGCCTACGAGCAAGCCGGAGATCCCTTCATCGTCAACGCCGGTTGCGAAATCCCCAGCGGCACTCCGCCCGAAAATCTCAGAGCCCTCTGCGAACCCATCAAGCCTGCCTGAGCATGCATGACGCGGCCCCCATCTGGATCATTAATTACGCCTATCCACTTTTATTCAAAAGCGTAATAGGCTCTAACGGAATTCTATCAAACGTTGGTACACGAAATTGGTATTGAATTTTTCCTTCAGATTTTAATGTCTCCAGAACTACTTGGGCATGCCGCCTTCTAACACCATGATCAAAACATATACCAACGACGTCTCTCTCATTGGTACATTTCCCCGACAAAATCGCTTGTCGAAGATCTTCTTCAAAGGCGTGTAACTTATTCGGCACCGCGAACATGTCTCCTATCGGTAAAAAAGGGGCATCTTCACGGAAATCTTCCCTATCAATATCAAAATTCGCTTCGCCGTTAAATGGAGCCTTTTCCCAAGCAGTATTAAGAAATTTATCCATTCCCAATGGATGCCCCGTACCAAATATGATGCCGTAAATACCTTTCTTCTTTTTTATTGAAAATGGAGCAAGGTAATAATCTTTTCCAGAAGGGATGAAGGTCTTGAATTCTTCTACGGCTACTTTGTGCACATGGTAGAAATCGTCAGGCCGCTTTATCTTTAACTTAATGGATGGCATCTCGCGAAACCGATGGAGATATGAAGACGCAAGAAAATATAAAAAATCCGTCCTAGGTGATGCTATAAGTTGCTGAAATTTACTCTGGTCGATAAAATTGACTCCGCAAGGATCGATAAATACGAGTTTAGCAGAGTTTCCAGACTGCAATATAGGTAGGGCCTTTTGAAAGGCAGACTCGAAATCCAATGCTTCAATAAGTGCAATAACATGAGTTTTCCCTTTTAATAATGGGAAAACCCGATCTTTCAATGCCTCTATTTTATCCGTCTCGTAATCCGAAAAATGTAGCTGGATTGTTATCCCGTTTTTTTCCATCAAAGAATGAAACTTCAATATTTCTTTGACTGTCCTGACTGGACTACCCTCGACTCCATTTACATCAACACCTGGTCCGCTAAAGAAATCGTAGATGTGAATTATTTTCCACGAATCTGATCGACTGAGAAATACTGGAAGCCACTCCCGAGTATATAATTGAAAAATTTCCAGCTTTGTCTGAGTACCTTCGTCAAACGCCTTCGAATGAAAATTCTTCCCCGACATACCCTACTTAGACAGATAACAGTGAGTTCACAGACTGCAATAGGGCCACCCTATCAGAAAAAGATGGCACCGGGCCATACATTCGATTAGGAAACTCGCTATACGTTTCACCTTCAAGCTCACGTCCAGATTCTTTTTTTCTGACTCCACCCCATTGCTTAAAAAAGAAAGGTACTTTTTCTTTTTTACACTGGTCGCGAAGAGAAATAACCCAGTTTGACTCTATCGGCCGAGCCCCCGGCCCACTTTCACCACCAACAATCATCCAGTGAATATCTTTGAGATTTACAGTACCCAAATCCTCAAGAAGAGGTTCCACGGAAAGAAACCTCACTCTTGCTGGAGTTTCACGTAATTGATCCACGCGAGGTAAGCCATGCCTTTGATTTTCAACACTAACACCCCACCAAATATGCGTTGCCTCCGCCGCTTGGCGTAACTTCGTCTTTAACAAATCTCTCATTCTATCGGAACGTTTGGTAAGAATTTGGTATGTATGCCAATTCGCAGCCATCATCACACGACATATTTTCTCAATAAATTCATCAGGTACGTTTTGATGAAAAAGATCGCTCATTGAATTAACAAAAATCATTCTTGGCTGGTTCCATCTTAATGGATCCCCCAATTTTTCAGGCACCACTCGAAGATCAAAACCGAACTCAAAAGGATGTCCTTTTATTCCGCGCCAACGTTCTGCAAACGTCTCCGCGTAGCAGTGCTTGCAACCTGGACTAATCTTTGTACACCCACGAATCGGATTCCATGTGGCATCGGTCCACTCAATTTTAGATTTGTCACTCATTTGGAATTTTATCGGCTTCATTATTTTTACTCATAAGAAAGTAAAAAGTCCATTCTTTTGGGCTTTACGAAAAAAAGAAAACTTTATTCATGCTACTCGCCACACCTCTTGGCTTGTTTCGCAGACTATGAAAATCCTTTTGCCAGCCGGGAAACTTTGAGTGAAACTCGGCGCTTCGTGAAAATTGAAGTCATTAACACCGGCAGCGAACTCCTTCTCGGCCACGTGACCAACACGCACCTCGGCTTCATCGGGCAGGAACTCCTCGGTTTCGGCCTGCGCATCGAACGCCAGGCTACTGTTCCCGACGGAGCCGCCATCAAGACCGCCCTCACCGAAGCTATCTCCCGCAACGCCGACCTCACCATCGTCACCGGCGGTCTCGGCCCCACTTCCGACGACATCACCCGCGACATCGCCGCCGAACTCTTCGGCCGCAAGCTCATTCTCCAACCCGAAATCTACGCCAAGATCGAAGCCTACATCGCCAAACGCCACATCGTCGTTCCCGACATCATTCGCGTTCAGGCCATGGTTCCCGAGGGCGCGCTCGTCCTCGACAACAATTGCGGCACCGCGCCCGGCCTTCTCATCGAAGAAAAAGGCCAGACCATCGTCCTGCTGCCCGGCCCGCCGCGCGAATTGAAACCGATGTGGCGCGACGCCTTCGTTCCCTGGCTGCGCAACAAGCTCGCCGCCTTGAACCGTCCCCCCACTTACGAACGGGTCTGGCGCATCCTCGGCATCGGCGAATCCAGCGTTCAGGACAAACTCGAAGAACCGCTCAAGGCGTTCGGCGATTTCGAATTCGGCTATTGCGCCCGTCCCGCCGAAGTCGATTTCCGCCTCATCACGACCGACCCCGCCGCACTCGACCGCGCCTCCGAGTTCATCTATGGCCAAATCGGCGAATTCATCTACGCCGAAAATAACGCCACGATCGAACAAATCGTCGTCAGCCTCCTCAAAGCGCAGAACAAAAAAATCGCCACCGCCGAATCGTGCACCGGCGGCCTCGTCGCCCACCGCATTACCAACGTCCCCGGCGCTTCCGCCGTCTTCCACCGCGGCTGGGTCACCTATTCCAACGAAGCCAAGACCGCCGAACTCGGCGTCCCGGCAGAACTCTTCCCCGCCCACGGCGCTGTCAGCGAAGAAGTCGTCCGCGCCATGGCCAAGGGCGCTCTTGACATGGCTGGAGCCGACATTGCCATCGCACTCACCGGAATCGCCGGGCCCGACGGCGGCACACCCGAAAAGCCCGTCGGCACCGTCTGGATCGGTGTTGCCACGGCACGCGAAACTATCGCCACGAAAAAACTTTTTGCCACCGAACGCGAAACCTTTAAACACATGGCCTCGCAGGTGGCGCTTGACATGGCACGAAAAGTCCTTATACAAACGAATAACTAAATCAAAGTAACTCAAAACAGTCGATCTCGACTCAAACACAGGAAAACCATATGGCCAAAGAAGCCAAAGCTGAATCCAAGTCCGAAACCAAGCCCACCACGGCGCGCGACCGCAACCTCGAATTGGCCATCCAGGCCATCGCCAAGGAATACGGCGACGGCTCCATCATGCGCCTCGGCGACAGCAGCACCCACCTCGACGTAGAATCCATCCCCACCGGCAATCTCTCCATCGATTCCGCCCTCGGCGTCGGCGGCTTCCCCCGCGGCCGCATCATCGAAGTCTTCGGCCCCGAATCCTCCGGTAAAACCACCCTTACCCTCACCGTCATCGCCCAGGCCCAGAAGCGCGGCGGCGTTGCGGCCTTCATCGACGTCGAGCATGCCCTCGACCCGCAATACGCCAAGAAACTCGGCGTCAACATGAACGAGCTCCTCGTCTCCCAGCCCGATTCCGGCGAAGAAGCCCTCACCATTGCCGAAACCCTCATCAAGTCCAACGCCGTCGACGTCGTCGTCCTCGACTCCGTCGCCGCCCTCATCACTAAGGCCGAACTCGAAGGCCAGATGGGTGACGCCACCGTCGGCGCCCAGGCCCGCCTCATGAGCCAGGCCATGCGCAAGCTCACCTCATTCATTAGCAAGGCCAAGACCGTCGCCATCTTCACCAACCAGATCCGCGAA
>DBTH01000202.1:4271-4860 GCA_002306945.1 Methylacidiphilaceae bacterium UBA1321 | reverse complement strand
CAAGACGGAGATGCCGCGCGAGGTGTGGTAGAGGAAGAGTACCAGAAGCATCAGCGCAATGCGGGTCGTGTTGTCGATCCGGGCCGGGAGGAAGGCGACGGCAGCCATGCCGAGGATGAGAAAACTGCGGGTGCTCCAGCCGCGCAGGACGAAGGTGCGGTAGCCGATGCTTTCGACAAATTTGGCGGCGGGAATCTGGAGGATGTTGAGCAGCGGGGGCAGTGATGCGGCGATGCCGAGGATGGTGGCTTTGGCTCCGAGTTGCTTGAGGAAAAGCATCATTGGCACGCCGAGGACGATGGAAAAGGAGATGGTGTTGAAAACCTGGAAGGCGTAGGCGTTGGCGAGGCCGACCGGCATGCGGTTATCCGGGGTGTCCGCCGCAGGATTGGGATCGGAGGTTGCCATGTGTGTTGCGGGTAAAAATAAAGACCGCGCGGATTGTTCGCAACGGTCTTTATTGGCTTATAGGCAATTTCAGCGGAATGTCAGTCAGCTTTTTGCAGTCGGCTTCATCAGCGGGAAAAGCAGGACATCGCGGATCGATTCGGCTCCGGTGATGATCATGACCAGCCGGTCGATGCCGATG
>DBTH01000202.1:0-4013 GCA_002306945.1 Methylacidiphilaceae bacterium UBA1321 | reverse complement strand
ATGCCGATGCCGATGCCGCCCGCCGGGGGCATGCCGTATTCGAGGGCGGTGAGGAAGTCCTCGTCGAGGTTCATCTTTTCGCCGCCGGACTGTTCGAGCAACCGGGCGCGCTGGACGATCGGATTGTTCAATTCGCTGTAACCGGGGGAAATCTCTTGTCCGCCGATGACCAGTTCGAAGACATCGACGATGCTGGAGTCCTCGGTGTTCTGTTTGGCCAGGGGAACGAGTTCCTTGGGCAGGTGGGTGACGAAGAGTGGATTGCGCTGCTTGGCCTCAATGAGCTTTTCGTAGACCTGGTTGGTGACTTCAAAGTCGGCGAGGTCTTCCCCGATCTCGACGCCGAGTTCGGTGGCGCGCTGGCGGCGGCCTTCGGGGGTGAGGGTGAACCAGTCGGTCCCGGCGGCGCCGGTGACGAGGTCATTGTAGCGGGCGCGTTTCCAGGGGCGGGTGAGGTCGATCTTGTTGGCTTCGCCGCCGACGATGAGGCTGCCGGTGACGTTTTGCGCGACGGTGGTGATGAGTTCTTCGACCAGGTCGGCCATGAGTTCAAAATCGGCGAAAGCCCAGTAGGCTTCGAGCATGGTGAACTCGGGGTTGTGCTTGCGGTCGATGCCTTCGTTGCGGAAGTTGCGGTTTACCTCGAAGATCTTGCCCATGCCGCCAACCAGCAACCGCTTCAGGTAAAGCTCCGGTGCAATGCGCAGGAAGAGGTTGATGTTGAGGGCCTTGTGGTGGGTGGTGAAAGGTTGGGCCGCCGCGCCGCTGGCGATGGCTTGCATCATGGGCGTTTCGACTTCGTTGAAGCCGCGGCTTTCGAAGAAGTTGCGGACTTCGCGCACGACCTGGCTGCGCTGGAGCAGAACCTTGCGGGCGTCGTCGTTGACGATCATGTCGACGTAACGCTGCCGGTACCGCGCTTCGGGATCGGCTAGTCCGTACCATTGGCTCGGGATCGGGCGCAGGGACTTGGAAAGGAGGCGCAGGGAGGTGAGCTTGACGGTCTTTTCGCCTGTCTTGGTGAGGAACCAGGTGCCTTCGCCACCGATGAAATCACCCATGTCGAGGAGTTTCCAGTAGGCGAAAATGTCGTCGCCAAGGGTTTGCTTTTGGGCGTAAATCTGGAGTTTGCCGAATTGATCCTGGATGTGGGCGAAAACGCTTTTACCCATGGTGCGAATGGAAACCAGACGGCCCGCGATGCGGACGGTTTTGTTTTCCTCGAAAGAGTCGAGGGCGTCCTTGGTGGTGAGGGCGTTGGGATAGGCCGAGCCGAAGGGGTCTACACCGAGCTTGCGCCAGGCTTCGAGCTTCTCCTGACGCAACTTGAGTAATTCACTAGTTTCTTCCATAGGTAAGCTGTCCACACTATCCGACTTTGCGTCCCTGACAAGTCTATTGGAAAAGCATTGGAGGACTCTGTCCTCCAAGCTCCTGCCAGGAGCATGATACTTTTGGAGGGGGTTTTACATTGTCGAATTTGTGTTACTGCGCGCTGGCTAAGGTTTTGCGGTAAGCCTTGGGGGATAGGCCAAATTCCTTGGCAAAGGCGCGCGAAAAGGCGCTGGCGCTGCCAAAGCCGGTGAAGTCGGCGATGCGTTCAAAGGTCATGGCGGGGTCGCGCATGAGCCATTTGACGCGCTTGAACTGAATCTCGGTGAAGGCGACCTGGGGGGAGACGCCGCGGATTTTGTGGAAGAGTCGCCGGAGGTGGGTCGGGGAGAGGTGCACGGCATCGGCAACGTCTGACATGGTGGGGTTGCGGGGCAGGTTGGCTTCGTACCAGGCGAGGGCTCCGGAAACCTTGCTTTCGCTGAAGTTGGGCGCGTATCCGAGCTCCGCCTTGGGGATGTGGCGGAGAATGAAGAGGGTAATTTCAGAGCCGACAATGCCGTAGATGAGTGGTTCGAAAAAACCCGCCCGTTTCTTGGCTTCGGCGGGAGTGGTGCCGATTGTTTTGCGCGCTTCTCCGCAACGTTCGTAGAGGGTGTGGAGGGCGGGCGTCTCCGCGCTGGAAAAGGGGATGCGGCGGTAGCCGTCATGTCCGATGATGGTGCGGACTGTGAAGTCGGCTTCGTCGAAGTGGAAGACGATGACTTTGCAAAAGTCGGAGGGGCGGCCCTCAAAACCGTGTACGCAGTCAGGTCCGGTCACTGAAAGCACCGGAGCAACCAATCGTTCTTCCCATTCCCGGTTGCCTGTGCGGAAGGTGATGGAGGTTTCTCCTTCGATAATGAACTGGTACTGCCAGGCTCCGCGAGGGTAGGCAAAAATTGGCTTTAGTCCGAAACGGCGTTCGCCCCGATTGCGGTAAAGTAGAAACACTACCTTTACGCTATAAACATGTTCGTAAATGTCAAGTTCTTGAGCGTTTCTTCTATAGCGATTCCGATGCTTCGGTGGCACTGTAATGGGTATGGAATTTTCGAATCAAGCGAAGGCTGATAACACGTCCATTTCTCCGGTTCCTCGTAAAAAACGTTACGTGATCGTTGGAACGGGCGGCAGATCGTGGATGTTTATCAGCGCTTTGGCGGATACGTACCGGAATGAATGCGATCTGGTGGCATTTTGCGATTTGAACCAGACGAGGATGAATTTCTACAATCGGGAGATCGCGCGAAAGTTCGGCGCCAGCCCGGTGTCCACGTACCACCCGGAGCAGTTTGATGCGATGGTGCAGGAAAAGAAGCCGGATGTGGTGATTGTGTCGTCGATCGACCGGACGCACCACATTTACATCTGCCGGGCGATGGAGCTTGGTTGCGATGTGATCACGGAAAAGCCGTTGACGGTTGATATTGAAAAGGCTGAGGAAATCCTGAAAGCCATCGAACGCACGGGCCGCAAGTTGACCATGACGTTCAATTACCGGTATTCGCCGCTCCGCAGTAAGGTCAAGGAGTTGATCTCGGGCGGAGCCATTGGCGAGGTGAAGTCCGTCCACTTCGAATGGCTGCTCGACACCAACCACGGCGCGGATTATTTCCGCCGCTGGCACCGCGACAAGCGCAACTCGGGCGGATTGATGGTGCACAAGGCCACGCACCACTTTGACCTGGTGAACTGGTGGCTGGACAGTGCGCCGGAGACGGTGTTCGCGTTTGGAAAGCTGGCTTTTTACGGCAAGGAAAACGCCATGCGCCGGGGCGTGAAGACGTTTTATGAACGTGGGACAGGACTGGATCCGGCGATCAAGGATCCGTTCGCGCTGGATCTGCGATCTTCGGAAAATTTGAAGGCGCTTTATCTCGATGCGGAGGGGGACGACGGTTATAAGCGCGACCTGAGTGTGTTCAACGGCGAGATTACGATTGAGGATACGATGAACGTTCTGGTGCGTTACAAGTCGGGCGCGCAGATGAGTTACAGCCTGTATGCGTACGCGCCCTGGGAAGGTTACCGCGTGGCGTTCAATGGGACGAAGGGTCGTATCGAAGTCAACCATCAGGAATCGTCCTATATCAATGCCGGCAACGGAGCGTTGACGGAAGGGATGTCGAGTTCCGAGCAGCTTTTGCTCTTGCCGCTTTTCGGTCGTCCCGAGGTGGTGGAGCTACCGAAGGGCTTCGGTGGTCATGGCGGAGGCGATCCGATTATGTTGGAGGATATTTTTCATCCGAACAAGAATGCCGATCCGTTGAAGCGAGCCGCCAATCAACTGGACGGCATACGCTCGATCCTGACGGGTATTGCCGCCAACAAGTCGTTCGAGACGGGGCTGCCCGTGCGGGTCGACGAGTTGCTACGGGTAGAAGATTGGGCAAAGGCACTGGAGAAAAATCGAGTTGACGTCACGCGTCAACCGCAGGGCAAGGTGGAGATGGCTGGCTGTTAAAAGTCACAACTTTTATTTCCATATAAATCGAAATCTTTCAGTTCCAACTCAGGCGACTGGAGCGTCGACAATCTTGCGACACCAATGCAACAATCATATATCCTGATACCGTGACGATGAACTAAGCCGTATCTATTCAAAACATCATGCCTGGGATTGAGAATTTCCCGAGGCT
>DBTH01000100.1 GCA_002306945.1 Methylacidiphilaceae bacterium UBA1321 | reverse complement strand
TACCAGGGGGCAACCACCGGCGTCGGCGGCATCCTGCGCGACATTTTCACCATGGGCGCACGCCCCATCTTCTCGCTGGACTCGCTCCGTTTCGGCGACATTCGCGGCGACAGCGAACAAGCCAAGACCAACCGCCGCCTCCTCGCCGGTGTGGTCTCCGGCATCGCCCACTACGGCAATTGCATCGGCGTCCCGACCGTCGGCGGCGAAATCTACTTTGACGATTCCTACAACGGCAACCCGCTAGTCAACGTCTTCAGCCTCGGCGTTCTGCGCCACGAAGACATCCGCCTTGGCAAAGCCACCGGCACCGGCAACCCCGTTTTCTACGTCGGCAACCGCACCGGTCGCGACGGTCTGGCAGGAGCGGCGTTCGCTTCGCGCGACTTGACCGAAGACTCCAAGGCCGACCGTCCCGCCGTCCAGGTGGGCGATCCCTTCATCGAAAAGCTTCTCCTCGAAGCCTGTCTCGAACTCTTCAAACATCCCGAAGCCGTCGTCGGCATTCAGGACATGGGCGCCGCTGGTCTGACCTGCTCGACCTGCGAAACCGCCAGCCGCGGCAACAGCGGCATCGAAATCGATCTCAAGAAAGTTCCCCAGCGCGAACCCGGCATGACTCCCTACGAGACCATGCTTTCCGAGTCCCAGGAACGCATGCTCATCATCGTTCACAAGGGCCAGGAACAGACCGTACTCGACATCTTCCGCAAGTGGGATCTCCCCGTCGCCGAAATCGGTGAAGTCACCGACGACGGCATGATGCGCGTCAAAAACGGCAGCGAAGTCGCCGCCGAAATCCCCGCCCGCAAGCTCGCCGACGAAGCCCCCATCTATCACCGCCAATCCCGCGTCCCGGCCAATCTCGCCGAACGCCGCGCCTTCGATTTTTCCAAGGTCACCGAACCGGCCGATTACCACAAGACCGTCCTCAAGGTCGCCGCCACGCCCTCCATCGCCTCGAAACGTTGGATCTACCGCCAATACGATCACATGGTGCGCGTCGGTTCCGCCGTCGTTCCCGGCAGCGACTCCGCCGTCATCCGTTTCCCGATTGAAAACGGCAAGTGGAAATACCTCGCCGCCAGCGTCGACTGCAACGCCAAATTCGTCGCCTCCGATCCCTACCGCGGTGCCCTCATCGCCGTGGCCGAGTGCGCCCGCAACATCGCCGTCAGCGGCGGCGTTCCGCTCGCCCTCACCGACAATCTCAACTTCGGCAACCCGCACGATCCCGAAATCTTCTGGGAACTCGAACAGTCCGTCAACGGTCTGGCCGACGGCTGCCGCTTCTTCAACACTCCCGTCACCGGCGGCAACGTCAGCCTCTACAACCAGAACCCCGCCGGAGCCATCGATCCCACGCCCACCGTCGGCATGGTCGGTCTCATCGACGAGGAAAAGCACATCACCAGCTCCAACTTCAAGCAGGAAGGCGACGCGATCATCCTTCTCGGCGATTGGGGATGGGAAGTCGCCCTCAGCGCCTACGTCCGTGAAATCCACGGCATCCAGACCGGCGAACCGCCCCAACTCGATCTCAACCGCGAAAAGCGCCTCCACGACACCGTGCGCGCCCTCATCCGCACCGGCAATATCCGCAGCGCCCACGATCTGAGCGAAGGCGGACTGGCTGTCGCGCTGGTCGAATCCTGCTTCGGCGGACGCACTCCCATCGGAGCCACCGTCGAATTGCCCGCCCAACAGCGCCTCGACGTCACCCTCTTCAACGAAAGCCTGAGCCGCGTTATTGTCACCACCCCGGCCGACAACGCCCAGGCGGTCATCGACCAGGCCAACAACGCCGGCGTCACCGCCTTCCGCATTGGAACCGTCGGCGGCAACAAACTCATTTTCAATTCCGGCGACAAGAACGTCAGTTGGGGACTCGAAGAACTTTATACCGCGTGGGGACTGACCATAGACAAATTGATGGAGAAATAATCCGCAACCGCAAAGCTCCCACAACCCCCACAAAATCGTGACTGAATCTGCTTATTATCCCAAAGACGAATGCGGCGTATTCGCCATCTACGGTCATCCCGACGCCGCGATGATTACCTACTACGGCCTCTATGCCCTCCAGCATCGCGGCCAGGAAAGCGCCGGAATCGTAACGGCCCGGGAAGCCGGTAGCCCCTTCTCCTTCCACCGCGGCATGGGACTGGTCTCCCAGGTTTTCAACGAAAACATTCTCAAGCAAATCAGCGGCACACGCGCCGTCGGCCACGTCCGCTACTCCACCACCGGCTCCAGCACGCTCAAAAACGCCCAGCCCATTGTCGTCGATTGCGCCCGCGGCCAGGTCGCCGTCGCCCACAATGGCAATCTCGTCAACGCCAACATCCTTCGCGACGAACTCGAAGGAGCCGGTTCCATTTTCCAGACCACCGTCGACAGTGAAATCATCCTGCACCTCATGGCGCAGCCCCATTCCACCAACGGCGAGTCCAGCCTCATCCACGCCCTGTCCCGCATCTCCGGCGCATTCTCCCTCTGCATCATGAGCGAGCGCGAAATCATCGGCGTGCGCGACCCCTACGGCTTCCGCCCCCTCTGCATCGGCAAACTCGGCGACGCCTGGGTGCTCTCCAGCGAAAGCTGCGCCCTCGACCTCATCGACGCCGAATTCGTCCGCGAAGTCGAACCCGGCGAAATCGTCGTCATCGACGATAAAGGCCTGCGTTCCCTCAAGCCCTTCGTCGAAAAACCAGAGAAAGCCCTCTGCGTTTTCGAATACGTCTACTTCGCCCGTCCCGACAGCCGCCTCATGGGCGTCAACGTCAGCATGGCCCGCACCCGCATGGGCATAGAATTGGCCAAGCTCCACCCCGTCGACGCCGATCTCGTCGTCCCCATTCCCGACTCCGGCAATTACGCCGCGCTCGGTTACAGCGAACAGTCCGGCATCCCCTACTCCCACGCCTTCGTCCGCAATCACTACATCGGCCGCACCTTCCTCCAACCCTCCCAGCTCATCCGCGACTTCGCCGTCCGCGTGAAGCTCAATCTCGTCAAGGACGCCGTCAAGGGCAAGCGCGTCATCGTCGTCGACGACTCCGTCGTCCGCGGCACCACCGCCCGCTCCCGCGTCGTCACGTTGCGCAAGGCCGGAGCCAAGGAAGTCCATATCCGCGTCAGCTGTCCGCCCCATCGACACGCCTGCCATTACGGCATCGATTTCCCGAATCCCAAAGACCTGCTCGCCAATCAACTTTCCCTCGACGAAATCGCCCAGTACCTCGGAGCCGACACCATCGGCTATCTCAGCGAGGAAGCCATGCTCCGAGCCATCGGCCAACCGGCCAACCAACTTTGCCGCGCCTGTTTCAACGGCAAATATCCCGTCGCCTACGACCACAAGCTCGACAAGCTCATCCTCGAACGTCGCACCGAACGCGCCGAATCGCTCATCGCCACTGGCGACGAGAACCGGTTGTTCTGAACCGGATCGCAAACGGGGCCGTATAGGAAAAGGAACCTATGTTTCGCATCGCTCTCAAAGTGATCGGGACGCTGATCGGACTTCTGGGAGTCTCCCTTCTCAAACCCCGCATGCTGCGGTGGGTCGAATAGACAACGCTGAGCATTTCAAAGTATCCTGCACAGA
>DBTH01000010.1 GCA_002306945.1 Methylacidiphilaceae bacterium UBA1321 | reverse complement strand
CGGAAGGCGGCAGCCGGCCGCGGGCGGAAACGAACCGCTCGAATGCCGCCATGCGCCTCATCCAGGAATGTCCGATGGCGGCGCCGATTCAGCTTGATCGAACAGAGGGCGCGTTGCGGGTCTCCCCGCAGATGGGGTGTGCCGGCGACCTTGGAACGCCTGGGGGCGGCTATTCCTTCTCAAATATGCGTGATTCGATCGGGCTTAACTGCATCCAAGTTTTTGCCTGCCGGCGCTCTAGTGCCACCCATTCTGGCCGGTGATAGAGTCGGAGCACTATGGCGACTGCCGCATTCATGAACCTGAACCGGGGATCGTTTGCGGAATAACCTCCAACCTCTTGAATGGCGGATTGCAAGCCTGAACATAGCCCTTGCACGCGCGGCGTCTGAAAAGAGATACCGTGTTTGGCGTGAGCAAATTCGTTCCTGACTTTCCGGAGCAGGTTGATTTCAGTATGCTCATAATCGTCGATCAATCCGAGAGCAAAACAGGCCTCTGAGCGTGACGACAAAGAGCCCAGGGCAGCGTTGCCGTCGTCCAGAAGCTTAGCCGCAGAAGCGCCTTCCCGGAAGAACGACCGGAGCGTTTCACAGAGCCTATCGTCAATCAGGGCGAGAGCAACCAGCGCAAGGCCACGATCCGACTCGTGTTTCAACTCTTCCACGAATTTCGCGAGGTCTTCTGCGGTCGAAAGCAGCATATGAATTCCTCTGGCTACCGCGCAAATCAGCCAGACTCGTTACGAGGAGACTTTTGAGCGGACATCAGCCTAGTATTTTCCGCGAATCTCGATTGCCTCTTCAACGGCGTTCGACAAATGGGTCGAAATCCAGTCGTAGCGGTCTTTGCTCGTCGCGCCGACGGGGTTGTAACACTTTACGATTGACGAGAGCTTTTTTCCTGCATCGTCGAATTTGATGGAATCGAACGGATTGGAACCCTTTTCCGAGGTCTCACTGTTCAGGTTTTTCAGTCCATGGATATGCATTCCGACAACGCCAAGGCCGTCGTTCCATGCCTTGATGATCTCGTAACTGATCCATTTGCGGTTTGCCGTGTTCGTCCCAACGAGGACGATGGCGCAGGTTCTTCCTTTCATCTGATTGGCGATCCACTTCTTGATCTCCTCGTCGCCACCCTTCGTCACGGCTTCCCAATCATTGTCCGACGCGGATTTGTTGCCCTCGATCGCGCCGATATTCCGCACCTGGCTGGCTCGGTGGCAATCCGGCTTGTAATGGAAGCTATAGAAACACTTTCGCGCCATGCACTCACTCCTTTGAGAGAATGTCGATTAACCCGAGCAGCGGCTTCAACAGCTCGTTCGGATCGGAGACGGTTATCCCCAGGGACTGCAACAGCGGCCTGACCTTCTTCGCGTTTTTCGGGAAGTAAGAGTCAATGCCCGCCATCACTTCAGTCCAAAGCTCTTCAGCCACGAACCCGGATGACCCTACCGGAATCAAGTGAATTCCTTCGGCTTTTGCAAGCTCGAATTCGGCTCTCACCCCATCCGCAGGCACTACCTTTCCCCCGGATTCTTTGTTTCCCATCACGAAGATGGCGATACCGGCTTGCCCAACCAATTCGCTTCGATAGCGATTGAAAGTGTCGTCGCGCGCCTTCGCGTCTTTAATCCCGATCGGGAACGGTCGAAGCAACAGCTGCTCATCGATGCTGCGGTTTCGCGTCGAGTAGATTTGCTGCACCGCACCAGTGACGACGGCCGCGCCGATTCCCATGCCGAAGCCGCTCGCGATCCTCAAATTCCTATCGATGAGGTCGCGCGCAAGGACGGATAAAAAGGCTTCGGTTGCCGGTCTTCCCCAGGTTCCGTAATCCTGCGCGCTACCGGAAATAAACACGGTGCGCCGGCGAATGCGGGAATCAATGACCGCGAGCAAATTGGTGATATGGGAGAACTCATCCACGAAAATCGTCTTGACGTTGAAGCGCATCAAATCCTGTGTCACCAAAGCTTGCTTGGTCAAAGCGTATTCGAAATCAGCTTTCTTTTCGCCTTGCTGCCGGGTTCGTCGACGCGTCAGGCAATAATGCTGGCGCTGATGTTTCGTGAAGCGCGTCCGGATTCGAGAGAGGATAAAATCGAGGTTCGGATCGGTGAAACTGAATCCGAGGAATAGGAAGGTTTTTTCGATCAGATCGCCAGATAGCGCCGTGACGAAAGCCCCATGTGTATCCGGATAACGCTCGTAGTCGTCCTTACTGAGAACAGCTCTATCCGGGTGCTCAATGTCGCCATGCATTTTGTAGACAACGGCGTCTCGACCCCGACGGGTTAGCGCAAGTTGCTCGGTCGTGTATTTTGAGTCGACGCGCCGGCCGCCGTCTTCGAGAGCCTTTTCAATCAGGCGATCATAATTCGTCGTCCAGTAGGTCTGAATCGGCAGACGCGCGAGGAGTGCGTGATTTTTGCTCGGCACCCTGAGATCGGAGAATTCGTCGACAAGCAGTTGGCTCAACTGATGACGGTTGCTTGCATTTGCGTTCAGGTGGTACTGCGCTAACGCAACCAGATCGGGTTCTTTCGCAACATCGAGGCCCAACGCTTTGGCGACGGGCTCCATAAGCCCGGCCCAATCAACGTAGCCAGACGCTTTTGACAGCCCCGCGCCGATGAACACGGCCGCGTTGCTCTCGCTTAGTTCCTTCACATATTTTTCGAGAAAATCTTCCGTGTCCCGATCCACGTTACCCCCGATACTCCGTTAAATTAACGGCTCACAAAATCACGAATGCGCGTGTGGTCGATTAGATATTCGATCGACGCCAGCGTGAACACCATGCCGTTTGTCGCCACCAGCAACCGCCGCATGTCATTGCGCCGCACCTTGAAACCGCGACCGGCGATGCAGGCCACCACGTCATAGGTCCGTCCGGATTCCTCACGCAAATTCCGCAGCTGTTGCACACGCGTCACCTTGTCGCGCGCTGTGCCGTCGTCTTCCGTCAGCTTCGCTTCGATGATCACGGCCGGGTTGAATTCATCGGGCACGATGAAATCCGGCGCTTGATCGAAACCCGCGATCCGTTCCGCGCGCTTGGTTTTGCGGTAGCTCACGCCGGCCTTGCTCAGCACATCTTCGATCGCGCTTTCGACGACATCGCCTACCAGCTCGCTAACCGAGTCGCGGTGACCGGCAAACGGCCGCCCGAGGAAACGTTCATACAGCAAGACCGGATAGGACACGCCGAGATCGGCTATCGGCCGAATGCTCTTTAGGCCATCGGCGGTATCGACCTTATCGAGGCGGTGAAGAATGAGGGCGCGATCAACACCATTGGTTCCGCCTTCGAGCGTTTGAACCGCCGCTACAACCATAGCTTTGAGGCGTTGGTCGGTGACCGAGTTCTTATCCTTTACGGCGATCGTCGGAGCGACCCGGAACTTTCGATCCATGGTGCGCGCTGCCCCCTGGTCGACGGCGACGCCTGTGCGTTCCGTCGTCACATCCGCCCACTCGGAGGGCGTGAAACCGAGAATGGTGCGCAGGACAATGAATGCGATAGGCGTGCTGTAGACCGCCGGCGTGATGCTCTCGGCCGTTACCGTCGTAAAGCCGGCCGTGGCCTTCTTGAGCGCCTGGTATCCCGATTCAAAAACCGAATATTCGACGAAGCCCTGTCCCTTCGGCAGTTCAAGGAAGCCCGATTTCAGTTCGCCAAAAACCTCATCAATGAACGGATCAATGTCGAGAGTCGGATCGGCGTAATTTGCATTAAAACGCAACGGCATCCCGCTCTTCCTTTCTAAACAGGGGCAGTTTCTGGACAGAGGGCGGGAGCTTCATTTCCGCAGGCAATGAAAGCGCGTCGATCACGTCTTGGCAGGGCCCCAGGGCCCCAAGGGCGCTTGCAAAATTCTCGAGTTTTGCGGCCGTCGACGCCGAGACATCCCACGTCCGGCGCAGCTGCCAAATCGCCATGCGCGTCACGTGGCCGAAGACGATGCAGCGAATATCGCCGA
>DBTH01000106.1 GCA_002306945.1 Methylacidiphilaceae bacterium UBA1321 | reverse complement strand
ATGGCCACAACGCGCGGGCTGGAAGCGAGTTCGCGCAGCCGGTCGATGAAGTTTTCATTTACAGTGTGAGCTTCGGTGGGATGAACGCCGACGGCGGCCCAGATATTGGGAAAGTGACTGGCCAGTTCGACCGCCTTGGCGCTGGAATCCAGGTTGGTGCCGATGGAGATGATTTCGTGAACGCCTACAGCGGAAGCGCCGGAGAGAACTTGTGCGCGGTCGGGATCAAAGTCGGAATAGTCGAGATGAGCGTGAGTGTCGATGAGTGTCATAGGTCAGTTGGTAAATGAAATCGTGTTAGACAGGATAGTTAATCAGGAGATTATAGCAGATCGCGCGCTAATACCAATCCCTATGGGAAACTTGAGATCGGGCATGTGGTTTTCAATAGTTACGGCGTAGATGCGTAACACGTTTTTTCGGTTATTGCCTCACCGGCGGGCGGAGCCAGTACCACCAGATGAACGAGAGCGGCCAACCGGTCAGCAGGATAAAGACGATGGCAATGATCCCGCTCTTGCGCCGTTTGCGGGCATCCTTATAGAGCCAGACAAACGACATGAACGCTCTGTAAAGAATCAGGATAAAGATCGGCATGATGATAATCGCCGGTCCTTCAAACTGGAAGAAACGCCAGTTGAACGTCATTGGGTCGAGAAACATGTGGCTGATCTTGTCGAGAATCTCATTCATGGGTGATTAAATGGAGAGCGTTCCGTTAGGAGGCTGTCGTCGATTGAAGACCGCCTTGGCCCCGTCTCATGGCTCGAACTGTGATGCCAATCCGAAACGAAGTCACTTCCAAAATCAGTGTCTCCCGTTTATCTCCCCATCAGGAGAATTTCGCGCGGAGATAATCGCCGAAGTATTGGGCGCGGGTCGGTTCGCCGGTGGCGAGTTTCATGAGATTGTCGGGCAGATAACGGCGTCCGTGCTGATGAATGTTTTGACGCAACCACGCGAGCAGTCGCGTGTAACGGCCCTGGGCGATTTCCTGTTCCAGTCCCGCGTTCTGTCGGAGGGCGGTGCGGAAGAGTTGCGCGGCGTTGAGATTGCCGAGCGTGTAGGTGGGGAAGTAGCCGAGTCCGCCGAGGCTCCAGTGAATATCCTGCAGGCAGCCTTCGTTCGGTGTTTTGACCTCGATGCCGAAGAGTTCTTTGAAGCGCGAATTCCATGCGGCAGGAACATCGGCTGCGGCCAACGTTCCTTCGACAAGGGCTTTTTCGAGTTCGAAACGCAGGATGATGTGCAGATTATAAGTGACCTCGTCCGACTCGGTGCGGATGTAACTCGGCTCGACATGATTGATGATCGTCCAGAATTCATCGAGGGAGACGCGCTCCTTCAGGCCAGGGAAAAATTCGCAGGCGCGCGGATACCAGTATTCCCAGAAGACGCGGCTGCGACCGATCTGGTTTTCCCACAGGCGCGATTGCGACTCGTGAATGCCGAGCGAGACTGAGCCGCCCAGTGGCGTCCCGTAGACCTCGGCTCGCAAGCCCTGTTCATAAAGTCCGTGTCCGGCCTCGTGCATGATGCTGAAGAGTGACGAGGTGAAATCATGCTCGTCGTAACGCGTCGTCAGGCGGCAATCGCCAAATCCCATGCCGCTGCAAAACGGATGCGTGGTCGGGTCAATGCGTCCGGCTTCAAAATCGAATCCCATCGCTTCGGCGACGGCGCGGTTGAATTTCTGCTGGGCTTCGACCGGGTAATCGCCCCGCAACTTCGCCGGATCGACCGAGCCGGTTCGCTTCATTGCAGCGGGAAGCAGATTGACCAATGTTTGCCGCAAGTCGGCAAAGAGCGCCGTCAGGTCGGCGGCATTGGAGCCGGGTTCGTAAGCGTCGAGCAAGGCGTTGTAAGGCGTCTCCGTCCAGCCCCAGCAATCGGCCTGGCGCTTGTTGAGGGCGATGATCTTGTCGAGCCAGGGTTGAAAATGGGAGTAATCGGATTTCTGGCGGGCCGCGAGCCACGCTTCGCGCGACAAGGCGCTGACGCGGGCCAATTCAGTGACGAGGTCGGCGGGCGTCCTGGTCGCGCGGTCGTAATCGCGCCGCCATTCGCGGACATTGGCGCGGCGTTCATCGTCGGCAGGCCATGACGATTGCTCCGACTCGGCGACAGCAAGCCATTCGCCGAATTCGGCAGATGTAGAAAGCTGATGAGAAAGTCCGGCGAGATAGGAAAGTTGCTCCGCGCGGTACGCGACCGCCTTGGACGGCATGTAGGTTTCCTGATCCCAGCCGAGCAAGGCGCTGGCATTACCGATGAGGGCGATTTCGCGGGAGCGAGCGGTCAGTTTTTCGTAGACGGTGGGTGTAGTCATAGGGAAAAGGCGTTTTGACGAAATTAACGAAGTTAAAAACTTTCAATTCTAGGCAAAAGACTTTTAGACGGAATTTACGGAATTAACAAAATTAAACAACAACAGAGGCACCTGAAGAACATCTCAAGCAGACAGTGTATACCAAACCTCTTTCCATCTTTATTTTCTCAATTCCTTTAATTCCGTTAATTTGATCTAAAAATGTCCTGGCCAGACGCAGACCGAGTCGGTGACGAAAATCTTTTCGAGTGCGGCGGGAGCGTTTTCCGCAGTCAGATGGAATACTTCGACTTCGCCATCGGCGTTTTTTTTTTCCATGTCGATGATTTGTTGCGCCCACGGCGGGAGCGGTTCGGTGATTGTGATGTGTAGAGTTTTTTTCATGGCGCGATCACATGTGGATGAAATATTGATTTTCGGAATAAATGAGGGCGATCTGCTCCTCGTTGACGCGTTCGAATTTCCAGGGTGAACCTTCCAGCGCGTCGAGATCGGTGAAATCTCCGGCGAGATAGATCGGGCGTTTCCACTCGGCCACAATCGGCAGGTAACGGGTGAAATTGTCCTCGTCCTTGAGATCGTCGACGAACTCGCCGAGGCAATAGCCCGCCGGGCCGCGCAGGAGGAGCGTGATGTCGGTTTTCTTCCAGGTGCCGACTCCGGCTGCAATGCGGACGCCTTCGGCGGCGCGGGCGCTTTCACGCGGGTCGGAGTGGATTACAACAAGAGTGCGTGGAATGTCGGACATGGCGGGTTTTCAGTTAAAGGAAATAAAACGGTCGGTATTGGCGATGATGTCGGAGACCACGGTCAGACCGGAAAAGGCAGCGGAATCGTCGACCGTCACCCCGTGTTGATGCGCGCCGTAGGCGCAACCGAAGAGGTTGACGCCGCGCTGGCGCAGTTCCTGCACCTCGGGAGTTTTGACGCAATGGACGGCCTCGTCGATGCAGTAGAAATAAACGTTCACTCCGGCATCAAGGGCGGCGCGGATCAGCGCGATGGCGGGAATGAAGTTGGGATGTTGCGGCGGCGTCGAGAGGAGAACGCCGAGTTTTTTACCAGTGAGCAAAGGCGTGGACATGACGCCTTCGACCCTACCGCGCATCGACACGGATTACAATAGGCCTTGCAGCGAAATCGCTTCGTCGATGAGCATGATCGGAATGTCGTCGCGCACCAGATAGCCGATTTCGCGGTCGATGCGGATGAGGAGATCGCTGGCTTCCTGATTGACGTCCGCTCCAGCGCGGTTTTTGACGCGGCCTTCGCGGATGGCGCGATTGACCGATGCCAATTCCTCGGGCGTGGCAAGGGTCAGATCCTTGCGGGTTTCCGGGCAACAAAGCATTTCGAGCAATTCGGGATCGATCATGATGAGCCTCTTAAAATACGCAGAACGAGTTTCGATTCAAGATATTCATCACGCCCCTGTGCGCCAGCTCCCCCTTCGGTATCAACTCTTCTCACTGCGCGTACTCCATAGAATAAGGTTGCCTAATAAATGAGTGCCTTCTATTGTCCGCACCATGTGTTCTGATTTTTCTCGTGGTTGGGTAGGAATGACGTTTTTCGCATTGGCAACAGCGTCTCTTTGGGCGGGGCAGGAAGTGCAGACTCCCAGCGATCCGAAGGATACCAAGCAACTTGAAGTCGCTTCGGTGGATGCCAAACAGATTGAAGCCACCGATGTGGCTAAAAAGCCGGCGTGGCTGACCGATGTTTCCGTCTCGGTCAAGGAAACCTACGATAGCAACGTTTTCCTCACCAATGCCGACCGCGCCGGATTGCCGCCCGTTGCGAACGTGAGTTCGTGGGTGACTTCCGTCACGCCGAAGGTCGGATTCGATTTCGCCCCGCTGATCAACGATCCCGTCGCTAGCAATAAAAGCATTGAGGTGCTTTCGCTGGCCTACGCTCCGGAAGTGGTCCGTTATCACGATGCCGCCACGGAAAATTACGAAGCGCACCGCATCACCACGCAAATCAAGGGCAAGGCGGATTCGTTCTCCTATAATTTTGACAACCTGCTCAGCTTCGTCGAGGGCAACCGCGACACTCCACAGTACAATCAGGTTAATTGCTGGGCTACGACCGCCGTGCGCGAACGCCGCGACCAGATGCAGGACAAAGGCAAGCTGATCCTGCGTAACGATTGGGAACAGTGGTTCGTGCGCGGAACCGGTTCGGTGACTTATTACGATCTCAACACCTATCAGGTAAATAACAACCTGCCTCAATACGCCGGTTGGCAGGATTACGTCGACCGCTACGATACGAATGGCGGCCTCGATTTCGGCTACAAGATCACCAAGGATTTCGCCGTCACTCTCGGCTATCGCCGCGGTCATCAGTACCAGCAAGCCTTCAGTTGGTCGAGCGTCTCCAACACCAACGACTATGACCGCGCACTGGCCGGATTCGAAGGCAAGCCGTTGAAATGGCTGAAAGTCGAATTCCAGGGCGGCCCCGATTTCCACTCCTACGGCGATACAATTGCCGCCGGACACCAGAATGACCTGACCCGTGCCTATCTCGAAGGCGCTGTTTCCGCCGAAGTCACTTCGCGCGACACGCTCGGGTTTCGCATGAAGCAATGGCAATGGGTTTCCAGCACCGGCACGGCTTCCTACGAGGACAAGACGTTTGATTTCTCCTACAAGCGCAAACTCGCCGACAAGCTCACCGGTTCGCTCGGTTACCTGATCCAGGGAGCCGTCTACGATGCTCCCACCGTCCGCAACGACTGGCAGTACACCTACACGGCGGGACTCAAATACGACCTGAACGAACATCTTTCCTTCACTGGGGATTATTCGTTCATTCAGGGCGTTGACGATTCCTATCTCAACATCGCTCCCGGCCGCGAATACGACCGCCATCTCGTCACCCTCGGGATGCGGGCCGCCTTTTAGATCAATTTAAAGTATCGTGCACAGAGA
>DBTH01000035.1:1638-10391 GCA_002306945.1 Methylacidiphilaceae bacterium UBA1321 | reverse complement strand
CGGAGGTTTCTGACTAGTCGCAAATCCACGAGGGATTTCGTGCGGGAAAATATCCGCAGCGATCTTTGACCAAACGAGCAACGCCGTACCCGCACGAAATAGCCGGGCTAGATGCCTGAATTGGGAGAAAAGACGGGAAGTTTCTTCAATTGACCGCGGACGAGACAATCGGGTACGGCGTCACATTGGGCAATGTGACGGGGAGTTGAACTGCGTTTGTAGTGTTGACGTCGAATTGAGACGTCCTTTTCCGTTCTGCTTGGCGTAGGTCAGGGTGGTAATCCTGTTGCCGGTTACGCTGCTTTCGTGAGAACCGTGTCGCACGGGACATGCGAATCGTCCCGGCTCGGGAAATCGAGCGTGTAATGCAAGCCGCGGCTTTCCTGCCGGGCCAGCGCGGAATCGACGATGAGCGAGGCGACGAGCACCAGATTACGCAATTCCACCAGGTCGGCGGTGACGGTGTAATTCCAGTAGAAATCCTGCACTTCGCTGTGAAGGGAGCGCAGGCGGGCGGCGGCGCGGCGCAGACGTTTGGTCGTGCGGACGATGCCGACGTAGTCCCACATGAGCTGGCGGATTTCGTGCCAGTTGTGATAAATGACGACGAGTTCGTCGGGGTCGTGGGCGGAGCCGGATTCCCACTCGGGCATCTTCAATTCGCTTTCGGTCACCTTGTAGGCGGCGGCCGATTCGCTGGCGCGGTGGGAGAGGACGAGAGCTTCGAGGAGGGAATTGCTGGCGAGGCGGTTCGCACCGTGGAGGCCAGTGCAGGCGACTTCGCCGACGGCCCAGAGGCCGGGGAGGTTGGTGCGGCCGTCGATGTCGGTGGCGACACCGCCGCATTGATAGTGCGCGGCGGGAACGACCGGGATCGGCTGTTTGGCCATGTTGATGCCGAGTTCTTCGAGCGTCTCGAAGATGTTGGGGAAGCGTTTGCGGAGGAACTCTTCCTTGTGGTGGGTGATGTCGAGATAGACGCATTTCGCGCCGGTCTTTTTCATTTCCGAATCAATGGCGCGGGCGACGATGTCGCGGGGGGCGAGTGATTTGAGCGGGTGGTAACCGTCCATGAAGGGTTTGCCCTTGTCGTTGACCAGGACGGCGCCTTCGCCGCGAACGGCTTCGCTGATGAGGAAGGATTTTGCCTCGGGATGGAACAGGCAAGTGGGATGGAACTGGATGAATTCCATGTTGGCGATGGCGACTCCGGCGCGATAGGCGATGGCGACGCCGTCGCCGGTGGCGATGTCGGGATTGGTCGTGTAGAGGTAGGTCTTGCCGCAACCGCCGGTGGCCAGCAGGATGCGCGGCGAGGAGAAGGTATCGACGGTGCCGGTGTTCTTGTTGAGGACGTAGACGCCGATGCAACGGTTGGTGGTGGTGAAGCCGAGTTTGGCCTTGGTGATGAGGTCGACGGCGACGTGGTTCTCGAAAATCTTGATGCGGGGATTTTCCGCGGTGACGGCCAGCAGGGCTTTTTCCACTTCGCGGCCGGTGATGTCTCCGGCGTGGAGGATGCGGCGTTTGGAGTGTCCGCCTTCCTTGCCGAGGTCGTACTCGTGGGCGTTGTCGCGTTCGGTGAAGCTCATGCCCAGGGCGATGAGTTCCTTGATGCGTTCGGGGCCTTCCTGAACGATCTGGCGGACGATCTTTTCCTTGCAGAGGCCGGCTCCGGCGGTGAGGGTATCGCGTAGGTGGAGGTCGTAGGAGTCCTCGGAGGACATGACGCAGGCGATGCCGCCCTGGGCGTAATTGGTGTTGGAATCGGCGCGGCCCTTTTTGGTGATGATGGCCACAGTTCCGTGCGCGGCGGCTTTGTGCGCAAAGATGAGACCGGCGATGCCGCTGCCGATGACGATAGTGTCAAACCGTTGCATGATTAGTTGTTGAACATACACCGCTCTTTCTTGAAGAAAATAGAGATTTTTTGCTGTTTCATTCGTCTGGCTAGGAAAGAGGAAGCGTTTTTGAGTAGGTAAATGTCTGCAATAACCTGCCGGAAACCCGTTTATACGTCTTAAGATGAATCAAAATTCATTCAATATTACGGAATTCGAAACGACAATCTAAGACAACAGAAAGTTATTTATGATCGCTACCGTTGGCATTACTGTTTCGGTCTGGCTGCTGGTGAACGCGGGATTTGTGTTCGCGTTGCATCGTGCGCGTTTCGATTCCGCCGCCGAACAGGAAAGCCTTCCGCTCGAACCGAACGGAGAATAATCGGTTTCTCTTTTTGCAAGCCGCCGCCATTCAGGCGGTGTAGTCTTCGACTTTTTGTCTTCCCTAATACTTACGTTCCCTTTGGCGCGGGAAGGTCGACCATGTACGGTTCGGCCGCTTCGATGACTTGCTCGACTGTGATGGCTTCCATGCAGGGGAGCCGCAGGTTCGCACGGTTTTGTTCGATACCGAGATTCAGGTAACCGCTGCCGGGGTAGCAGGATTGGACGGAGGTGGTACGGCGGCCAATCGGGCCCCAACGCCGCGGACTGGTCGGTCCGTGCAGCCCGATGACGGGTACTTCAAGTGCGGCGGCCAGGTGCATGATGCCGTTGCTGATGGAAATCACCAGCCGGGCGTGAGCCAGCCAACGCAGGGTGTCGAGCAGGTTGTCGGTCGAACCGTCGAGGATGATCGCGTCCGCTCCACGGCATTCGGTGAGGAAATCGCGGATCAGGCTGTGTTCGGATTTGCTCCCGGTCAGGATTACCGACAGACCGCGGCTGTTGAAATGAGCGGCCAGTTTCTTCCAGCGTTCGAGCGACCATTGACGTTGGCGTTGTGGCACCCACAAGTGAAAGACGACGTAGGGGGCGGATTGGGGGGTGCCGGCGGGCAGTTCGGTGATGGAGAGTCCGCTCTTGAGGGAAATGTTGGGAAGGCTGACCGATCCGGGGCCGAGCAGGCGGAACAAGGCGCGGAAATTTTCCAATTCGTGAATCTTGTCGGAATGCAGGGCCGCCGCGTCGTAGAGATAATGGCGCAATTGGCCCGGAGTCTTGAATCCGATCGTGTAGCGCGCCCCCGATGCTGCTGCCAGCAGTGCGTCGTAACGGGACCATTGGCCCAGATCGATGAGAATGTCGGGGGATTGCTCGCGCAGGAGGCGGATGGCCTGGAAGGGACGTTTGGAGGGGAGGGCGACGACCTTGTCGACTGTGGAAAGCAACTGGCCCAACTCGTAGTTTACCGAACCGGTAAAAAGAACGATGCGCGCCTGACGCCAATGTCTTTTCAAGTCCTCCAGTAATCCCGTGGCGATGACCAGTTCGCCCAAGCCGGTCTTTTGGATCACGCCAATCGTGCGGATCTGTTGCGGGAAAGGGTGTTTGCTGCGGAAAAAGTGGACGAGATAGACAAGGGGGATGCCGAGATAACGATCAAGAAAGCGAAAAAGAAAATCGATCACCTTCATAGTTTATTTATTCCAGTCTGTCCCAATGAATTCGGTATTCATATCACAAAACGCAGATCAACAACAACAAAACCTGCATGCAAGCCGTCCGAAGGGGATAAAAGAAGGCTGGGAAACGCGTCAATGAAAATACCGGGTTGACACCAGGCCCAGACTCGTCCAGTGTATGCGACTCCCCAACTGTCATGGTGACGGATTGGAGTAACTACTACTGATTTATGCCCGTTGAAGTTATACTGAAAACTAAAGTTGAAGGTCTTGGCGCCGAGGCCGATATCGTTTCCGTGAAGCCCGGATATGCGCGCAATTACCTTATCCCCCAAAACTTCGCCGCTCCCGCCACCAGCGCCACCAAGCGCCAAATCGAGGATCTCAAGCGCAAACGCGCTGCTCGCGAAGCCGAAGAATTTAACAAGGCCCAGGAACTGGCCGGCAAACTTGGCAAGCTCAAGCTGAGCTTCACCCTCAATGCCGGTGAAGGTCAGGAAAAGGTCTTTGGTGCCGTCACGTCCCAGGACATCGCCACCAAGCT
The DNA here is from genome assembly GCA_002306945.1 of Methylacidiphilaceae bacterium UBA1321. Taxonomy (GTDB): domain Bacteria; phylum Verrucomicrobiota; class Verrucomicrobiia; order Methylacidiphilales; family UBA1321; genus UBA1321. The sequence goes on along the minus strand of DBTH01000035.1, from coordinate 6,438 downwards.
CCAGGAAAACGGATTCGAGATCGACAAGAAGAAGATCAAGCTTCCCAAGGCCATCAAGGATCGCGGCGACCACGAAGTCGAAATCGACATCTATCAAGGCGTCGTTGCCAAGGTCAACGTCATCGTTGAAGTTCCCTCCGCCAAGACTGCCGAGGAAGACTCCGAAAACGGCGAAAAGCCCCACAAAAAGAAATCCGCTTACAAGGCCAAGAAGGAAAAAGCCGAAAAATCCGACAAGGCTGAAAAGCCCGCCGCGGAATAATTACCTTCCACGCTGAACAAACAAGGCCGCTTCCCCAACCGGAAGCGGCCTGTTTTTTACCCCGCATCGCCGGGTGAAGTTTGACGTGGCGCAGAGCCGGTTGCCGGAGACTTGCACAGACGGCCTGCCAGAAGCGGCTCACAGGCGAAAGAAAGGTTCAATAGTCTGCCAGAGTAAGTGAGAATAAATACTTGACCTTTGACAGCCTCTTGGACAGAGTCAGCCTGCTTTATATTATTGCCACTAAAAGCGTAAAAACCACGGCAACTAAGTGGCTTGAGGACAGAAGGAAAGGCGAATTTTGAAAGAGAAACTAGGACAAAGCTTCTGGGGACGTTGGATCTTGTTGATCTGCGTACCTGCATTTATTGCGGGTACATTGCAGATTGCAGGCGCTCAAACGACCGACACATATCCCCAACCAGCCGCCGCTACTGCCGCAGTCTCTGCCGCTCCTACGGCTCCAGCCAAAGAGAAGAAACTCATCAGCCCTCCCAGCGCCGCCAATGCCACCACCGCTCGCGGCCCGGTCGTCAAAGAGATTGAAGTCATTTACGGCGGACCCAAATCGGTCAGCAAGAGCGTCATTCTGGCCAACATGCGCACCACCGTCGGCCAGCCCTATTCCGCTGCCGGAGTCGAAGAAGACGTTCGCAATCTCTACGCCACCGGATTCTTCACTAATTTGCGCATTCAGGACGAACCGCTTGCTGATGGCGTCAAAGTCATCGTCATTGTCGTCCCCAAGGCCATCATCAAGGAAATCGTCGTCAACGGCGCCAAACAGATCAAGGAAAAGCGCGTCCGCAAGGAAACCAAAGCCAAGGTCGGCGACTATCTGAGCGAGCAGCAAATTTCAACCGATGCCGACAAGATCAAGGAATACTACCAGAACAAGGGCTACGACCGCGTTACCGTCAGCTACAAGATCGACGTCAACGAGGAATTCGGTCGCGCTGTCGTTACTTATAACATCAAGGAAGGCGAACGAGCCTACGTCACCGATGTCGAATTCGTCGGCAACAGCGTCCTGACCACCAAGGAACTGCGCAAGCAGATGAAGACCCGCAAGAAGAACTTCTTCTCGTGGATCAATAAATCCGGTCTCTACAAAGACGACCAGTTCAAGGAAGATCTCAAGAAACTCCGCGACTACTACCAGAGCAAGGGCTACATCGACATGGAGGTCAAGGACGTCCAGATGAAGTATCCTGAAAAAGACAAGATGACCGTCATCATCACCGTCTTCGAGGGCATCCAGTACCACGTCGGCAAGATTTCCATCGAAGGCAACACCATCTTCACCCGTGACCAGATCTACGCCAAGTTCAACATGAAGGACGGCTCGATCTATTCTCCTCAGGGGTTGGAAGGCGACCGCAAGGCCGGTACCGATCTTTACGGCCAGAAGGGCTACATCGACACCAAATTCACACCTGAACGTCAGGCCAATGTCGAAAGCGGCAAGATGGATCTCCTCTTCACCATTCAGGAAGGCCCGCAGTCCTACGTCGAAAAGATTGTCATTCAGGGCAACAACAAGACCAAGGACAAGGTCATCCGTCGCGAATTGACCCTCGCCCCTGGCGAAGTCTACAACACCGTACTTGCCGATGCCGCCAAACAGCGTCTCGAAAACCTCGGCTACTTCAACAAGGTGGACGTCAGCCCGCAGGACACCGCCGTTCCCAACCGCAAGAACATGGTCGTTACCGTTGAAGAAAAACGCACCGGCTCGGTCACCTTTGGTGTCGGCTTCAGTTCAGTGGACAGCCTCCTCGGCTTCGTCGAATTATCCCAGGGCAACTTCGACATCCAGAACTTCCCGTACTTCACCGGTGCCGGTCAGAAGTTCCGCACCCGCGTCCAATACGGTTTGCAGCGCAAGGATTTCACAGTGTCCTTCACCGAACCGTGGTTCCTCGATCAGCGACTCTCGCTCGGCTTCGACCTTTTTGCCCGCGAGGCTTCCTACCTGAGCGCCCAGTATCACCAGCGTAACTACGGTGGTGCTGTTCGTCTGTCCCGCGCGTTGAACCAGTTCTGGACTGCTTCGATCAAGTACCAGCTTGAAGAAATCGAAATCTACGACTTCAGCGACACCGCTTCATCAACCCTGCGCCAGGAAGGCGGTAACCGTACCAAGAGTGCCGTCACCTTCGGCCTCACCTACGATACCCGCGACAGCGTCATGCTGACCCGCCGCGGTGAAAAGGTCGAATTTACTACGGAAGTGGCGGGCGGCCCCCTCCTTGGACAGACCGACATTTACAAGATTCAAGTCAGCGCCCAGAAGTTCTTCCCGCTGCCGTATGACATGATCATCATGCTGGGCGGTGCCACTGGTACCGGCGACAAGTATGATGATATGCAGCGCATCCCGATCTTCGACCGCTACTTTGTCGGCGGCGCACGCTCTGTGCGCGGCTTCGATAATCGCGATGTCGGCCCCAAGGATGAAAATGGAGAGCCAATCGGTGGCGCTACTTTCGGATATGCCAATCTTGAATTGACCTATCCGATAATCGACCGTGTCCGTGGAGCCGTATTCATTGACACAGGCTTCGATGACGTCGATCCGTATGATTGGGGCGATGTTCCCAATAACCTCTACGTTGGCGCCGGTGTCGGCTTGCGGTTGAACCTCCCGATTGGTCCGTTGCGTCTGGACTTCGGCGTTCCTCTCAAGCATGATGCATGGACTGGCGGCTCAGGCAAATTTGCCTTTGACGTAGGTTATCAATTCTAACACAATCCACCCCATCAAGGATTACACCCTTATTTTTATGAAAAAATCGCTGTTATTGTTTTCCTCACTCGTCACCCTTTGCCTATGTGCCCTGCCGGTCAAGGCCGCCGATCTCAAGATCGGTGTCGTCGACATGCAACGGGTCTTCCAGGAATATTACAAGACCAAGGAAGCGGATGCCCGCCTGAAGGAAGTTCTCGCCGGTTACCAGAAGGAATATCAGGACATGATGGCCGACTACCAGAAGTCGGTTGATGAAGCCACCAAGCTCCGTTCCCAGACCCAGGATGCCACCCTCGACGCCAAAGTTCGCGACGAAAAGACCAAGGCCCTCCAGACCAAGGTCACCGAATTGCAGGCCATGGAACGCAAGATTCAGGAATTCAACGTCACCCGCCGCAAGCAGCTCGACGACCAGAGCCAGCGCATGCGCAAGAACATCGTTGAAGAAATCACCAAGGTCATCACCAGTCTCGGCCAGGCTGGCAAGTACAACATCCTCCTCGACAAGTCCGGCATGACCCTCAACGGCACGCCGACGGCTCTCTACGTCGATGGTCTGTCCGATATTTCCGACGACATCATCAAGACGATGAATGCCAACGCGCCGAAGGGTGGAACCGCTCCCGCTGCTCCCACTACGCCCCCGGCCAAGAAATAATCAGCCCATTTCCTCATCGTGTCCCAACACACGGCCTCCTCTCTCGCCGCCCTCGTAGGCGGCGAGCTGGTGGGAGATGGTGACAGGATTATCACGGGCGTTGCTGATCTCAAGCACGCCCAGTCTCATCACGTCTCCTTTCTCGCCAACCCCAAGTACGAACCCCTTGCGCGCCAGACAGCGGCCGGAGCCATCATCGTATCCAAAAAAGGCCCGTCCGGTTTTCCCTGCACGCAGATTCGTTGCGATTCGCCTTCGACGGCGTTCACCAAAATCGTCGATCTCTTTGCCCCCGAGCCGATCCGGTTTGAACCGGGCATCCATCCCAGCGCGGTGATTTCACCCCAGGCGACCCTGGGCGAAGGCGTCTCCATCCAGCCTGGCGCTGTTATTGAAGCCGGTGTCCAGATCGGTGCGCGCACGGTTATCGGCGCGAATGTCTATGTCGGTCACGAGACAGTCATTGGTGAAGACTCCCTGATTTATCCGAACGTTTCGATTCGCGAACGCACTCGAATTGGCAAACGTGTCAGTATCCATTGCGGCGCTGTCATCGGTTCCGATGGTTTCGGCTACGAATTCAAGGGCGGACGCCATGTGAAAATCCCGCAGATCGGCTTTGTCCAGATCGACGACGATGTCGAGATTGGTTCCAATACGTCGATTGATCGCGGTCGTTTCGACAAGACCTGGATTCAGGAAGGCGCGAAGATCGACAACCTGGTCATGATCGCCCACAACGTCGTGGTCGGCAAACACTGCATCATTGTCAGCCAGGTCGGCATTTCCGGAAGCACTACGCTGGGCGATTACGTCACTCTCGCGGGTCAAGCCGGACTGGCTGGCCATCTTCACATTGGCGAGCGCGCTACTGTCACCGCTCAGGCGGGCCTCAATAAGGACGTCCCGGCCGGTGCGGTTGTGGCGGGACATCATGCGCGGCCCTTGCGCGAAAGTCTCAAGATCGAGGCGTTGACTCAGCGCCTGCCGGAATTCGCCGAGCGTATCAAACAGCTCGAAGAAGAATTGGCTCGTCTCAAAAAATCGTAAATTGGAGGACGTTGTCCTCCAAACCTCCTGCTTAAGGAAAACATACCATTTAGCGGGGGGTATGGGGGCAGCGCCCCC
>DBTH01000035.1:0-1397 GCA_002306945.1 Methylacidiphilaceae bacterium UBA1321 | reverse complement strand
TTTAGCGGGGGATATGGGGGCAGCGCCCCCTATTACGTTGACTGGAGAGCGGCGATGACTTTCTTTTGACATTCCTCGGCTTCTGCGTGTTGGCCGTTGCGTTCGAGGAGCGCGCCAAGATTTTGCCAGGCTTCGATGAAGTCGGGGGCGAGCTCGGTGGCCTTGCGGTACGAACGGATCGCCTCATCGAATTGGTGCAACGACTCGCGCGAGCGTCCCAGGTAAAACCACGCGACGGAGGAGGTGGGTTCGGCCAGTACGGCGTGTTCGAGCGCTTCGGCGGCTTGCGTATATTTGCGGCATTCCCAATGCACCAGTCCGAGATTGTACCAACCGTGGGGCAGATCGCTGTTGAGCTTGAGACAGAGTGAATAAGCCTGTTCGGCATCGGTGAAATTGCGGGCCTGATGTTCGGCCATGCCGAGGATGAACCACGGTTCGGCTTCGGTCGGCTGCAATTCCGTGGCGCGTCGGGCGGCGCTGACAGCCTGCTGGGTCTGGTTGTGGAGGAGACAGGCCAAGGCGTATTCCTGCCAGGCCATCCAGTCGAGTCCGGACAATCCGCCGAGAGCGGTGAATTTCTTGCAGGCGGATTCCGCTTCCGTGAGGTTGCCGGCGCGGGCTTCGATCATGGCCATGTAGATGAAACCTGCGGTGAAATCCTCGCGCAGGGAGATGGTCTTGAGGAAGGCTTCGCGTGCTTCGGGATAATTTTCCTGTTGATAGAGAATGGTGCCGAGTTTGAACCACGCTTCGGCGTAGTCGGGTTTGATTTCGACGGCCTGGCGACAGGCGGCGACAGCTTCGGGGAGTTGATTGAGGGCGCTCAACGTGGCACCGAGATTGTCCCAGGCGCGGGCATAATCGGGATTGAGTTCGAGCGCCTTGCGGAAGCATTGTTCGGCGTGGGTGAATTGTCCGTTCTGGAAGTAGACGGCGCCGAGGTTGCAGCGGACTTTGGGATTGTCGGGGGCGAGGAAGAGGGCGCGCAGGTAACAGCGCAGGGCGCCTTCGAGGTCGCCTTTGTCGGAGTAGGCCACTCCCATGTTGAACCACGATTCGACGGCGTTGGGTTCGAGGCGGAGGGCTTCGTTGAAGGAGGCGATGGCCTTGTCGAGTTCGTGTTTTTGGTAATAGCTCAGGCCGATGGTGGCCCAGGTATGCCAGGCCAGCGGCAATTCCGGATCGATATTGAGAGCCTTTCGGCAGAGATCGGCGGCGAGATCGAGGTTGTCTTTTTGAAGCGCGGCGAGACTATCGCTGAGCAGTTCGGATGGATTCGGGAGATTGGGTTGGGACGGTGTCGCTCCGGAGGCTTGCGGCTTTGGCAGGGGAAGGGTTTCGGGCGCGGCGGACAGGTTGGAATCGAGGCTGCTACGTTGTTCGATGCGTTCGAT
>DBTH01000167.1 GCA_002306945.1 Methylacidiphilaceae bacterium UBA1321 | reverse complement strand
ACATCGGCAAGAACATCGTCGGCGTTGTACTCGGCTGCAACAATTACGAGGTCATCGATCTCGGCGTGATGGTTCCCTGCGACCAGATTCTCAAGGTTGCGAAGGAAAAGAACGTTGACGTCATCGGCCTGAGCGGTCTCATCACTCCGTCGCTGGATGAAATGGTTCATGTCGCCAAGGAACTCGAACGCGCCGGATTCAAAACGCCGCTCATCCTGGGTGGCGCCACCACCAGCCGCGCTCACACCGCTGTAAAAATCGCTCCGCTCTACTCCGCGCCGACGGTTCACGTTCTCGACGCATCGCGTTCGGTCGGCGTGGTCGGTTCGCTCATCAGCGACGATCTGCGCCCGGCCTTCGTTGCGGAAAACAACGCCGCGCTCGAACGCGCCCGTGCCGCTCACGCCAACAAGCGCCCCGCCAAACCGCTTTTGTCCCTGGCCACCGCACGCGACCGCCGTCTCAAAATCAACTGGGGCCAGTACACACCGCCGCAACCGGAATTCACCGGAACGCGAACCATCTCCCCGACTCCTCTCGGCGAAATCGTGAAGTTCATCGACTGGTCGCCCTTCTTCCATACGTGGGAATTGCGCGGTCGCTACCCGGCCATTCTCAAGGACGCAACCGTGGGCGAAAAAGCGAAAGAACTTTTCGACGATGCACAGAAACTACTGCACCGGATCATCGACGAAAAGCTTCTCACCGGCAAAGCCGTGTACGGATTCTTCCCGGCCAACTCGGCAGGCGACGACATCCTGCTCTACACCGACGAATCGCGCAAAACAGTTCTCAGAACAATTCACACCCTGCGCCAGCAACTCGACAAACCCGCCGACCAGCCGAATCTCGCTCTGGCCGATTACATCGCCCCTGCCAATAGCGGCAAAGCCGATTACCTCGGCGCATTCGCCGTCACCGCCGGTCTCAACATCGAACCACTCGTCGCCGCGTTTGAAAAAGATCACGACGATTACAATTCGATCATGACCAAGGCCCTCGCCGACCGTCTCGCCGAAGCCTCCGCCGAGTGGCTCCATCATCAAACCCGCGTCGCCTGGGGTTTTGGACGGGATGAAAATCTCTCCAACGACCAACTCATCCACGAGGAATACCGCGGCATCCGGCCCGCGCCGGGCTATCCCGCCTGCCCCGACCACACGGAAAAGCGGGTTCTGTTCGAGCTGCTCGATGCGGAGAAAAATACCGGAATCCGCCTCACCGAAAACTTCGCCATGTACCCGGCCAGTTCCGTCAGCGGCTTCTACTTCAGCCATCCCGAGGCGAAATACTTCGGCGTGGCGCAACTCGCCAAAGACCAGATTACGGACTACGCCCAGCGAAAAAACCTCAGCGTGGAAGAAACCGAGAAATGGCTCGGGCCGAACCTCGGCTATTAAACCGGGAAGACAGAAGGCTTTGGGAGCGCATTAAATAATCCCGTGACCAATTTTATAAGTTCAGGGGCGATCTTGGGACAACGGTAAATGAGAGCTCCCGTGAAGATTGACACACCCCTGCACTTCGTGTCGGCCCCTCTTGATAGAGCAACCGATACATCTGAAAGTTTCGACTGCGAGTGTCTCCTCCATGAAGAGGGCTGGCGCGGCGGGGTGTATCAATTCACCAATGAACTTCTCACTACCCACAACGTTACATTGCCCGGTAGCTTTAGCGTCACGCACCCAAACAAAATCCCCCGCCCTTGCGGACGGGGGATTGCAATCGTCTGATTGCGACGTTCGACTTCGCTTACGAAGCAATCTCGATGCGGCGCGGCTTGATCTCTTCGGCCTTCGGCAGCATCAACGTCAGAATACCGTCGCGCAGATGCGCCTTGAGGGCGTTGCGGTTGACTCGGTGATCGAGCCGCAGGACGAGCCGGTAATCCATCGAGGGAATTTCCTCATGGAGCAGCTTCCAGCTTTCCGGCTGTTTCCAGGCACGTTTGCCCGTGATGACGAGATCGTCCCCATCGATGACCGTCTCCATGTCCTTGCGGTCAACGCCCGGAATCTGCACGGTGATGACGAACTCGTTTTCGGTTTCGCTCACGTCGTAAGCCGGAGCTTGCATCGGGGCTTCCGCCTCCGCCACCGGTTGCGTTTCCCTGACTTGAATTTCTTTATCGTGACTCATAATAATGATGACTCCTTTCTCGCTTGGCGCGTGGGGTTTTATTTCACTTCAATGGCGATCTGGCGCGGCTTGACTTCGGCCTTCTTCGGCAACGACACCGTCAGGACGCCATTCTGGTACTCCGCCTTGATCTGGGTCACGTCGACCTCATCGGGCAGCGGGATATTGCGGGTGAAGCGGGTCTCGCCGGATTCTTCCGCAGTGTCCTTCTTGTTCCCGGTGCTCGCATGACCGCTCAGAACGAGCGAACCGTCGACCACTTCGATCTGGAGGTTCTTCTTGTCGAATCCCGGCACTTCCGCGCGCAGGATGTAACGGTCATTCTCCCGGTACAAATTCACCGGGCAGGCCGATTGCCAGAGCGGTTCCACCGCCGGACGCAAGGAGGGGAAAGTATAACCAAACAACCGATCCATCTCCTCACGCAGTTCGGCGAGGCTGCTTACCGGATCGAGCATCGGACTTGTCTTGTAACGTATCAGCTTCATAGGGTTGACTCCTTTGGTTTAGGGTTCGCCTTTACCTATCGCAAGTCTGATACCAGGTCTCATAATTTTCTTAATCTATTCTCTACCAATCAATTACGATATTTTAACAAAAAACAATAAAGAGTCATATTGACTCAGAATATGCGCACGCAAGAATTTCAGAGAGTCGTTTTGACTCAATTTCAAGTCGACATCCGTGTGAACCTTGACGCTGCGTGCCAAAAAGCCTATCCCTCGTTCTTTATGCCTGCCGTCGCGCGACGCCTGGAGATTTTCACCGAATCGGTTATTCGCAAGATGACCCGCATCGCCAACAAGCATCAGGCGATCAATCTCGCCCCGGGCTTCCCCGATTTCAATCCGTCGGACGTGCTGCTCGACATCTCCCCTTTCGGTTCAAGACCGACACCGAGCGCGCCGAATGGATGGCCCGCGAGGTCGACATCGCCGGAGAACGACTTGTCCTCGGGCTGAAAAAAGATGACGTTCTGCGCGGTTGCGGCTCACGTTGATGCCCAATGGAGCGGCATTGCCAGATGGCGCAGGATCGTTATGATCTGAAACTCGTATGTTTATCCCCCTGCGCGTCCTCTTCCGGCTTGTTGTCTTCGGTCTGATCAGCGTGACCGCTTTCGTCGAATTCTGCCTCTACGGGCATTGGCTGCCCACTCCGGCCAAACGCCGTTATCAGGGCCGCTGGCTGGGACGCTATTCACGGCTCAT
>DBTH01000027.1 GCA_002306945.1 Methylacidiphilaceae bacterium UBA1321 | reverse complement strand
TAGTTGGTCGCCGTTCCCGCCGCGACCGTGGCGATCTTGGAGCCGTCGCGATACAGGTTGAAGGCGACCGTGGACGGATCGTTGCCGAACAAACGCCACGAAAGGAAGACCCCACCGCTGGTCTTGACGGCGACCAGACCGCGGTCGAGGCCTTCGACCTGCCGGGCTCCGAAAACCAGTCCCACAAGAAGAGTCAGAATGGAAACGAACATGCGTGGGCCTTTCCCGGAATGAAAGGAGACGATACGGCGGGAGGGTGATTTTTGCTGCCCGAACGCGAAACGGGCAGTTGTCATTCCTACAGCGGAAGTCGATTCGATCTCAGAGGAATCGCTTTGAACTCCGTGCCACGTTACCGAAGCCGTTTCCGGCCCGAAACGTCCCGATTCCCACCGGGCAAGATCCGCAAATCGCGATCGGTCGAAAGTTCCAAGCCGTGGGATGGGCGCGAGGACCTGGGAACAGATCGGACCGACGTCGTGGACGTCAAAAAGGGATTTTGGCCGAAACACTTCATCCCGGCGGCGGAGGGCATCTGACCCGGGGGCGCGGTCGGTGTGCCCCAGCGAATCCAGACCGTATCGCTTTTCAGCGAATCGATGCACTTGTCCAGGCGACCCGTGCCGGAGACAGGATTTCCACCGACACCCAAGCTGCGTTGGTTCAAGATATCGGTTCCGGAGTTGCCTGCGGATGTATACAGCTTGGGGCCGCGGTAGGTCGCGGAGTCCGGAAACACGAAGAATTTCGGAGACGAGCCTGCAATGGTCGCCGTGATGTCTCCGATGGCTCCAACCTTCTGGTAGGTGAAGGTTGTCTGTGTATCCGGAAGAAAAAGCGTGTCACCTGCCGAGGCGCGATAAGTCGAATCGTTTTGGTACCAACCGCGCAAGAATGTGGTATTGAACCGAATTCGGCCTTGGACGTAATCGTCGGCATTGAAATTCGGTAGGGCATACCACCAGGAACGTCTTTCCGTCGTGTAGGCATCCGTGGTGACGGGATTGGGTACCGTCGAACCATCCACCATCTTGATTTCACTGGTGGGTTGGTAGACCTTCAAATTGATGATCGTATCTGTTATTTGGGACTGCCACCAATCCACGAGAACCATCAACGTGGTGCTCGCCCGGGTCGGGGCGGACAAGCCGATCAACAGGAGCAGGAAACGGGGAAGGCGGGAAGCGAGGGTGCGCGACATGGGGGGCCTTTCGGGGGGGATCCAGAGTCAATTTTTGTCTACATCAAATCATGCTTGGGATGAAGCAAGTGACGAAGAAAGAACGTTCATCAGAATCAATCCGACTCGCGCTCCTATCATCACCGAGCTCGGAGTTTTTTAAGTACTTCGCTGAATTCCTTCGGACGATTTTCGCTTCCAAGAGAGTCCTTTCCGAGCAAAGCCAGCAACGAATCTTTTCCACCAAATGCGGCGAGGTAACGACGAACCATATCTTTGGCCAAGGCGCGATTTTCGTCACTACTCAGTGGGAAATACTGCTTGTCTGCAATCAATTTTGGATCACCCCTGAGTCCGTTGTCAATGTTGATGGTATAACAACGGTTTCCTTTGATTTTGGCAACGATCCCAAAATCGGGGTCGGCAAGGACTGGATCCGTCGACTCGCCATCGGGAATGATTTCGCGAAGCCCGCTCAACACCAAGATGGAGCCATCCATAGTTCGAGCTTCTGCGAAGATCCACCATGGCCATCCTCTGGGAAGATGTGTGCAGGTCAACCGAATCGATTTCCCGATAGGTTCGAAATGGCGAGTCCCGGGGTCGAAATTGATCGCGAAGATAGGCTCGTACATCGCACCAAGTTGTTTTTTTGAGGAAATCGGATCGGCAAGTCGTCCCAATTTCTTGACTTCGGGATGACTCGCTTCGTAGTCAAGTCTAAGCCTATCCAATAATTCCCACTGGGTTTGCGGAAGATCCGAGCGATCCCTGTCCCAGGCGCGGATGGCCTTCAGAAATGGGCCGGTGCCATGGAACGCCGAGGTGTAATATGGCAACGAGTTTCTGAAGAGACTCTCTGCGATTTCGGCGGAGACAGCAAACGAGTCGTTCGATCCAGGAAGCGGCCTAGCTAGGCCGTTGAGTGCATTCATGGCATCGGTGGAGTGGCATCGATTCTTTTCGATGCGGATCAGCATCCCGTTGTCTGGCTCAGGCTCCCCCATCCCTTTGACCCTGACGTAGGTTCGATTGACCAAGTAGTACATCGCCGTGTCCGATGATGCCTGGGCGTAGACCCAGACATCACTCGATTTATCCAATGCGGGACATTTGGATTCAATGCCCTTGGGGAGTCGATCGAATTTGACGATCGACGTATCGTAGTTCACCCCGAACAGTGGATCCATCATCCACATCCAAGAGTGAGATGGGGTCGCAAACAACAATCCGATGAAGGCGAAAAGGCTTTGAGTTGGCTTATTCAACATGATACCTGTAGGCTTTGTGGGAGACATTCGCCTTCTCATACTTGGATCCCGGCCAGCGATGAGGCTGTTTGAAGTCTGAAACCCATTGCGTTCCATCGAATAGTTGGATATGACCGTGAATCTCGTTGGGTGGAGCATCAAAAACCATAATGTCGCCAAGTTTCTCTGAATAGTTAGCGAGTTCAATTTCCTGAAAGTGGTTTTTTGTCAAGGTTGGGCCATAATCTTTGGCATGGATTGGATACGGCTGATCCACCACGCCACCGCCTGCCTGAAACGCTTCTCGGACCTTGGCCGCGCATTTCCCGTGCGACTCATCAAAGGAATTCGCATCGGCGTATTCCACCATCTTCTTCAAATCGATCTTGCCTGACGTTTTCTTCTCCGCCCCCACCGTCCCTTTCCCCCCGCCCTTCACGGCGGCCATCGGTATTTTCGAGACCTTGACGGGATCCTCTAGACAGTTTTTGTCTAGAGTCAGCGGCATCCCCAGTGAAACAGGAAGGATCCCTGGATTCTTGCCGTAGTAGAGGCACAGATCGACGGTGCGTCCTGCCGGGCCACCCGCCGCCGGCGCGTTGGAGCCCCATCCGAAGACACCCTTGGTAGCAGGGTTCATCCTTGGCGTTTTCCAAGCCGGAGGCTTGGAAGCATCCTCGCCCAGCTTGACCTGCACCCCTTCCAAGAGGGAGCGATGGAGGGCTTTCCAGGATGCGGCTCCAAGGGTGGGCTCCTGGATCGCCAATCCGTAACGTGCCTTGACTTCTTGCTTGAAGCCTTCGTGCGCGGAGTCTTTGCCAGCCGAAGGATCGCAGGCCCATCCCAACTTTGCGAGAGCAGACAGGTTTTGGAAGAACTCGGATTCGGTGCCATGCATCACCGCGAGGGTCCCCCAAGCGTTCGCGTCCTTTTCCAACAGGGCCTTGATCATGCGGGCGCGCAGATCGGAACGATCGATCTCGTCCGCCGATCCCGACGAAAAATGCCCTTGGATCAGCAAGGTTCCCTCTTCGCCCACCGGACCTTTGGCCAGCGCGGCACCGATGGCTTGGGCGAGAATCTCTGGAAGGTTCTCGTCCGGGTGCAGCAGAGGAAAGATCGCGTTGGACAGAAATTGGTCCCCCGTCAGCGACTCGAATTGGATCTGGAGCTTCGACACCACCTCGACCATCGGGCT
>DBTH01000237.1 GCA_002306945.1 Methylacidiphilaceae bacterium UBA1321 | reverse complement strand
CTTTCAATTCTGAATAGTTACGGCTTAGTCAAGCGTTTGCTCAGAAATGCAGCCACGAGCATAAACGATATAATGCCGGACATTTAAACATATCCTTACGTTGTGGGGGAATGCCAGTGACTTCGGCCACTCGTGACGCCATCTGCTAGTCGGTCATATAAAGCGTTCTCAAGGCGTCTTAATTCCCTCAGTCGCGTACCCTGACGAGCTAATTTGGAATTTATCACTCCGAATAGTCAAAGGCAAGATGCTTAGGGGAACTACTTTTTCTTTCCTGATGGACGGCCTTTTTTAGCCGACGAAATTTGAGACTTATTGACTTTCGTCTTCCCCTCAACAGAAACCGAAGGTGATTCGGATACGGCTGAGGAACGACGGTGAGTTTCGCTCGGCGATTTAAGTCAGCTCCCCGTTTCATGGTGAAATCTGCGCTAAACAGGCTATAACCCTGTCAGCATCACGCTGAACGGTCTTTGCCGTGACGCCACGATTGGCACCGGGGACAATCTTCCTGAAAACGGCGGCAACGATTCGGCCGAATCTCATAGATCGTGCAACGTCCCTGGGCATCAAGCGCGGCGCAGGTGTGAACGTGATTGGGTTGCTGGCGCAGATGCGGCCGCCCATGAATAAAGTCCACAAAACGTTGTGGCACGCGGACGTAATCCTCGTCTTCGAGGTAAACCACCAAGCCCTGACAACAGGCATGGCATTCGATGCAATGACTGGACATGACGCGCCGATGTGCGCTGGCCACCCGGCTAAACCGTGTATGGACTTTCCCCGACGGGTTGCAATTCCAATCTCCAATCGGCAGGCTCGATCCGCGACCTTCCTTTTTCATCGTCAACCCGTCCAAAGTCGTCTCATAATTCCATACCGCCATGCCCTACTCCGTGGACGCACCCTTCCAAGCTCTCATTCCCTTGTTCCTTTTCATCGTCGTTCCGCTGTTGGTCATGCTGGGAGGTTTCTGGGGCCACTACCGCGCCGCGCGCCGCCAACGGCTCGTGCAGGACATTCCCCGGTCGAAAACCACCGGCGTTTTCATCGGGCTGGTCTCCGTCAGCGGCACGGGGGAATCGTCCAAACCGCTCCAGTCCTGGCTCGCCGCGATCCCCTGCCTCTATTACTCCTGGGAAGTGCAGGAACGCTGGTCCCATACTGTCACCGAAACCACCACCGACGAAAAAGGTCGATCCCAGACGCGCACACGCACCGAATCGGGCTGGACGACTGTCGCCGGGGACACGCAGATGGCGCCGTTCTATTTGCAGGATGATCTCGGCAACGTCTTGATTCGTCCCGAACACGCCACCGTCGAAGCCGACAACGTCTTTGACGAAACCTGCCACCTCGGCGACGCCCTCTATTATGCCAAGGGTCCAAGCCAGGCCGTCTCCGATTCCGATCACGTCCGCCGTTTTGTCGAACGCGCCATTCCACTCCACACCGAACTCTACGTCATCGGCCAGGCGCGCGAACGCCAGGACATCGTCGCCGCTGAAATCGCCCACGACCCGCAGGCCCCACTCTTTCTCATCTCTGTGCACCCGCGCGACTCGGTCGCCTCAGGTTACGGCTGGCACAGCGTTCTCTGGCTTGCGTTTGCGGCCCTCGTTCCCTTCGCGGCGGGATTTGCATCCTATCGCGCGCAAAATTCCCCCTACTCCACGCTCTTCCTCTGGCCGTTGATCGCCAGCGGTTCGCTCTATCTCTTCCTCCTGCTGGCGAGTCAACTCCTGCTCATCTACAACGAACTCGTCGAATTGCGCCAGCGCGTCCGCCAGGGTTGGGCCAATGTCGATGTGCAACTCAAACGCCGCGCCGACCTGATCCGCAATCTCGTCGAAGTCGTCAAAGGTCTGCGCGATCACGAAGCCAACGTCCAGCAAGGCCTCGTCACACTCCGCGCCCAACTCGAAGCCACCGCCCCCGGTCAGCCCGGCCCTGATCCCGCCGCCTGCCTGCCCGCGTTGCGCCTGATTTCCGAAAGTTACCCCGAACTCAAGGCCAACGATTCCTTCCTCGCGCTCATGCAATCGCTCTCCGATACCGAACAGCGCATCAGTCTCGCGCGCGGTTATTTCAACGAAATCGCCACCGCGTACAACACCCGCATCCAGTCCTTCCCCGAATCCCTCGTCGCGCAGACGGGCGGCTTCGCGGAACAACCCTGCCTCGCCATCAACGACTTCGAACGCGCTCCGGTCAAAGTATAATAACAGCACATTGCACCGTGTGGTGCGGATTCAGGGTCGATTTAGTCCTGATGAGTGCAAGTGCGATGACCTCAGTCCGGCGTGACGCAAGCTTTGACTTTCCAGAGTTCAGGTGCATGGTTAAGGCTTGAAACCATGAGCGAACACAAAGCTTTTCTCAGCGACAACGACCGGCCGCAAACTCTCGGCGAGGAAATCGCCAACGCGATCAGCCACGGCGTGGGCTTTCTCGCCGCCGCCATCGGCGGGCCGTTCCTAATCTACGTCGCCGTCAAAAAAGGCGAACCCATCTCCATCGTCAGCGCCGCAGTTTTCATCTCCTCCGTCCTGCTGCTCTATCTCGCCTCAACCCTCTACCACTGTCTCCCGCGCAACACCGCCAAGCGCGTCTTCCAGGTTTTCGACCACATCGGCATTTTCCTGCTCATCGCCGGAACCTACACCCCGTTTGCCTTCGGTGTGCTCCGCGGCACACTGGGCTGGATCGTGTTCGGAGTGATCTGGGGCATTGCTCTGCTCGGCATCGTCACCAAGGTCGTTCCGCGCCTCCACCACGAGAAAGTTTCCCTCGCTCTCTATCTCGGCATGGGTTGGCTCTCGATTCTCATCATCCGCCCACTCTGGCAACATCTGCCCCTGAGCGGTTTTATCTGGCTCATCGCGGGAGGCGTTGCCTATACCGCAGGAACCTACTTCTACGCTGCCGATAAAATGCGCTACGGACATTTCATCTGGCATCTCTTCACCATCGCCGGAACCACCTGCCACTTCCTCGCCATCCTCTGCATGATGTGGGCAGCCTAGGTTAGTGCGGATGCAGGGTGGTAACCCTGCTGTCGATGCAAATCATCGTGCCGATAGGTGACCCCACCTGTTTCGCCACGAGCGGACATTTCACCGTGAAGAGAAAGAAAATCGGCGCATCCGATTGCGAGAGCGTTTCAAAATTCCCCTGACCCTTGGAAATAATCAGATCGGCTTTTTCGAACATCGCCCGGAATTCCGGCGTGCAATCCTCCAGAATCGTTCCCGGCGCATCGGATCCGTTGCCCATGACCAAAACCGAATCGGGCAGTCCTGCCGCGCAAGCGTCTTCAAGCAGCGCGTCATTGAGCACGGCAGAGCCGCGAACCGCCACCGTGATCTTTTCCTTCGGCAAGGCATCGATCAGCAGCCGGTCGAAAACAATTTCCCCCGCATTATCCGCCAGATAAAGAATCCGTCCGGCCTTCTCCGCCGCCCGGAACAACCCCGCCGCATCTCCGCTAAAAGGACGACTCTGAAGATCGGCAAACAGTTGCGGCAACATCTCCGGTTCGATCCGCGTCCTGGCTCCGCAATCGAGAAGATTGCCCGCCACGGCGCATCGCACGACGGCTTCCACCGGGTCGGGTGATTTCGACAAAAACTCGTGGCATTGCGGCAACAACTCCGCCGCCAACCGGTTCATCCGCTCCTTGATCGCGCGGTACGGGTCGGCGTTGCGTGTCTCCTCGCGAATGATGCGCTGCAGCCGTTGCGCAATCGCCGGAGCGTTCTCTTTCCAGTCCAAATCGGCCAACGAGCGCAAAATCCGCCGTAATGCATTTTCCCGCAATGCCGGATCGTCCGTTGCTATCGGCAGGCTTTCCGCCGCTTGCCGGACAAAACAGGGTAAGCATTCCAGATGAGTTTGCATAAGCGAATTAGAATTAATGCCGGATGATGGCGACAGATTGATTATGAACCGGGCGCGATCAAATGGCAGAAAATAATTATGAGCATATGCTCATAATTGTCCATTCCTAAAATTGAATTATCACAGGCCGCAAAATCACGATTCAATCAGACGAAACCACCGTTGGCGCGGACAACCTGTCCGTTGATCCAACCGCCGTCCGGCCCTATCAGAAACGCCACCACGCCCGCAATATCGACCGGCTTGCCGAGCCGTTCCAGTGGCGCCATCTTGGCCAGATGCCCGATCTGCTCTGACGTTTTGCCGTTGAGAAAAAGTTCCGTCGCTATCGGCCCCGGTGCAACGGCATTGACGCAGACATTGCGCCCGCGCAGTTCATTGGCCAGCACACGAACCAAACCTTCGACACCCGCCTTGGAAGCGATATAAGGACCGTATCCAGGCAACGCCACGCCGATCACACTTGTTGAAAGCGCAAGGATCCGCCCGCCCTCCGCGACATGCCGCGCCGCCTGACCCAGCACGAGAAACGCGCCGCGCAAATTGGTGGCGATAATCTTGTCGAACTCCGCGACATTCCCGTCGACGATCTTGGAAAGAGTCATGATCCCGGCGCTGTGAACTACGGCGTGAAGAGTGTCGCTGCCGAACTGAGCCGCAGTTTGCTCAAAGAGCTGCTCGACTTCCTTTTCGTTGGCCACGTCCGCCTTGAGCGCCAACGCGGTACCTCCGGCCGACTCGATCTCGGTAACAACCTCGGCCGCCTTGGCGGCATTACCCGCAAAATTGACTACAATGGAAAAACCATCCGCCGCAAGTCGCTTGGCAATCTCGCGCCCGATTCCGCGCGAAGCCCCTGTCACAATTATAGTTTTGCCCATTTCAAGCTCCTTGAATTTTTCCGTTATTGGAAGCCTCTGCCACCTTTCGCTGGAACAGCGAAAGAGTGGAGGTGGGGGGAGTCGAACCCCCGTCCAAAAATCAGGCCCTGACCGCGTCTACAAGTTTGTTTGGGCTTTAGATTTTCGAGAAAGCGGTTGTGGCCCAACTCACCCGCTTTCCTTAGCCACCACGTTGATTCGTCGGAAAAGGTCGGTCGCTCGCCTTTCCCGCCGCCCGGCTAATGTCGCCGTTGTCCCTTAGCCGGAGTCCGGGCAACGACGTCTTGCTGAGCCTAGTTATTAGGCCGCGAGAGCCAACTCTTCGTTAGCATTTATTGTTTGAACAGGCTTTTTTACGAGGAAGACCCGTTCAATCCTCGACTTGCTGCGGGCATCACCAGACTTCTGTCGAAACCAGTGCACCCCCATTATTATGTGGTTTTGTTAAGATACCATCTTCCCTTGCACTTAGCAACAAGCGTGACATTTCTTCAACAATGCCCGGTGGGAAGCTGGATATTCTCTACCGCTTCGCGTAGCTGGGTGCAGGGATCATCCCTGCCTGGCGATGGACGCCGCGCGGTGTGTAGCCGAGGTGGGAGGCGATGCCGAGTATATCGGCGCAGATGTAGAGGATACTCAGCCACATCTCGGTGCCTTGCAGGCCGGGTTGATCCTTTTCGATGGCGAAGGCAAAGCCCTGATTCTTCCTCCAGCAACTGATGAAGCGGTTGAGGTAATCGGTTGCGAGCGCTTCGATTTCCTGCCGCCGGTGATCGGTCTGCTGGAGCGGGAGCCAGAGCGGATGCACGACGTCGAGGATATAGCAGGCGTTGGTCTTGCCGGGGCCGAAGAATTCCGCGTCCTGCGCGTGCGCGAGAACGGTGTCGATGGCCTGTTCCGGGTAGGGTAGGAGACGGCCGAATTGAGCGTAAGTGCCGCGCGTGAGGCGATAGAATCCGTTGACCGGGAGCAGCCAGCGGCTTTCCTTCGACGCAGCGGCCCACATGCCTGTTTTCGGATCGGCGTGTGCGTTGAGCCAAGCGAACAATTCGTCGAGGGGCGGTTTCTGTCCGAAATGACGCACGTTGACGTCGAGGCAACTCGCGTAGCAATCGATCCAGTCGCCCGCACCCCACGCGTTGGTTTTCCATTCGAGTTTTTCCAGCCGTCGGATGAGTCGTTGCGCGGTGATGTCGGATGCATTGGCGACAGGTGCGGCGAGGTGCGAACCGAGGCATTCGAGCGCGTAATTGACGATCATGCTCGGGTAGCGGGCCACCAATTCCGCATCGTCGGGCGTGGGGGGATTGTGCCGCGCATCGGCCGGAGTGTGCTCGGGCAAGAGGCCTGTCTTCGAGTCCTGCCACGAGCGTAATTCGGAAATCAGTTTCGTCTTTGAGAAACCGGGAACGTTCGCGCCGAACATCGCGGCGATCTCAATGGCGTCGCACCATGGCCGCACGCGGAGCCGTTCACCGGGGCGGTCGACGAAATAAAGTTTCCCGCCGTGGCGTTCCTGATAACGGCGCAGAAGGCGGGGCAATTGGGAGCGCACCATTGCGCCGAAGCATTCGAGTTTCGCGCACAATTCCGGAGCTGATTTGGTCCGGGGTTTGCCGCGGTAGCGAATGATCCGCGCCGGATTGCCGCCGACGATGGCGTAATCGGGAACGTCTTTTGTCACCACCGCACCGGCGGCGATGACCGTGTGGTTGCCGATGCGGACGCCGTCGACAATCACCGCGTTCGAACCGATCCAGACGTCATTGCCGAGGACGATACCCCGGCTGGTCGTGGACTGGCAGTGAATGGGAATATCGAAGCGGGAGAAAACGTGATTTTGGCCGATGAGCGACGCGTGCGCGCCGATGCGGATACCGTCGCCTCCCTCAATGCGACCGCGCAGGATGGCGTAGGGATTGATCGAACTGCGCGTTCCGAGCCGGACATGGTCGGTAACGTGGGCGTAAGCGGCGACGAACGAGTGATCGCCCAATTCGAGATGGCCCCTTGACGACCCGATTACGGCCGCCTTCGGGGAGAGGTAGCTGTCGCGACCCACGACGATTCCGCTTTCGTGCTGAAGCCTGCGTTGGTAATTTTGTTGTCGGATTTTCTCGGCTTTTGTCGCTTCCGAAAACAGCCACGGACAATAGTCGAACCGTTGTTCCCGCAAGAGGGTGTTTTTGACTTTAGAAGCGGAAATCTTCATTGTGCCTCCATCCTATTTCCACGAACGCGATAGTATCGACTGGAAAGATGATGCTTTTATAGTAATTTTGTTGCAGTGAAGAACGTCCTTATCGCCCATTACCGGCCCCATCCTTCCCCGCTCCTGCCCCTGCCGCTCAACGTGCGTTCCTCGGGCGATTACATTCTGCGGGCAGGCAGCGAGACCCGGCGCGGGCCGGGCGCCTTCATCCAGATATTCTGGACGGTCGACGGCGAAGGCAGCGCTCAGGTCGGGCGCCGCTGGCTCCCGTTGCCGCCGCGCTCGCTCTTTCTCTACCACCCCGGGGAACCGCATTGGTTGCGCGCCGAGGGTGGCAAGGACTGGCATTACCGCTGGTTCACTCTCGACGGGCCGAACGCCACCGCTGTCACCGACCTGTTCGGGCTCCAGCGCGTTCAGCCTGTGCCGTCCTGTCCGGCGACGCTGTTCAGTCAACTCCACGACTGCCTGCGGGTGGCTTCCTCGCACGGCGAACAACGCGCTTCTCTCATCGCCTATCGGATTTTCCTGCTCGCCTCCTCGTCGCGCCTCCCGGTCATTTCCGCGGCGCAGCAGAACGTGGCGCGTCCGTTGCGGCAGGCCCTCGACGAGCGTTTCTGCGAAGCCGCCCTCAATATTTCCCTCCTCTCGCGGGAATTTCACATCCACCGTTCAACGCTCTACCGGATCTTTGTCCGCCAATACGGAACCTCGCCGATTCAATACCTCTCCTGGGTGCGCCTGCGGCACGCGCTCCGGCAATTGAAAGAAACGTCGCTGCCGGTCGGCCAGATCGCCCTCCAATCCGGTTTCGCCGACCTCAACTATTTCTGCAAACTCGTCAAAAAAACCACCGGCCAGACGCCGGGGCAATTGCGCTGAAAAGGCATTCAGCCAGGGAGTGAAGATCAGTAGTTTGACTACTTGAACTCGATAATATAACTTATATCAACCTCTTTCCAATCGAGGTGTCAAATCAGTGACAATTGTGGTGCGAAAGAGCATGCGAGGAGGTGGAATTCTGGGATAAACTCACGATAAGTCGGTGATTATCAACGACCAGCCTCGACACTACCACCTATTGTGGTGTTGTAGTCGCATGAATACCTATCCCGAGTATAGTAAAAAACGTGAAAATTTTATAAAGTGTTGAACTATCAATGAATTAGACCGGGAAATGAAAATTTCCTAATTTTTGTTTGACCCCACTACCTGTGGTAGTATGATCACCCCTCGCCACTCAATATAAAGTGGCTTCTCGTCCGAAACCTGTAACAAATCAAACCCGTACTCATTCGTTAACTAGGAGGACTGCCCCGATCATGAAACATGCTTCCCATACTGGCGCTCGCGTCAAATTTACCACTGAAGAAAATGGTGCTTCTTCCTCATTGCCCAAGACGAGTCATCGTTCCCACGGCAAAGGCGGCAGCAAAAAGGGCGGAATGGTATTTGAACGCTATTTCAGCCACGAAGGGGTGCATCCGTTTGATGAAATCGAATGGGAAAAGCGCACTGCCGAGATCGCCGACGACAACGGCAAAGTGATCTTCAAGCAGGAAAACATCGAAGTGCCCAAGAGCTGGAGCATGCTGGCGACCAAGATTGCCGTCTCCAAGTATTTCTACGGCGACATCTCCAACGGCACCGATCCCACCAAGGGCGGCCGCGAAACCAGCATCCGCCAACTTGTCCACCGCGTCACCCGCACTATCACCGATTGGGGCATCGCGGACGGTTATTTCCACAGCAAGGCCGACGCGGAGAATTTCTACAGCGACCTGACTTGGCTCTGCGTCAACCAGCACGGCGCTTTCAATTCCCCCGTCTGGTTCAACGTCGGCCTCTACCACCAGTACGGCATCGGCAAGAACAGCGGCCTGGGCAATTTCTTCTACAACCGCGAAACCGGCAAGGCCGAGCGCGCCCACACGCAGTACGAATACCCGCAGGGCAGCGCCTGCTTCATCCAGTCCGTGGACGACAACATGGAAAGTATCATGCACCTCGCCTACAGCGAGGCCATGCTCTTCAAGTATGGCTCCGGCACCGGCACGGACCTGTCGCCCATCCGCTC
>DBTH01000314.1 GCA_002306945.1 Methylacidiphilaceae bacterium UBA1321 | reverse complement strand
GTTTTGAATAGTTACGGCTAAGAGCTGATCCCTAAATAAGGGGTCAGCTCTTGGAAAGTTCCAGTTCGATCAACATGACGTAACGCTTGAGAACTTCCTCCGCGTCGAAGATTTTGACGTGGATCCTTCCCGCTTGGCCCATCTGACGACGCAGGGATTCGTCGCGAATGAGGGTTTCCAACCGATCCGCAAAAATCTTCACATTGCCCGGCGGCACCTGAAACCCCTCCCTCTCATCGGCAAAGGTATCCCTCACTCCGTCGGCGGCACTGGCCACCACCGGTTTACTGCAAGCCATCGCCTCCATCGGGATCAACGCATTGCTCTCATAGACTGTCGTCATAGCCACGATGTCGGAAGCGGCAATGAACTTGATCCCGTCCGGTTGCGGTCCGAGGAACGTGCAACTGTCCCCGAGCTTCAATTCCAGGGCCAACCGCTTGACCTCATCCCATTGCTCGCCTCCACCCACGATCCACAAATGGGCGCGGCAACCACGATCCTGTAATAATTTCCAGCTCTGCAGGAGCCAGTCGACGCGCTTCTGGGTGACCACGCGTCCGACGCTGACGACATGCACCTCGTCCGGCTTCCAATTGAACCGGCGGCGGATTTCGAGAGCGTCTTCCGCTGTCGGGATTTTGGATAAACTGACCATGTTGGACAAGCTGGTGATCTTGTCCTCGATGCCGGTGCTGCGGATCAAATATTGATAGCGGTTGGCATGACTCAATGTGACCGCGCGCGAACAGAGCCGGATCGGTATCCACTCGGCAATGAAGTTACGCACTGTGCGATACAAGTCCCAATCGGTATAGAACGAAGGCCAGTGCGCAATATAGATCATGCGCTTGACTCCCGCCAATTTTCCCGCCACGGCACCGAGCGGACCGCCCCATTGGCCGTGCAAAATCAAAAGATCCGGTTTGATCTTTCTCAGCCACCACGCCACGACAAAAACGCCGAAGAGACTCTTGAACATCGTATCGATCGGCAGGCGAATATGGCGGATATTCAACTCATCGCACGCCTTGGAAAGAAGGCCGCTGCTGCCGTGCAACAACCATGTCTCGTACTTGAGCCCGTAATAACGCAAATGTTGCATGACAACGGAGCCGCCCCCGCCAATGTCGTCACGATGAATGATGTGAACTACTTTCTGCATGGCGCGTCGTTTTACTCCTCTTTCAGCAAATCGTTGAAAGCCTCGTCATATTCCTTCATGACCTTGTTGAGACGGAACCGGCCGATTTGCTCGCTGCCAACCGATCCCATCTGCTCGCGCAATTCGGGATTGTCGATCAACTCGATCAGGCGCTCGGCAAACTGGGCGTTGTAGCCAGGTGGCACCAAAAAGCCCTCGTGCTCGTTGCGTACTGTATCGCAAACACCGTCGACCATGCTGGCCACAATCGGCCGGCGGCACAACAGCGCCTCCATCGCGACATTGCCGCGGGACTCGTACAATGTCGTCATGGCCACAATATCAGAAGAGGCGATGCTCAGCAGTCCGAACTGCTCACCCATGAAGGTACAACTGTCCTCAAGGTTCAGTTGCTGCGCCATCTCCTTCAGTTCGTTGAGCAGCGGCCCGTTACCGACAATCCACAACCGCGCCTGGGGGCGTTTCTCATGGACGATCTGCCAGCTCTTCAAGAGCCAGTCGAGACGCTTTTGCGTCGAAAGACGTCCCACCGACACCACATGGCAGCAATCGTCTGTCCAGCCGTATTTCTTCCGGTAAAGGCGAACCTGTTCCGGGCCGGGCACTTCCTCGGGAATGACCGCGTTGGGGATCATCAGGAGCTTCTTGTCGGGCACCCACTGCCTCAATAAATACTGGTAGTGACTGCTTTCGCTCAACGTGATCGTGCGGTCGCAAAGTTTACAGGGAACATATTCCGAGAAAAAGTTACGCAACAGCCGGAACAAATCCCACGAGGTGTAAAACGCCGGCCAGCGCGCGATATAGATAATCTTGCGCACTCCCGCCAACTTTGCCGCCAACGCTCCGACCGGCCCGGCCCATTGACCGTGCAATATCAGCAGGTCGGGTTTGAGTTTCCAGAGACGCCACACCAGAGCCCAAAAGCCGTAGAGAATCGATTTCTTGTCGTGAATCGGAATCTTGTAAAAAGGGATGCGCAACCGCAGACATGTCTGGTAAATGCGTCCCTTGCCACCGGCTATGGCCACCTGGGTGTGCTTTTGGTGAAAATATCCCAGCAACCGGAGAAAGGAAATGGGGCCGCCACCAGGACCATCCAGGTGGATCAAATGCGCAACGACCGGCTTGCCTGGGTCCCGGTCAAAATCGAGACCATCCAGATTCATATAACATCCCTCATGGTTCAAAACACCTTTCCATTGCGCAAATCATCTCTGCCATGTTGCCCGCCATTGGTTCGATCTGTCCACATCCTTTATTTCGCTTTTACAATCAAGTAATGGTTGGCCATGAAAGGCAATTAAAAACATTTTTTACTTTCGATTGCTTTCAATAACATTGTCGGAAATAATTCGGTACTTCGTATCAAATTCAAGCCATTCTGGACACGTTCATTTATGCAGAAACCCGAAAAAATCATCCTCGTCGGTGGCAGCGGTTACGTAGGCACGGCCTATCAGGCCTATTTCAACGCGCACAACATCCCCTTCATCACCCTCTCCCACTCCTCCCTCAATCTCTGTGACAAGGACGCAGTCCTCCACACCTTCAAGGAGCTCAAGCCCAACTTCGTGCTCAATGCCGCCGGTTACACGGGCAAACCCAATGTCGACGCCGCCGAGTTGGAAAAGACCCGCTGTCTTCTCGCCAATACCATCCTGCCCGGAGTCCTGCACGAGGTCTGCTCACACCTGAAAATTCCGTGGGGCCACATCTCCTCGGGTTGTATCTACACCGGCGCCCATCCCGACGGAAGCGGGTTTCTTGAAGAAGACACTCCCAATTTCACTTTCCGCCAGAACAATTGCAGCTTCTACAGCGGCACCAAGGCCATCGCCGAGGAAATCATTAACAATGGCAGTCACTGCTATATCTGGCGTTTGCGCATCCCCTTCAACGAAGTCGACGGCCCGCGCAACTACCTCAGCAAGGTCATGCGTTACTCCAAACTCCTTGAAGCGCGCAACTCGATTTCCCAACTGGATGAATTCGTCCGCGCCACCTGGCTCTGCTGGGAAAGACACATCCCCTACGGCGTCTATAACGTGGTCAATCCCGGCTCCGTCACCACCTCCGAAGTGGTGGCCAAAATCCGCCAGCGCAATCTGGTCGACAAGAATTTCGAGTTCTTCAAGGACGAGGCCGAGTTCATGCGCGTTGCCGCCAAAGTCCCTCGCGCCAATTGCGTCATGGATTGCAACAAGCTCCTCAAGGCCGGCATTCCCATGACCGAAATCCACGAGGCAATCGATTGGGCTCTCGACCATTGGCGTCCAGCTTGAGCCAATGCGGCATTCAGCTTCAGAGCCTGCAACGCCGCTCTCTTTTTCAATGTCCCGTCATTGCGGGAGCCGCGGCATTTCCTCCCGGCCCCGCACCGCTCAAGCGCCGCCAGCCAAATCCGTAGACGGCCAGCACCACAAAGCAAAACAACGGCACGATAAATCCTCGCGACATGTTCGTGTGGTCGGCGATCCAGCCCATCAGCTTCGGCATGATCGCCCCGCCCATGATGGCCATCACAATGAACGACGAGGCCACCTTGGCCCGCTTACCCAAACCGTAAATTCCCAGCGCAAAAATCGTCGGGAACATGATCGACATAAAGAAGAAACTCAGGAACAGCGCGACGACCGACAACCAGCCCAATTTCAGAAAAACCAGAAGCATCATCACCACGTTGGCCGCCGCATACAGCCCGAACACCCGGTGCGGCGCGAATTGCTTCAGGATCGCCGCCCCGCTGAACCGGCCGATCAGGAACAGCACAAAGCCCACGTAACCGAGCAGCCGGGCCGCACCCTTTTCATTCAGGAACCACGCACCATTCCTCAATTCCGAACCGCCTTCCAGCAGCCACATATTGGCCAATTTCTCCGGCAGAGACGGAATTTCCTCCACCATGTAATTGATGAAGAAACTGAAAACCCCCGCCTGCGCCGCGACGTATAGAAATTGCGCCACCACGGCAAAAACGAAATGCGGATGCGACCAGATCGAACGCGACGGCCCTGCCGTCCCTTCATCCAGACGATATGCATCCTCCGTATTGATGTCTGGAATGGACGCGAAATAAAAGACCACCGCCAGGATCAACACCACACAGGCCACCGCCGCGTAGGGAATGTAAATGCGTTCACTCGACGCGTCCACGCCACCCGCCGAATAGAAAAAGATTCCGCCGATCACCGGGCCAAAAATCCAGCCGACTCCGTTGCACGACTGCGCCAGATTGATGCGTGTCGCGGCGTACTCCGCCGGCCCCAAAACCGTCGTGTACGGATTGGCCACCGTCTCCAAAAAAGTCAATCCCGCCGCCAATACGAAAACCCCCATCAAGTACGCCCAGAGCGATTGGATCTGTGTCGCGGGGATAAACCAAAGTCCGCCCAGTGCGACAATAATCAGCCCGGCCATAATCCCGCCTTTATACCCCAACCGCCGCGCCAGCCAGCCCGCCGGCAACGCCATGAAGCAATAGCCCATGTAGTGCGCGAATTGCACCCAGGCCGATTGCGCCTTGGACAAGTGGAGCTTGTCCTGAAAATGTTTATCCATCACATCGATCATCCCGTTGCACAAACCCCAAAGCAAAAACAGCGAGCTGATCAGTATAAAAACAACGGTGTAGTCCCTGCCGTCCTTCGTCCGAAACAATCCCAGTATTCTTTTCATCTTCGGTGCGCGATTGATGGAATAAAACATCACATTTGGACACTTGATCGTAACTTTGCAATCAATTATTGCAAAAACATCACCCTGGGAGGGCTCTTGATGTTAGCGCCCGATCATTCTATAGAACGTCGACTTTACAATTCCCCACGACTGGCGAACGGCGTGCCTAAATGACATGGGCATCGGAGTGAAACGCACCCGTCCAGCCCGTAGCGCCGCAAAGACCGATTCCACAGTCAACTCTTCCGCTTCGATTTCCGAATAGAAATAGCCCAGCACCTCCAGCGAATGTGCGTCCGATGCCGCAATGAGCGGCTTGTGATGGCGCTGCGCCCAACGGCGGGCGCGTTCGTTCGGACTCAGCCACGACGGCAGCCAGTTGAAATCGTAATGGCACCATTCGATCCCGTCGAAAAGTTCCGGATACCGGTCAATGGTCGATCCCAGGCAGGAAAAATAGGGATAATACGGGTGCGGCGCCATGACAAAACAATCGCCCTTCTCCCGCACCGCACGCAAATCCTCCAGCGTGCTCGATCCCGGAATGTCCCCCGGTTTTACATTAAGAACCAGCGTATGATACTTTCCGAAAAGATTGGTCTCGACGCCGGGAATGAGCAGAAGTCCCTTCCCGCGCGCATAAGCAATGGCCGCCTCATCGGCAAATATCTTTTCGTGCCACGTCAACGCCAGCACATCCAGACCGCAAGCCCGCGCCCGATCGATATGCTCATGGATCGTATGCTCCAGATCATCGACCGGATCGCCCTGACAATGACTGTGCAAGTCGATACGGAATGTCGCCATCGCCCGATACCTTCCCCAATTCCCATTGCATCGTCCACCGAATAATCGCCCCAACGGCCTCTTGCGCTGTTTTTTTACAAATTTGACGAGACAATGCACCTTATCCACGCTAATTTGACTCCATTTATGAAAGCAATCCTGGCACTGGAAGATGGCAAAGTCTGGCACGGGGAATCATTCGGAGCCCCCCGGACGGCCAACGGCGAAGTCTGTTTCAACACCTCCATGACCGGATACCAGGAAATCCTGACCGATCCCTCCTACAAAGGCCAGATCGTCACGATGACCTACCCCCTTATCGGCAACTACGGCATCAACGACCTTGATGTCGAATCGGTTCACCCGCACGTTTCCGGCTTTGTCGTACGCGAACTTTCCAATATCCCCAGCAACTGGCGTTCCCAGACCACCCTGGCCGATTATCTCTCCCGCTACGACATTCCCGGCATCACCGGCATTGACACTCGTGCCCTCACCAAACACCTCCGCACCGCCGGAGCCAAACGCGGCGTCATCACCACCGAACCCATCAGCGACGCCGCCGCCATCGACCTGGCCAAATCCTGGAGCTACCTCGGCCGCGATTTCGTCAAGGAAGTCACCTGCAAAGCCCCCTACGATTGGGATCCCGAAAGCAAACTCAGCCGCCGCTGGACCCTCGTTCGCGGCACCCGTCCCCTCAATGCCCCGCCCTTGACTCCCGAGGACTACTACGCTCCCCTGCCCCCGGTCAAACACCACATCGTCGCCTACGATTTCGGCATGAAAGAAAACATCCTGCGCAACCTGCGCCAGCATGGTTTTGCCGTCAAAGTGCTTCCCGCCACCACACCCGCCGAGGAAGCCCTCAGCTACAATCCCGACGGCATTTTCCTGTCCAACGGCCCCGGCGATCCTGAAGAACTCACCTACGCCCACGAGACCGTTCGCAAACTCGTCCAGAGCAAAAAACCGATCTTCGGCATCTGCCTGGGCCACCAAATCCTCGGCTTCGCCCTCGGCGGAAAAACCTTCAAGCTCAAATTCGGTCATCGCGGCGGCAACCAACCCGTTCAAGATACCGCCACCGGCAAAGTCAGCATCACCTCGCAAAATCACGGCTTCGCCGTCGATCCCAAATCGCTGCCCGACGACGTCGAAGTCAGCCAGGTCAACCTCAATGACAACACTTGCGAAGGCCTGCGCCACAAAAAATTCCCCGTCTTTTCCGTCCAATACCACCCTGAAGCTTCACCTGGACCGCACGACGCCCAACCTTTCTTTGAAGAATTCAGTAAAATGATTGATCGCCAAAGCAGTAATAGTTAAGATTGGCTTTCACTCGCTATGCCGCGCCTCATTGCTCAATCAGAAGAATTCTCCGGTAAAACCTTTGAACTCAGCGGCCCCACACTGACGGTTGGACGCGTTGCCGACAACGCGCTCCAGATCGACCACAACAGTGTTTCCGGACACCACGCCGAGCTCATCCTCGAAGGGAAGGACTACAAGGTTCGCGACCTCGACTCCACCAACGGCACACGCGTCAACAGCGAACGCATCACCGAGCAAAAGCTCCGCCGCAACGACATCATCCGCTTCGGCAATATCGAACTTCTCTACGATTCCGAATTCTCCGCTCCCGCCCAGGCCCTGCCCGAACCCTCCCAGCGTGTCAGCCTCAATGACTGCGTCTCCAAAGGCAAGCCTGCCAGTTTCATCAATTCCTCTCCCTTCCCCAAGGGCAGACATCCCGCCAACAAAAAATGGATGCTCATCATCCTCGTGCTGGTCTTGCTGGCCATTGGTGCCGTCGGTTACTTCTTCTACCGCGTTTTCCTCGGCGGTGCGTAAAAGCCTCCTCTGGCGGCCCGCTAACCTCATTTCCTCAATTTAAAGGGCTCATTCCCTAGAAATAAGGTCGCCTTTAGGCTTGTTTATAACAAGTTAATCTGTAACGCATTAGAAACAAAATCAACCGCTCGTTTGACTTCGATCTTAAAAAGTCTATAGAGATTATAAGATCAAGGAGGACGTAAAACCGGATTATTTCACAAGTAAATACCCGGTTCAATCTGTACATGAGCACTGCCAGTCCCGTTTCTTTCGAACCGAATCACCTCGCCGAAATCAATTCCCAGCTCGAATCTCAATCCGCCCAGCAGCGCGTCGCCTGGGCACTCGACCAATTCAAGCCGAATCTCGTCCTCAGCTCCAGCTTTGGCGCTCAAGCCGCCGTCTGTCTCCACCTGGCGACGGAACAATGGCCCGACATCCCCGTCGTTCTCATCGACACCGGTTATCTCTTTCCCGAGACCTACGCCTTCATCGACCAACTCACCGAGCAGCTTTCCCTCAATCTCCACATCTACCGCTCCAGCATCAGCCCCGCGTGGCTCGAATCGCGTTATGGCAAGCTCTGGGAAAAAGGCGTTGACGGCATCAAGCAATACAACCAGATCACCAAGGTCGAGCCGATGAATCGCGCCCTCAACGCACTTGATGCCAAAGCCTGGCTTGCCGGACTGCGCCGCAAACAATCGTCCACCCGCGCGAAACTGCACGTCCTGATGCAACAGGGCCAGCGGGTCAAAGTCCACCCCATCATCGACTGGAGTGACCGGGACGTTTATCAATACCTCACCAAGCACAATCTCCCCTACCACCCGCTTTGGGAAAAAGGATACGTCTCCATCGGCGACGTCCACACGACCCGCCGGCTTACCGACGGAATGACCGAGGACCAGACCCGTTTCTTCGGCCTGGTTCGCGAATGCGGACTCCACACGCCCGCTCAGGACTTCTCGATCTGACACCCGTCGAGAAAGATAATTCCCCTCAAAATCCGCAGCGGGAAGATGACTTCCCGCCACGGAGAGAGGTTTGTTTACTTCTTGGCTTTGGCAGCCGCTACACGCTCAGACTTCTTGCGACGTTGAGCACGTTTTCTGACGCTATTGCGTCCTTTGTAGTGTCCCATAGTGCGTAAAGAGCACCCGTTTTTCGCCACAAAGCCAAGCCAATTCTTACAAAAAATTACGTTCTTAGCCGTAACTATTCAGAATTGA
>DBTH01000339.1 GCA_002306945.1 Methylacidiphilaceae bacterium UBA1321 | reverse complement strand
CCACCCCAACCCGTCATCCTGAGCAGAGCGCAGCGGCGTCGAAGGATCGGTTCAACTGCCCATCATCTATTTCAACCGCTCCCGGATTTGTCAAACTTCGAGAGCCCTCCATCAGAGTTGGAGGATTACCTTTTGGATTTAAAATGCTAACGGGTGCATGATGCCAAAGTTACCGTTCATTCTTAAAACCATGAAAATCCGTCGGCAACGTGGTGCGAGCAGTAACTTAGGCGTCATGCACCCATGCTAACAGGTCACTGAGATTTTTCGTGCCAGAGCGGCTCACACGCAGTAAACAATTCCTTGAGCCGGACGCCGTGGAGCAACCGGCTGACATCTCAACCTTCAGGAGAAAACATGCACCTCATCGCCATCAACCTCGCCTGGGCCGCCATCTTCGTCATCTTCGGCGCCGGACTCGGAACCGCACTCATCCTGGCCGCGTCGGTCTTCCTGCCGCGACTGCTCAACCGCCTCACCCCGAACATCGACGAAGACAAGGAAATCGCCCGCGGCAATGTCGCCGTCGCGCAATACTTCGGCCGCGTCGTCGCCGCCGGAATCATCGGCATCAGCCTCGTCGTTGCCGCCGCTGTTCTGGGCGGAATCATCGCGGCGCTGCATTAACCGCCCGAAAAATAATGGATCGCCAATCATTCTAGCTAAAAGCTGATAGCCATTAGCTTTTAGCTATAAGCCGGAAAATTGGATTTTTGTCATCTTCTGGCTAACCGCTATCAGCTAACAGCTTTCCTCACCATCCATCCCCGGAAAAAACCATGGAACGTCTTCTTCCGCTGCTGCGCGGTCTTCTGATCGGCTGCATCCTGTGCGTGTTCGCTCCCACCCTGGCCTGGGCGCGCGGCGGCGGCGGCTGTCTCGAAGAGGGAACACCGATTGCCACTCCGAGCGGTCTCGTACCGATTGAAAAACTCAAGACCGGCGACCGGGTCTGGACCTTTTCCGAAACGCAACGCGTCATCGGCACCGTCAAATCCACCCAGCGCGTCACTGCCGATGCCTACATCGAAATCAGCATCGGCACCGCCACCATTCGCGCCACGCCCGAACATCCCTTCCAGACGGCCCCCGGAGTTTTTCGCACCGCCGACAAGCTCAACGTTGGCGATTCGGTTCTGCAGCGCAACGAGATTGCCAACGTCCCCCGGCCCATCACCTCAATCAAAAACCTCCTCCCCCAACGTCCCGCCTACAACCTGCTCGTCACTCCCGGCGGCACGTACATCGCCAACGGTTTCATCGTTCACAACAAGGGTTGCTTCCTGCCCGACACGCCCATCACCCGCGCCGACGGCACGACCACACCCATCGGCGAAATCCGCCCCGGCGACGAACTCCTCGCCTTCACGGTCAACGGCGAAATCGTCCGCACCACCGTCCGCAATATCCTCATTCACGAAGTCGACGAATATCGCATCGTCACCACGCCAACCGTTCAACTTCACGTCACCGCCGAGCATCCTTTCTTCGTCGGCGACGGCACGTTCAAGACGCTCGAATCACTCCGCGTCGGCGATTCCATATTCGTTCTCACGGACAATCAACTCCGTTCCGAACCGATTACCGGCATCGAAATCGTTCGCGCCCCGACCCGCGTTTACAATCTCCAGACCGACCGTCCCAACACCTACTTCGCCCAAGGCGTAGCTGTTCACAACAAGGGTGGTAGTGGTGGATTCGGCGGAGGTGGAGGAGGCTATCACGGCGGAGGCGGATACTATGGGGGTAGCAGTTCCTCGTCACCCGGCATCATATTTTGGGCAATTGTCTTTGTTATAGTCGTAATCGTTTTATGTAACGCCTACTACAAGCAAACTGAATCCGGCGAAAACCTCGACTACGTCTATTCTCCGAGCGATGTCCGTAAGAAAGCCGACAAGACGAAGGCCCTCCTCGATTTCATCGCCAAAGTCGACGAGAGCATGACTCCCGACAAGCTGGAGCAGAAAACCCTCTACACTTTCACGAAGCTTCAACTCTGCTGGGAATCGCGCGACTACACGCCCATGAAGCCGCTGCTCATGCCTTATCTCTACAACGCGCACCTCGGACAGATTCGCGGCCTGATCCGCAATCACGAGATCAACAAAATCGCCGGGCTGCACGTTGACCGCATCGACCTCGTCAACCTCCGTTATCCCCACAAGGCCAGCCTGCGCGAATTCACCACCCTTGTCACCGCGACAGCAACCGATTACTACATCGACGACCGCACCAGCGACTTCCTCCGTGGCGACGAGTCCCCCGCCCAGTTCCAGGAATTCTGGACCTTCCAGTTCCACGACGGCAGTTGGCTCCTGCGCGAAATCGAACAGTCCCGCGACTCCAGCGTTCTGCGTGAAGAAAACTTCTTCGAGCCCTTCACCGACATGGGCCGCGATCAGGTCTACGGCGAAGCCGCCGGAAAGTCCGGCCCCGCCGGCCCGTGGGTCGCCAGCCCCATTCTCAGCAAAGACACAAAGATCCAGCGCCTCCTCAATTTCCTCGTCCAGACCGACAAAATCTGGAACCGCGACAACATGCTGGAACTCGTCCGCAATACCTTCACGCAAGTCATCCTCGCCCGCGAGAGTAACAACATCGCCGACATCCCCGACGATAAACTTTTCCCCGATGTCGCCGCCAGTCTCAAGGCGGAGATGACGAGATTGCAGGATTCCAATTCACGGATCGAATTCCGCAACCTCTGCGTCCGTAAGGTCGATCTCATTCTCGTCCGCAACTTCGCCGACAACTCGAAGGACGAATTCGTCGCCCGCATCAGCGCCCACGCCCAACGCGGCATTTTCCGCGACGGCCAGACCGTCATGCAGGAACCCGACGTCAGCCCCTTCACCGAATACTGGACCTTTGGCCGCCTCGATAATCAATGGAAGGTCAGGGAAGTCCTCCCGCCCGCCAAGGGCGAATCGCTCATCGAGGTCGAAAACCTCGACGAGGACAGCACGCCCGATCAACTCAAATGGTACTATTCCCAGACCCGCGCCATTTGATCTCCTCGATTTTTTCGCACACGCAACGCAGGCAGCACACGCAAGACTAACGGCATTCCGGTAAAACCCGGTAATATGCCCGTTAAGTCAGAAACCTCCGGCAAAGC
>DBTH01000268.1:11660-11863 GCA_002306945.1 Methylacidiphilaceae bacterium UBA1321 | reverse complement strand
TGTTTTGAATAGATACGGCTTAGTATCATGCACACAAAGACTGGGTGCGCTGCCCCCATATCCCCCGCTAAAGGGTATGATACCCTTTAGAAACCCCACAGGGCTTTTTCCCTTTTTACGTTGCGTAAAAAGAGGAAAAAGCTCATGAGGATTCTTAAGAAAATCATTTCCTTTAGCAGGAGGTTTGGAGGACAGAGTCCTCC
>DBTH01000268.1:1703-11379 GCA_002306945.1 Methylacidiphilaceae bacterium UBA1321 | reverse complement strand
TCTGTGCACGATACTTTAAATTGCTTTAGTTTTTGGCGACACATCGTGTCGCTTGCCTGGATCAATTTGGACTTCCAGTTTCGGCGTCAGCGTCGCGCGGGTGCAGGGGCGATTGCCCCTGCCTAACGGATGAAGGTGCGGAAGAGCCAATAAAGAATGACGGCCAGGACCAGGAACAGAACGATGAAGATGCGGAAATCGCGTTGACGCTGGGCACGCAGGGAGCGTTGGCCGTGCTGATGTTCGGGAGCTTGTTCGTCGCGGATGAAACTTTGTTCCTCCTCCAGGCGCCAGACGGGAGGGCCAGGCTCGGGGGGAGGCGGTGGATTTTTCTCGACCTGGAGGGAGTCCTGCAGTTTGGACATTTCGGCAGACAGCTTGCGTTGCTGTTCTTCCAATTGACGGCGCCGCTTTTCGAGCGGGTCGCCGGAATTACCGCTAAAATTCCAGGCCATTTCGTCTTAACGGCGCGTCAGGCGTGCCGTGAGTAAAGCAGGATAAAGAGGGTAAAGAGGATAACAACGATGAGGGGAAGGGTGTAGGCGAATCCCTCGCGCAGGAGCAGTCCGAAGCTTTTGGTTCCGTAGAGGCTGGATTCCTCATCGCCAGCTTCGCCTGCTTCGGGTTCTTCGCGCAACGATTCGAGCCGGGCCTTGGCTTGGGCGTGAACGGCGTGGGCCTGATCAATGATGGCCAGGGCACGAGTCAGCTCGGCCTGGAGTTCACCGGCATCCCATTCTTGGGGCTTGATTTGTTCGACTTCCTTAAGGTGTTCGCCGAAGGTTTCGCGAATGAGCTGGATCTGTTCGGCTTCGCGTTTGACTTCAAATTCCTGGCGTTCGAGGACAACGAGGCCGCGGGTGAGTTTTTCGAGAATATCGCGACGGCCTTCCTCGAATTCACGTTGTTTGCGGCTCAGTTCTTCAAGTTCGCGCTTCTGACGTTCGATCTCGTCCTGCTGACGTTTGAGTTCGAGCAGTTGGGTCTGTGCCTGCTGAACCTTTTGGTTGATCTCGTCGGCGGTGGCGCCGCTGGCGCTTTCCTGTGCGGACTGCGCGGCTTCGGCGGCGAGGAGATCGTTTTGCTCTTGGTTGGACCAGTCGGGATTGGACGATTTCATGGAGCGATCTTTGCGGGCCGGCATGGGAATTCTCGTTTCGGTCGCGTGTGTTTGGGACGAGGGTTAGGGAATGACGAGTGTGGTGCCAATTTTGAGGGGCTTGCCATCGCCGAGTTTGTCGGCGTTGGCGGCTTTGATTTTTTCAATGCCGTTGACGGTGTCGTTCTTGTAGTACTTCTTGGCAATGCTCCAGAGCGTGTCGCCGCGGGCAATGGTGTGGCTGCGCGCTTCGGTCGGTGCTGTGGGTGCGGGGGCGGCAGGTGCTGCGGGAGTGGTCGTGACGGTCGGGGCTGTGGGCGCAACCGGTTTCGGAGGAGCGGAGGGGGCCGGTGTGGCGGTGCCCGGACGAATCGGCGAGGGGACGGTCGTCGGGGTCGAGGGCGCGGCGGTGCTTACGGCGGGAGTGGACGGTGCGGCGGGGGCAGGAGTGGCGGCAACGGGGGCCGACTCTTTTTGCTGGTCCTTGTCCTGTTGAACCTGTTCCATGCGGGCCAGGCGGGACTGGGCGTCTTCGAGTTGTTTTTTCAGATTGGCGTTTTCGCTTTGCACACGGGCAAAGACCTCGGCGTTGGCGATCGGGGTGTTGGGCAATTTTGTGGCCAGGGTGTACTTGGCGTTTTCCAGGAGGAGAAGCACCTGCTCGCGTTTTTCCGAGGTGGGGCGCAGTTCCAGAAATTTGCTGTAATGGTACATCGCGCTGATTTCGTCACCGAGTTTTTCGCTGTAGATATTGCCGAGTTCGTAATGCGCGAGGGCGACGTTGGGATTGGCCTGAAGGGCGGCTTCGTACTGTTTGGCCGCATCGACATAGTTCTTGGCCTCCATGAATCCTTCGGCCTTTTTGAAGTAGGGATTGTGCGAATCTTCTGCTTCGAGGTTCTTGTCAATCGGTTGGCATCCGGCCAACGCGAGGAGAATGAGCGCGCTTACACTAACTGTCAGTCGACGTAACATAGGGACATGGTAACAAGATGCAACGCAGGTGCAAGCACCGTCTTAAAGGGCTCTTCCCAAACCACTTTTGCCTTTCGACAGTCCGCGATGTGGCGCGGCTTGCCGATGCCCTCTAAAAATGTTCTGATGGCGGCGATGAAATTTGTTTCCGGTTGCTGGCTCCTTGCTCTCCATTTTGTCCTTTTGCCATCTTTGTACGCGCAGGAAACGACCCTTTCGCGCGATGAAATTCTCTCCGCGCTCGCCGTCCCGGATGCGCCCTTTTCGCTGGAAACTTCCGCCAAGGCCGTCGCTCCCGCCGAGAAAGATTCCGCCCTGCTCGCGCTCCAGAAATTCGCCTCCGCCAAGGCCGACCCGGAACTCATCCAGCTCTTGCTCCGCTATCAACTCGCTTATCTCTCCCCCGACAATGCGCTTCCGGCCAAAGTCATGGGCGTTGT
This sequence comes from Methylacidiphilaceae bacterium UBA1321, assembly GCA_002306945.1. Lineage (GTDB taxonomy): Bacteria > Verrucomicrobiota > Verrucomicrobiia > Methylacidiphilales > UBA1321 > UBA1321. The sequence goes on along the minus strand of DBTH01000268.1, from coordinate 8,865 downwards.
GTTCCTCGAACAACCCGACAGCTTCGTCACGGTCTATAATCACCTCCCCGCCGCAGGCCGCGTCGTTCTCGGTCCCTATCTCCAATTTGGTTTCAACCGCGCCATCGAGGGCCGCAATCTCTCTTCGCCTCAAATCAAAGCCGCGAAAAAAAAGTTCGACGCTCTCCAGGCTAGTCTCATGAATGCCCGGCAGGGATGATCCCTGCACCCAGTAACGCTGGCGCGGGAACTGAAAATTCACATTCAGACCACTCTTTTCCTGAGAAGGGAAAGTAGTAGGCGAAAGGTTCCACGGACAGAACATTCAGCAACGTTGAATCGAAATGCCAAGTTCCCCTCTTCCGGCCTCCAGTCTCCGCATGACCCGTGCAACAGGTCATGCTCTGCGTGGGTGCAGGGTGGTAACCCTGCCGTCACGCTGGAGGTTATCTGCTTGCGCAATGAGAAGGCAGGAGTAACTTTGAGTTTGCTAGGTTCAAAACCCTCACTGCAAACCACCATGAACACGACACTGGCATTTCTCCCCCACGGCGCGGACTGGATCTGGATTCTCGCCATCGTCATCCTCCTCTTCGGAGCCAAGAAATTGCCCGAACTCTTTCACGGCCTCGGTCGCAGCGTCGGTGAATTCAAGCGCGGCAAGGAAGAAGCCGAAAAAGGCCTCAACGAACCGCCCACTGTCGTCGATACTTCCCGTCATCCCAATCCCGACGACACCAAGAAAAGCTAGGCCTCCCCATGCAACCCCTCTTCGCCTTTGGCCTGCCCCACGGAGCCGACTGGTTCTGGATCATGCTCATTGCCCTGCTCGTCTTCGGCCCCAAGAAATTGCCCGAACTCGCCCGCGGCCTTGGCCGTAGCATTGGCGAATTCAAAAAAGCCAAGGAAGAATTCGACCGCGAAGTCCAGGCCGCCACCAACGAGACCAGCGTCGCCGCACAAACTCCTCCGCCCGCCGCAGCTCAAACCAGCACACCGTTGCTGCCGCAATCGACCGCATCCACTGCCGCCGCCACATCCACCCCGGCTGCGGAACCCGCTGCACCCTCCATCACTCCCGCGCCCGATACCGTGCCGCAGGACAAAAAGAGCTAGCATTTCAACGGCTGACACTTAGTCGGCAACACGCTTATTATAAAAGCGTTGCGCATACGTCACTCAATTGTAACAGCGTTTCTCTTGCGAGAACGTCGCGAGACTCCTAGACCAATGAGTAGGCCAAGAGGGCCTGCACTATTTACACTGGAAACAATTATGAGTCAGAAAATATTGGTCGTAGATGACGAAGCGGATGTAGTCGATCTCCTAACGATGAACCTGCGCGGTTCCGGCTTCGCCACCGTCACCGCCGAAAACGGTGCCGTCGCCCTCACCAAAGCGCGCGCCGAACTTCCCTCCCTCATCGTCCTCGACCTCATGCTGCCCCAGATGTCCGGCCTCGAAGTCTGCAAAGCCCTCAAAAAAGACACCGCCACCAGCCACATCCCCATCATCATGCTCACTGCCAAGGCTGAGGAAGTCGACAAAATCGTCGGCCTCGAACTCGGCGCCGACGACTACGTCACCAAACCTTTCAGCCCGCGCGAACTCGTCCTGCGCGTCAAATCCGTCCTGCGCCGCGGCAAGGAAAAAGGACCCACCGCCGAAAAACTCACCATCGGCGAACTCCTCGTTGACCACGCCAAGCACGAAGTCCTCATCTCCGGCCACCGCATCGAACTCACCGCCACCGAATTCAAACTCCTCGCCCTCCTCATGGAACGCCGGGGCCGCGTCCAGGGGCGCGACCGCCTCCTCAACGACGTCTGGGGCTACGAGAGCGTCATCGACACCCGCACCGTCGACACCCACGTCCGCCGCCTCCGCGAAAAGCTCGGCAAATGTGCCAACTACATCGAGACCGTCCGTGGCGTCGGCTATCGCATCGTCGAACAACTCCCCCCCGCCGTCGAACAAGCCGCCTGACGGTAGGGAAAGTTTTCAGTTCGAAGTTTTCGGTTTTCAGTGAAAGGCAGGAGAACGGCCGTACCAAGTACCAGGTTCTAGGTACGAAGTACCCGCTTTCGTAAATTTCGTTCAGCAACCTGTTAGGGCCTTTGCCTTTTCCCCAATTCCAGAAATTCCGTTAATTTCGTCTAATCGCCTTTGTTTCGTCCCTTGCGCGAATTTTACGCTTTTCTCGCAAGCACAAATCGGTATGGTAATCACTCCCAAGCCGGCGTGGCGAAATGGCAGACGCGACAGACTCAAAATCTGTTATACGCAAGTATGTGTGGGTTCAAGTCCCTCCGCCGGCACTCCCTTCTTCTTCGCCACTTCCAGCGTTCTCGTCATTCCAGTGCTATTGAATTGATACTCGGCAATTTTCAAAATCAGCGAGCATCCCCACCGATCCTTCGACGTCGCTACGCTCTGCTCAGGATGACCAGCATGACGCTGGACTCAGTTTCGCGAAGCTGAAGAGAACATTCAGTTCCCTTGTCGGCGTTACGGAATGCAACGTCACGTTATCAGCGTGGTGCTGGACTTCATTATTTCAAAACAAGACCTTCTCTCCGCGTCATTCTGAGCGCAACGCAGTCGAAGAATCGGTCTGATTGCCGAGCGAGGTGCTCGCTTAAAGTGGACGAAAAAATAAGCGCCTACTTCTTCTTCAACTCATCGAGGGCGGCGGTGACGGTGGTGTAGAGTTCGTCGTAATTTTTCAGGTCGTCCCAACGGCGCAAGGGGTAGCCCTGGGGGCCGTAGACGACGCAACGGAGTTTGTTGGAGACCTTGACCCAGCCAACGGCTTTGCAGATGTCGCCCTTGAAGTCGGGGATGGCGGAGAGGTCGTTGCGGGGATCGTTGGGGTTGTTATTGGCGCGGTAGAACGGGGTGAGCCGTTCGGCTTCGTCGTCGAGGTCGTCCTGCATGCGCCAGCGAACGATGCCTTCGACCATGCTGCCGAGGGAGTCGCGCAGGTCGACGATGGCGATGAGGCGGAAGGTCGACAGGCCGCGGTATTTGTCGAGGAGCGCGGCGGCGTCGCGGGTTTGTTTCTGGGATTGTTCGGTGCAGAGGAGGACGACGGTGACGCGTCCGGTTTTGTTGAGGATGACGATTTTGTCGTCGGCGTCGCTGGCGGTGATGTGTGGAGCGGGGCCTTGCGGCACAGTGGGAGTGGTGGCCGTCGCGTTGGTCGCAGTGGCTGGGGACGGGGTGTTTGTGACGGTTGTTGTCGTAGGTGATGCGGCAAAAACCGGGCTGCCGGTTAGCTGGCACGTCACCAGAATAACCGCCACAAGCGCCCATTCATGTAGCGAGCTTTTCAAGTAAATATCCACGCAAATACTCCGTTTCGGGTACTTCCGTCAAGACTGGATGATCGCGGGATTGGGTCATGCGTTCGACCAGCCTTAGGGAGATGTTAAGTTCTCCGGCGATGTCGGAGAGTAATTCTTGCCATTCGGCTTCGCCGACATGGTGCGAGCAACAGAAGCTGGCCAGCAATCCGCCGGGGGGTAGCAGTCGCAAGGCGCGCAGGTGCAATTCCTTGTAACCGCGCAGGGCCGAGTCGACCTGTCCCTTGGTTTTCGTGAAGGAGGGTGGATCCAGTATGACCATGTCATAGGTATGACGTTCGCGCTCGTAGGCTGGTAACAGGTCAAAGACGTTGCCGACAATCCATTCGATGTCGAGGCTGTGGCGTTTGGCGGTGTCGCGGCCGCGCTGGATGGCTTCGTCGGACTGGTCGATGGCGCGGCAGGAGGCGGCTCCGGCAGCGCGGGCGGCCAGGGCAAAGGCTCCCTGGTTGGTGAAGCAGTCGAGGATGTTTCTGCCCTTGGCGTAATGGGCGACTTTGGCGTAGTTGTCGGCCTGGTCGAGGTAGAAACCGGTTTTCTGGCCAGACCAGAGATCGAGGGCGAAGGTGAGACCGGCGACCTGGACTTCGGTGGGGGCGGTGTATTGGCCGTGGAGGACGTTCTTTTCGAGCGGGAGTCCTTCGAGTTTACGAACGGGGGCGTCGTTGCGGCTGATGACGGTGGCGGGTTTGAGTTTGGCGACGAGGATACGAACCAGTTCGGATTCTAGCCGGGCCATGGCCATCGTTAAAAGCTGGATGACGAGAACGTCGCCGTAACGGTCGACGATGACGCCGGGCAGGTGGTCGGATTCCGACCAGATGAGGCGTTGGGCGGAGGCGCGTTTGCCGGAAAGGACGTTAAGTTTTTCACGCCAGGCGAGCGCGGCGTCGATTTTCTTTTCGAGCAGCGCGGCGTTGAGTTCTTCCGCGCCGTGGGAGTAGCGGCGGAAGATGATTTGGGAACGGCTGTTGTAGATGCCGCTGCCGAAAAGCTTCCCTTTGGCGTTGCGGACTTCGACGGTGTCGCCGTCCTTGGGTTCGCCGGTGACGCGTGCCACCTCGCTCTTGAACACCCACGGGTGTCCGGAGAAGATGCGGTGGCGAACTCCTGTGTTGAGGTAAAGGGTCGATTTCATGTTTCGGCTTGGAATCAGACAGTGTTTCAGATTGTGGGCCGTTTCGCAGCAGAAAACTCAGATTAAAGGCGGTGGACGAAATTAACGAATTTTAAAAAAAGGAAGTTTTAGACGAAATTTACGGAATTAAAGGAATTTTTTTAAGGCGGTTGAATTCAGTGTTTTTCAATCATTTCGTAAATTCCGTTCATTCCGTCTAACTGGCTATCGAAAAAGCCTTTGGTTTGCAAACGGGGCCGAATATGAAATGCTATGGGGCGAACCGTTTATGACGAACGACACAGAGACAAAACCTTTCCTGGAACATCTCGACGACTTGCGCTGGGTGCTGGTGCGGTCGGCGTTTGCGCTGGTGATCGGGATTGCGCTCTGCCTGGCGTTGACCAAGCCGCTGATCGATTTTCTCGAATGGCCGTTGCGCCGCGCGGGGCAGAATCCGGAATTGATGGCGGTGGTATTGCATCCGGCCGACCCGTTTTTCATCCAGATGCAGGTGTCGTTGATGGGGGGCATCGTTCTGTCACTGCCGTATATTCTTTATCAGATTTCGACCTTTATTCTGCCCGCGTTGACGCCGCAGGAGAAACGTTATCTCGCGCCGGTGTTCGCGGCGGGAGCCGTGCTATTCCTGGCCGGACTGTCGTTCTGCTACTTCATCGTCCTGCCGGAGACGTTTGCGTTTTTCGTCGAGTACAACAAATGGATGGGCGTGACGGCGATGTGGACGTTGCAAAACTATATCGATTTCTGCGTGCAAATGTTGATCGGTCTCGGATTGGCGTTCGAGTTTCCACTGGTGCTCATCACGCTCAATGTGCTGGGCATTCTGTCGCATGACACGTTGGCGACTTATCGTCGTCATGCCATCGTCGTTGTCGTGGTGTTGGCCGCCTGCATTACGCCGAGCACGGATTTTTTCAGTCTGAGTATTGTTGGCGTGCCGTTGTACGCGATGTACGAGATCTGCATCTGGTTGACATGGGGTATTGAGAAACGCCGTCGGAAGCCGGACTTGCCCGCCGTCACCGACGATCCGTATCCGCGTTGAGCTATTGGAGGACTCTGCTTGCAGAGTCACGTTGCCTTTGACAAGGTTGGGTTCTCTTCTAGTCTAGGGTTTATATGGACGTGGAAGTGCTGTCTCGAATCCAGTTTGCCGTTACCATTTCTTTTCACTATCTCTTCCCGCCGCTGTCCATCGGGTTGGGATTGATCCTGGTACTCATCGAGGCGCTTTACCTTAAGACGCGTGATCCGCTCTATGAACAACTCGCCAAGTTCTGGACGAAAATATTCGGCCTGATTTTCGCCCTCGGCGTGGCGACGGGATTGGTGATGGAATTCGAATTCGGCACGAACTGGGCGACCTACTCGCGTTATGTAGGCGACGTCTTCGGCAGCGCGCTCGCGTCGGAAGGGATTTTTGCTTTCTTCCTCGAATCGGGTTTTCTCGCACTGCTGCTTTTCGGCTGGAACAAGGTTGGGCCGAAGCTGCATTTCTTCGCCACGTGCATGGTTTGCCTCGGGGCGCACTTCAGCGCCGTGTGGATCATTGTGGCCAATTCCTGGATGCAAACGCCCGCCGGTTTTCACATCGTGGGCGAAGGACTCAAAGCACGTGCCGAGATCGTCGATTTCTGGGCGATGGTGCTCAATCCCTCGTCGACCGACCGGTTGATCCACGCCGTTCTGGGCTGTTGGATGACCGGAGCTTTTTTCGTCACGAGCGTGAGCGCGTACTATTTGTATCGCCGGCGTTTTGTCGAACACGCGAAAGCGGCGTTCAAGATCGGGCTGGTCGTGGCGACGATCGCCTCGCTGGCTCAATTGGTCAGCGGCGACAGTTCCGCCAAGGGCGTGTACAAGAATCAACCCGCGAAGTTTGCCGCGCTGGAGGGTGTTTACAAAACCGAACCCTACTCCCCGCTCTACCTGGTGGGCTGGGTTGATACTGAGAATGAAAAGGTCGACGGCATTGCGATTCCGGGCGCGTTGAGTTTCCTCACGCACAACGATTTCAAGGAGCCGGTTGTCGGTTTCGACCAGATCGATCACGCCCTGGGCCGTCCGCACGTGCAACCGGTTTTCCAGGCGTACCATCTCATGATCGCCATCGGCATGGGACTGATCGCGCTGAGTTTGATCGGCGTCTTTCTCTGGGGGAAGGGGCTGCTTTTCAACGAACAGATCAAGTGGGTGCGCGCCTATTGGATCATCATGATTTTTGCCGTGCTTGGCCCGCAAATTGCGAATCAGGCGGGCTGGTACTCGGCGGAACTGGGGCGCCAGCCATGGATTGTTTACGGCCTGTTGAAAACATCGGACGCGCTCAGCAAAGCGGTAAAGGCCGAAGCGGTGCTCATCTCACTCATCATGTTCACGTTGATTTATCTCCTGCTTTTCGCCCTCTTTGTTTACCTGCTTAACGACAAGATCCAGCACGGACCCGAGGTGGCCGAAGCCCCGGACGATTCCTCGCCGCTCGATCCCCGCCACGGTCACCGCGCATGAATATTCCCATCGATCTCAATACCATCTGGTTTGTCCTGGTCGGCGTCCTGTTCGCCGGATACGCGATACTCGACGGCTTCGATCTCGGCGTCGGCATTCTCCACCTCATCAACAAGGACGACACCGAGCGGCGTGTGCAGCTCAATTCCATCGGCCCGGTCTGGGACGG
>DBTH01000268.1:1275-1437 GCA_002306945.1 Methylacidiphilaceae bacterium UBA1321 | reverse complement strand
ACGGCAACGAGGTGTGGCTGGTGACCGGCGGTGGCGCGCTCTTTGCGGCGTTCCCGGAAGTCTACGCGACGGTGTTCTCTGGCTTTTACCTCGCCTTCATCCTGCTCCTGTTTGCGCTCCTGTTCCGCGCCGTGGCGATCGAATTCCGCAGCAAGCAGCCGA
>DBTH01000268.1:583-999 GCA_002306945.1 Methylacidiphilaceae bacterium UBA1321 | reverse complement strand
TGGTGGCGGCAGATGTGGGACATCGGCTTTACTGTGGGCAGTTTCCTCTCCTCGTTCCTCATCGGCGTGGCTATCGGCAATATCGCCTGGGGTGTGCGGCTCGACGCGAACCACGAATACATCGGGACGTTTTGGGAATTGCTCAATCCCTATTCGCTCTGGCTGGGCGTGACGACCGTGGCGCTCTTTGCCATGCACGGCTGCATCTATCTCGTGCTGAAAACCGAAGGGGAGTTGCACAACAAAATTCGCGACTGGGTCAATAACACGATCATCACCTTCATCATCTGCTATGCCATCGCGTCGTTCGCCACGCTGTTGTATGTGCCGCACATGGTGGAGATTTTCCGGCAATATCCGGTTGCGGGGATCCTCGCCTTGGCCAATATGTTCGCCATCGCCAACATCCCGCGCGA
>DBTH01000268.1:0-336 GCA_002306945.1 Methylacidiphilaceae bacterium UBA1321 | reverse complement strand
CCATCGCCAACATCCCGCGCGAAATTCACCGGGGAAACGATTTCTTTGCGTTCCTCTCCTCGTGCGTGGCGATGCTCACGCTGATGGGAATTTTCGGTCTCGGCATGTACCCGAACCTCGTCGTCTCGATCCCTGACGTGGCCAACAGCCTCAACATCTACAACGGCTCGTCATCATCGAAGACGCTTGCGATCATGCTCATCATTGCGGGTCTCGGTGTCCCCATCGTGCTGGCCTACACTGCGTCGATCTACTGGATTTTCCGCGGCAAGACCAAGCTCGAATCGCATAGCTATTGAGACGTTAGTACCCTGTAACAATATAAATGTCGCTAAA
>DBTH01000230.1:10542-23964 GCA_002306945.1 Methylacidiphilaceae bacterium UBA1321 | reverse complement strand
ATTTCCTTAAGCAGGAGGTTTGGAGGACGGAGTCCTCCATTCTCTGTGCACGATATTTTAAAATACTCGATCACCACGCGCGATTGGTCAGACCCAGAGCGAGAGAATAGGCCTCGTCGACCGAGGCGAAGGGAATCTTCAATTCGCGCCTAGCCTTGGGGTTGGTTTCGGAAGGAGCGGTGATCCTGTCGCGTTCGTCAACGATCTTGTCGAGCAGAACAATGCGGACTTTCTTCTTGGTCGCCGCGTTTTCCGCAGCGATCTTCGCGAGATCGGAAAGCCGTTCCTTCGAATACGAAATATCCAACCGCAAACCCTCCCCACGCGACAACGCCATGCTCGCGTGTTCCACGTCCTCAGAGGTCAACGTCAGCACGAGTACTCCGTCCACCTCCGAAACGGCGGAACCATTCGCCGGGGGAGCCGCAACCACCTTGGTCAGCGCGCGCCTGGTATCGATTTTCGGATCGGGCAGCAACAGCTTGGCCAAGGTCTGGGCTTCGTCCGGCGTCGGGCATGGAACCCAGAATGCCTTTCCCTGCACATCCTTCGCACGCAAATTGAGGTCGGCCACCGTCTGCCCGGCGCTGGTCAATTTCACCCGCTTCGGCCCGGCATCGCCGACCATTTGCACCAACTCGGTTCGCTTGGATTCGGTGAGTTGAACCGCAAGCCGGGTTTTCGGCGGCAGCTTGTCCTGAGCGTGCAAATCAATGGTCACGCCTTCCACATCCGACGATTGTATATCCAGAGTCGCCACCTCCGTTTCAGCAGCGCTTGCGGAAGAAAAAGAAAGCAGTACCGCGAGCGAAAACGTCAGAAAGGTAAAGGGCGATTTCATTCTAAAAGTATAGCACTTAAAAAGCGCTATGCAATTAGATCATTTCTCTTTTTCCCGTCGTTTGACGATCCGCAAGGTCGTGGTCGCTTTGGCGACGCTCCGCTCGGGCAGGACGCCGCGCCATTGGACGCCGGGATAAATCAGCGAACGGCGGCCCAGGATACTACCAGGATTGAGCACGGCGTTGCATCCGACTTCGGCGTAATCGCCAAGGATCGCCCCGAATTTGCGCAGTCCGGTCTTGTATTTCTGCCCCTCGTCAATCACCTCGACCTCGTCGCCCTGCAATTTCAGGTTCGAGCAGATCACGCCTGCACCGAGGTGTGCGCCAACGCCGAGGATCGAATCGCCCACATAGGAAAAGTGCGGCACCTGCGCCTTGTTGAAGAGGATGCTGTTTTTGAATTCGCACGAGTTGCCGATCACGCATTCGTTGCCGATGAGGACATTCTCGCGGACGTAAGCGCCGGGCCGGATGTGGCAGCCGGTGCCAATCCACGCCGGGCCGAGAATCACCGCGCCCGGATCGATGTGCGTTCCCGCGCCGATGAAGACGTGTTCGCCAATGTACGACTGCCCGACCAGATGCGCGTGCACGCCGGGATTGAGATGCGTTTTGAGATACGGCGCGATCTTCGGCAACGCCTCCCAGACGTTTGCGATGTCGGCGAAAAGCCGCCAGTGATCGGTTCCTTTTTCATCCAGATAATTCGACGGTTTAAACATGGGAATAGTCTCTTTCGTTCAAAAATCACTTGTTCAACGGCGCAGCTCCGGGCCTTTCAATGGTCTCGCCCTTCACGTTGCCGAATTCGTCCTCGGCGCGGATGAAGAGAACTTCGCTCCCGTTGAGCGGCACTTCAAATTCCTCGCTGCGGGAATCGATAATTCCATCAACCGGCACGACCGAATGAAAGTCTTTCCCATTGGTCGAGACCTCGACCGAAACCAGCAGACTGGCCGCATCGGTCACACGGAAACGCACCTTGCCGTCAAGCGACGCCAGGCGGACGATTTCCGGCGGGGAATTGTCCACAGTAATCATCCGGCTGACCATTTCATCGGTGAGCGCATCCTTCGGCGCGTTGTCCCCGGCATCGCTGGCGACGATCTTGATGTAATAATTCCCGTCGGCCCAACCGCTGCTGTCCCAACTCAGGACGCTGTCCTTGTAGTCCTTGGCAAGCAAGCGCCACGGGCCTTTCAAGTCGCGGCTCTGGTAGATCGTATAGGTGAGCGCATCGCCGTCCGGATCGGTCGCTTTCCAGACAACGGTTCGCAGACCGCGCTGCAAGTTCGGCTGAAAACGCACCGGCAGCGAGGCCATTCCAGTCTCGGAATCGGGCTTGCCGACGTTGGCCAGCAATTGTTCCGCCGTTTTGGCCTGCGGTTGCGGCGGGGCCGGAACGATGGCGAGGTAGCCGACACCCGGTTCGAGCACTTCAACGCGGGAGATATGCGGCGGGGAATTGACCGGCAGATAGACCGCATCGACGCGGTCAACACTGGCGTCCTGCAAACGCAACTGGACTTGCAGATAACGCGCCGGAACGCTCTGGACGTGATCGTCCTTGAGGAGCGTCCATTCGTACCAGGACTTATCCGGCTTGGGTGTGTTGCCGCTGCGGGAAAGGATTTCCACCCGGCCCTGCGATTTCAAATTAACCGAGCCCCAGCGCGCGAACGAACCCGAATCGATCACGTCGGATTCGTACACGCCGACCATGCCGTGCCGCGAACCGCCCGCGAGGAACAGCTTGGAAGGATTGCTCGTGGCCAGGACGAAACGTTCCTCGCCCAAAAGAGCCATTGCGGAAACGGTCTCCCCTTCGACCTTCAATAGCCGCGTCACCTCGCCGCGCGGCGTGATCGAATAGAGATAACCGTCGCCGCCGGTTCCGGCGTAGACGTTCCCGCCGCGATACGCCAGCGTCAGGATCGTTTCGCTCGAATGCCAGATTTCCGCCGCAAAGAGCGACGCGTCGAGCCGGAAAAGTTGTGACACCACCGGAACGTTCTTGCCCTTCGATCCGTTGCCGGGAGTGTTGGACGAACCGCCCGACTTCCCGCTGCCGCTGCCATCCGATTCACCCGCGACGGCCAGTAACGCGCGCAGTCCCGCCAGAGCGGAAGTGGCGGACGTTTTCGTCATGCCGGACGTCCCGCTGCTTTTCGCCGTTCCGACCGCCGAGAAAAAGATCGTGCCATCGGGAGCGACGACGATCTGGTTGACCTCCTGCCGCCCGGAATTATTCAGCACAACGCCCTCGCCCTGCCTGGTAATCCGGTATAGATAGCCCGAGTCCGCGCTACCCGCCAGCAACCGCCCTTCCTTGTCGAAGGCGAGCGAGCGGATGTGCGTTTCGTCGCTGCTATAATAAATCTCCCCCTTTCCTTCCCCGGTGATCCGGTAGATGCGACCCTTGGTTCCGGTCGCGGCATAGAGGACGCCGTTTTTGTCGAAGAGCAACGCCCAGATATATTCCTCGTTCGGTTCGAAATAGACCACCGGCTTGCCATTGGGGACGATCTTGAAAATCTTCCCCTGCGGCGATGTCGCGACAAAGACATCCCCCGCCGGATTGCGCGCCGTGGCGTAAATGTGCGATTCGGAGAACTTCGTCACCAGCACGCTCTTGCCGCTGTCATCCATTCTGAAAAGTTTCCCGTCGGGAGAAGTGCCGATCAGGAACTTCCCGTCCCGCTCCGGCAACACGCTCCAGATCTGTCCCGCATCAACATCTCCCACCTTGTCCACCTGGGGCGCGGGAGAGAGGATGCCGCGCTCGTTCAAACTCGTGCTGACGTTGCGCCCGGAGGCGAAGTCCGAATAGGTATCGAGGACAACGTGCTGGGGCGTGACGGCCCCGGCGTCGAATGCCAATGCCAGCCAGGCCGCAGCCAGACCGAATAATTTCACGAGGCGATGATGTCTGTTATTCACTTAAACTCCAATTCCACTTCCTGCCGGCCGTTGACGGCGCCGGGCAAAGTTTTATCTGTTTCCAGCCAGACTTTTTCATTCAAATAGGTTCCGTCGGGCGATTGATTTCCACCCTGCATGACTCCGCGCACACTCGGCGGCAAACTCGGCATGTCGCGGTCGGCCACCACCGCGCCCGGCGCACTGGTGAGAACCTGCACGTAAAGCCGATCCTGGGGACGCTTGTCGTTGAGGCGGCGAATCATTTCGTCAACATTTTTGGCAGCTTCGAGACCCCGCTGCCAGGCGGCGCTATTGAGCGAATTGGCTCCCGACACGCGAACGGTGAACCGCCCGCTCTTCAAATTCTCCGGCAACTTCACCGCGAAATGCTCGCGGGTGCGTTCGCCGTAGAGCGGATTCAACTCGACGGTGATGCCCACCGTGTCGCCCGGTTCGCACTTCGAACGATCCGCGCGAACCGATTCGATCGTCCAGAGCTTCGGCTTGTCGTCGATCTCCAGTTTAAAAACCAACGACTCGGCGCGGAGCACTTCGTAGGACTGCGCATAAACCGTCATCACCGGACGCAAAATCTGCATCAGCGCCAGCAGAATATCGATGTCCTCCCCGGCGTAAACCCCGCCGAGTTTCAACGGCTCGTGACCCGCCAGCTTCAATTCCCCGCTGACGCGCAAAGTGAACGTCCTCGAAATGTCGTCGTGCTCCAGAATACCCGATTCCAGCGCCGCGCCGACCAGCATCGGACTCAGGAGCGGATGCGTGACGAATTCCCCCGAAAGCACCGGACGAGGCTTGCCGTTGGAAGTGCGCTCGACCCGGTAGGAGGCCATCTTCGGAACCGGCCCAACCGTTCCCGCAATAGCCGAGGAACGATCCTGTGTGATCGTCCCGACAATTTGCGCCGTGTTCGACATTTTGAACGGCATCAGGTAACTCGGCACGGTTGTGATGATCTCGGCTGTCGCCATGGGAAATTCCAGTTCGCCAAAACCGAACATCGGATGGCCGAACGCGAGCACCTTGTTGCCCTCGCGCCAGGTCAAGGTTCCCGTCCCCGCGATATTGACCGATCCGGTCATGAACACCGCCGCCACCGGTTGCCCCGGTACAAGCGAATCCGGCCCGAGCGCGGCGTTTTTCGCGTTCTCCGCCTTCCCACCGCCCGGCACGGCGAAAAACCGGCGCGAATCCATTCCCATCTCCACCGCGAGCCGTTGCCAGACCTGCGGATTCACACCTGTCACCGATAAGGGCGTCGCAAAATAATCCACCCGCACGCCGTCGCTCTGGCCGGGGAAAAAAGCCCGCACCGACGCCAGCGACCGATCCGCTTCCGCCGGAATGCGGGACGGGGCTGTTTTGTTCGCGAACGCCGACAGTGAAGTTTTGCGCGGTTCGTCGAGCTTCTCGCCCACCTTGAGCATGTCCGCGATCGGTGTGAAACCGCATTGGCCGTCCTTCTCGAAAATCATGATCCGCCGGGACAACGCCCCCACTAACTTTCCGTCGATGTAGAGCGGACTGCCGCTCATCCCGTGCACCGCCCCGGTCAACGCCGTCTTGGGATCGACCAGCTTGCCAATAATGAGATCCAGCCCCGGACCAAGTCCGTTTTTGGCCACGCCGAGAATTTCAGTCTGAATCTCCTCGATTTTGTTCCCCTGGAGAACGGTGTAGGTGACGCCCTTCATGCCCGGCTTGAGCGCACTCACCGGCATCGTTTCAACCGCCGCGCGGCCCGTGGCAGGAAGGCAGAAAAAGCATGCCACAAGGACAGTTGACAGAAAACGGACGCAAGCAGTCATGTTGCTTCCGATTAAAGCCGCAATTTTTCCGATGTCTCGCCTAATTCTTTGCCCTCCTGAAGCCGATTCTTCTGTTTGGGGACGCCCTCGGGGTGTGCCTGTTTCCATGTACCCGACAACACTCTTACAACGCCTTCGATTTTGCAGTGACGAACCCTTGTCTACATTGTCGCCGCGCCTGCCGGAAAAGCACGATCCGGACGAATGGCTCCAGAACCGCCGGGCCACCTATTGGAAGGAACCCGGCAAAAGCGACGGCTTTTCGCACCCGGCAGGTCATCTCCCGCTTCACACCGGTCAACGGATCACCTCGGACACTTTTTTCAACACCTTCTTCGCCCGTTACTGGCAGGAACTCACTACCCTCCGTTCCCTCGGCCTGACCCTGCGTTACAGCGGTCGTCTGAAAGTCGAGATCATCGGTTATCCGGGCTGGACGACACCGGTTCTCCTCGCCACCGAGGAACTCGCCCATTCCGACCAACCAGCTGAAACGTCCTTCAAACTCGACATCGACCTCTCGAATTCGCCGTTCCTGCGGATCGCGTTCCTCGTCACCGCGCTGGAGGATAACTCCCGGTTGCTGGGCGGTCACTGGCACACCTTCGACGCGCCGCAAAATCCCGTCCGCCTCGCCCTGCTGACTCCTACTTACAACCGGCCCCAATTTTGCCGTCGCACCGTCGAGCGCATTCTCGGCGACCCCGACCTCGCCCATGAAGACCTCCACCTCTGGATCGTCGAACAAAGCGAAACGCCGGAGCTGTCCGGCCTGGCCAACGACCGCTGCCACGTCTTCCAGCAACGAAATCTCGGCAGCACTGGCGGCTACACCCGGGCCCTCTGCGAAAGCCTTTACGAACATCCCGAATTGCGCCCCACCCACTGCCTCTTCATGGACGACGACATCGATCTGGAAACCGATTCCATCCTGCGCGCGATCCGCCTCTACCAGTTCGCCCGCCAACCGTTCATCCTCGGCGGAACGATGATCGATCTCCACAATCCCACGACCATCGGCAATCTCGGCAGTTTCTACAAAAAAGGCCGCCTCGACTATTACGTTCCGCAAAACCACCTCGGCAACAGTTCCGCCGCCAGCGCCGAAGCCCTCTTCAAGATGTCCATCCCGATGCAAACCCACGTCGCTGCCTGGTGGTTCGCCGTCTTCCCGGTCTCCGTCATCGACGGCATGGGACTGCCCATTCCGTTTTTCCTCAAGATGGACGACGTCGAATATTCCCTCCGCGCCACGCAAAAAGGCACTCCGCTTTACGTCATGCCCGGAATCGGCCTCTGGCACCTGACCGGAACGGTGAAAAGTTGCCCTGGCGTCGATTACGTCGCGTTCTACAATCAGCTTCTGGTCAACACCTACTACGACGCCGAGTCGGGCCGTTCGATGTTCACGCTCTTCGGCGAGATGGTCAACGGCGCCCTCGAACGCAAACGGATGCGCATGGCGGTGCTTTTGTTGCGCTGCATGGAAGACCTCGCCGGGGGCTGGAAAAACTTCCGCGACGCCACGTTTCCTCAGCGATGGGACGAAGTCACTTCCTACATTTCACGCTTCCCCGAACCCGACACGCCGGAAGCCCTCAACACCCCCGTCGACGATTCCTGCGTGGAGAAATATCGGGAACACTTCCTCGCCGTCTGTAACCGCGGCCTGCGCAACATGGAAACGATCCACGCCGAGTTTCAGGAAAAGCTCCCCGCCACGACCACGCCTGAAGCGTGGCGCGAATATTTCCAGCGCGGCAATTCGACGTTCCTGTCGTGAACGGATTAACAGGGTACTAGAGCAAACCGGACATCCGGCGGCTTTTACCCCGCCAGAGAACCAGAGCGAGCAGGCCTATCCCAGTCAGAATACACGCTCCGGGTTCCGGAGTTGCCTCCAGATTTTCCAGAGTCACGCTCACTGTCTTTGTGGTGGAATATAATGTCACTGATTTCAGAGTCGTAATCTCCTCACCCCTTGTATCATCGTCCTTATCTTCCACATCAGTAAAGGCAAGCTGAAACACCCATTGAGCACCTGCATTTACAATAGAATAATTCGACCAATCTCCCGTGTAAGTAAGGGTATCATTGTCATCACCAGACCCCGCAAGGACTAATTGAAAAGCTCCAGACATTGGCGTCGACATACTTGCCACCGTAAACACCAATGTCGACATATTCCAGGAAGGTACGGCCACCGAGTTGGCTAATGTAATAACTGCTACTTGATGCTCAATTGATGAAACTGAATCAAATGCACTATAGATTGTTAAATCGTTTCCGCTATTAACAAAACTATTGGATGTATTTGAGCCATAGAGTAAAACTTTCGACACGTCACTATTACTAAAACCAGTTATCTGCAAATCTTGTGTGTCGGCGCTTACCTGAACTATCATCACCAACATATAAAAAACCAACCCATATATTATATTTTTCATCTGATACCCCTGATTATTGATTCCGCTGCTTAAAAGCTTCCGAATAATGAAACCGATAGTTTAGAAAATATAAAACCAACGCTAAAATATTTTTAGTATTGCGTCGGTTTTAAATCAAACCTGCCATCCGGCGGTTTTTACCCCGCCAGAGAACCAGAGCGAGCAGGCCCATTCCGGTCAGAATGCAAATGCCGGGTTCTGGAGTCGCCTCAAGATTATCAAGGGTAAAGTTGGCTAACTTTGTATATGTATATACCGAGATGGTCTTCACGCTCGAAATAGCAACCCCATTCGAGCTATCCTCCTCCTCGTCTCCGCTCCCGGAATAGTCCAGATCGTATACTCGTCCCGAACCGGAGATGGAATAATTCGCCCAGTTACCAAGAAACGTAAATCCATTCTCACTACCGCTGGAAAGCACAATCTTGAACGCACCGGAAGCCGGTGTATTCGTAGACGGCGTCAGAGTCAACTGCAAGTCCTGCACCAACCACGCAGGCATTGAGACCGTACTGTTCAACGTAATTGCAGCGATCTTATTTCCCTCATCCTCGACTTTACTGAATGAACTATTCAGATAAAGGCTCGAAGCGTTTTTCGTATAGCTTGTATGCGAATCATCATAATCAATCTTGGAGATTTCGCTCGATCCGAATCCCGTAATCTGTTGTTCGAGATAAGCCGCCTTCAGATAAGGTGCCGCCAACAGTACCATGCCAATAACAACCCCGCGAATAACTTTTCCCATTTTATACCCCCAGTTATCGATTCCCCAGTTAAACAACCTGCGAATATAGAAAACGCAGGATCGAAGCCTAGACAAATAAGACGCCGTCTGTCAATAAATGAATCACTTTTGTATCACGGAAGCCTTGTTAAAAACTTTTATACATTTACGAGGTATAGACGTTATCGGTCTGCAAAAAACTGTTCAGACCTCATATCGAACCGGACATCCGGCGGTGCTTACCTCGCCAGAGAACCAAAGCGAGCAGGCCCATCCCAGTCAAAATGCAGATGCCGGGCTCGGGAGTCGCCTTTAAATTATTCAATCCTACCTGAACGCTGGTGTCATTGCTCGTACTCAGCAATGTAATCTGTTCTACATCTGAAACGGAAGTGGCATTATCGCCACTTGCATCCAATGTCAGATTATAGGTTCGCACGGAACTGTCGCTTGTATAATCCGACCAATTTCCGGTGTAGGTGATATAACTACTTCCACCCGTGCTCCAAAGCTGTAACTGAACAGTTCCCGAACTGGGAATCAGCGGGGACGACACGTCTATCGTTAACTGAACATTCTGTACCAACCACTCCGGCCAGCTTACCGCATTCTTCAGAACGACTATGCCTACCTGACTGGAAACTCCGGAAGTAACATCCGAAAACAACGCCGAAACGTTTGTACCAGCCTGATGTATGCCTGTTCCATCCGAGACAAACGACACCTCATCGCTGCCGAATCCGGTGATCTGTTGCTCCTGATAAGCCGCATTCGCCTGCGACGCCACCGTCAGCAATAATCCGAGAACAATTCCGCCGATCATTCGTTTCATTTGTGATCCTGGTTTGGTTTTTAAATTAAAAATTCCGAACTCTCATTTTGAGTCGAAAAAAGCCGTCGAAACGCGACGAGATTTCCTCCCGCATGCACCGGGAGTTTCCTCTGAAAGCAAACTTGCCCACCCTTTCAATTCCCTACCCATGATTTCTTTCCCTTCCCCTAAAAGTCTGCAAGGAAGATTAACGAATTGAGACTCTACTCAAAAAAAAGGCGTGTTGTCAACAAATGTGTTACATGAGACCCCGTAAAGAGCCATGCGAGCCTATCTTGTATACACAAATTAAACCGCCTTCAATTTTCCTTCCCGCTGCCTTCATTGAAGGCGTCGAGTATTGGCCGTGCTTTTTCCAGATCGTTCTCGTGGACGTAAAAATTCACTCCCGCGCCGCTTCCGAATGTGCCGCCAGATGCCGCTGTGACCGGATCCATCCGGATAATCGACTCATTGTTCATCTCGATCTGATAATCGATATTCGCTATTTCAAGCCGTTCGATCAGGCGGTCGACTTCAAAAGTCTGGAATTTGCCAACGAGCTGATACGGATCGCCGAAAGAACCTGCGCCCTCGGCAGAGGGAGCGTCGGACATGGCCCGATTATGAGACGCTTCGCGCGGTTGGCAATATTTCCCGGTTCCAACACAAGTCGCCCCGTTGCACCCTACCCGGTTATTTCTTTGGCGGGAGAACGGACAATTCCCGCGTTGGGTCTTGCGAGAGAGGCAGGTGGCGTGCCGTTTTCGATTCGAATCCTGCGAACAGGCTATAGACGCACGGCACCATGAAGAGTGTGAAACAGGTCGAGATCAGAACGCCGCCGATCACCACAATCGAAAGCGGAATGCGCACTTCTGCTCCGGGTCCGATTCCGAGTGCCGCCGGGAACGCCGCCGCGATGGTCGCCGCGGAAGTCATCAGGATCGGCCGCAACCGGATCGGCCCGCCCTCAAGGATCGCGTCATGCAGCGAACGCCCGTGTTCATAGCGCAGTTTATTGAAGAATTCCACCAGCAGAATCGAATTTTTCTTCGCGATGCCCATGAGCAATATCACGCCGATGGCGCTGTAGAGATTGAGCGAGTTGCCGGTCAGGTAGAGCGAGAGAAACGCTCCGGTAAAGGTAAACGGCAACGCGATGAGCACCGTCACCGGATGAATGAAGCTGTTGAACTGCGCTGCCAGCACCATGTAGGCGACGACAAAACCGAGGATAAGAACGACGTTGATCCCGGCGAACGATTCGCGGTTGGTCTGGGAACTGCCGGTCAATTCCACTCCGTAGCCTTCCGGCAGGATTTCCCTGCAGATGGCAACGGCGTGGTTGAGCGCCTTTTCCTGCGAGACATTGGGTTTGTTGTTGGCAAAAAGAGTGATGGCCCGCTGGCGGTTCTCGCGCGTGATCGACTGGATTGTGGAAACAATCGTCGTCGTCGTCACCGAACTCAGCGGCACCAATTCCCCGTAATTGGTGCGAACCCTGATTTTCTCCACATCATCGGGAACCTGCCACTGTTCGGGCTTGAGCTTGATGCGCACGTCGTAGCGGCGGTCGCCATTGGTGTACTTGCCCACGCGAATGCCGCCGATGGCCGCGTTCAACGTATCGGAAATCGTCTTGATGCTCACATCGCTGGCGGCGGCTTTATCCCGGTCGGGCGTGATGCGCAATTCCTGCACACCCTCACGGTAATCGGTATCGAGGTCGGTGAATTCGCCGCTGGACTCCATCTTCTTCATGATCTCCTCGGATTTGTCCCGCAAGGTGGAATAATGAGGCCCGCGCAAACTCAGTTCGATGGAAGTGCCACGTTTGGAACTGAACGCTCCCTGGCTTATATCAATGACCTGCACGCGCAGTCCCTTGATTTTTTTCATCTCCTCGCGCAATTCCGTCACGATCTGCTGCTGGCTGAGTTTGCGATCCTTTCTCTCGGCCAGAGTGACAAAGACGCTGCCGGTGGCCACCTCGCCCCCGCCGTAACCGCCCACATTGCTGAACACGCGGACAATATAAGGCTTGGACTTGAGCAAGTCTTCGACGGGTTGGAGCAAGTCGGAAGTGTGGCCCAGGGAGGAACCCGGCTTGGCTCGCACCCGCAGCAGCACCGTGCCAATGTCCTGCGCCGGACTGAGCTCCTTGCGCAACAGCGGCAGGATCAGGAGTGAAAGCACAAATAGCGCCATCGAACCGGTCACCACCTTCCAGCGGTGCGCCAGGCAGTATTCGAGGCAGCGGCGGTAAAGTTCCGCCCCTCGCTGGAATACCCACCCCACCCGCCGCGTCACGGGATTTTCCTGGTCGGGCTTTTCCATGAACTGAGCACAGCGCATCGGCGTGAGAGTGATCGCCTCCAGAAGCGAAATCAGAACCGCTGCGGAAATTGTCACACCGAACTGGAAAAGAAACTTGCCGATGATGCCGCCGACAAAAAGAACCGGCGAGAAAATGGCCACCACCGAGATTGTCGCCGCCACGGCCGCAAACGTGATCTCGCGAGCGCCGTCCATGGCGGCCTGCTTGCTGTCCTTGCCCATATGGAAATGGCGCACGATGTTTTCCAGCACCATGATGGCGTCGTCGACGACAATACCGATGGCCAGCGACAGCCCCAGCAGGGTGAAGAAATTGAGCGTGAAACCCATGAAGTGAATCACCACAAACGCGCCCAATATCGACGTCGGAATCGAGAGCAGAATATTCAACGTACTGACCCACGATCCGAGAAACGCCCAGCAAACCAGACTCGTGACCAGCGCGGAAAGGATCAGAGTGAACTCCGTCTCATGCACCGCGTCGCGCGTAAAACGCGTCGAGTCGAACCGCACCCCCAACTCCATTCCCGGAGGCAGCGTCTTCTGAATTTCCTTCATTATATTCAGAACGTTTTGGGCCACCTCGACTTCGTTGTAACCGCGCTGTTTGCGGATGCCGAGGCCAATGGTCGAGCGTCCGTTGAAACGCGAAAAACGCCGTATGTCGGCCAGCCCGTCGTCAACCGTCGCCACGTCCTTGAGCCGGATTTTGGAATCGATGATGGTCGATCCTCCGCGCTGGCTGATGACAATATTGGAAATATCCTCCGCCGAACGCGCCTCGCCCATCGTGCGAACATTCATCTCCCGGCGCGGGCCTTCGATAATGCCGGAAGCCACCTCGCCGTAGTCGGTCTTCAAGGTGTCGCGCACATCGAGAATGCTCAGGTAATACTTGCTCAGCTTGTCGTTATCAACCCAGACGCGCATCGTCCGATCCGACCAGCCGCCGAGTTGGACATCACCCACTCCGGGCACAACCTGAAATTTGTCGCGGAGATGAAGATCGACGTATTCGACGAGATCATGGAACGACTTGTCCCAACTCACCCCGAGCCACAGGATCGGCGAATCGTCCTGGTTGATCTTCTGGATGGTCGGCAAGTCGGCCTGATCCGGAAGACTGACCGAGCGCACCTTGGAATTGGTCTCCTGCAAGGCCGCCTCGATGTCGCGATCGAGATAGAACTCCAGCTTGATGCGGGCAAGGCCCTGCATCATGGTCGATTCGATATTCTTGACCCCCTGCACCGACATGATCGCCTCCTCAATCGGATTGACCACATCGGCCTCCATGACTTCCGGAGCCGCGCCCGACCAGTTGACTGTGATCGTCAGGATCGGCATCGTCACGTCCGGCAACTGGCTCACCCCCAGCCGTTGAAATGACAATACGCCGAATACGATGCACGCCGCCATAATCATCCAGGCGAACACCGGGCGTCGTATCGATATGTCAGACAGTGTCATATTTCCTGCGGAAAAGTTTTCAGTTCGAAGTTTT
>DBTH01000230.1:9580-10176 GCA_002306945.1 Methylacidiphilaceae bacterium UBA1321 | reverse complement strand
CGTTAATTCCGTCTAAAAGTCTTTGTTTTTTCAGTTGGCAGCCGGCACGGTCTCGTGCGGCTGTTTGCGTTCGTGGTGCTTGCGGAAGGGATGTTCCAGATGACTGAAAATCAGGTACGCGCACGGCACCACCAACAACGTAAAGAACGTCGAAAGCGTCACGCCGCCCAGGACCGTCACCGAAAGCGGAATGCGGCTTTCAGCTCCCGGCCCGATGGCCAGCGCCGGAGGAACCGCCGCCGCCAGCGTTGCCACGGAAGTCATCAGGATCGGTCGCAACCGGATCGGCCCGGCCACCAACATCGCTTCCCGCGCCGACAAATTATCCGTCTCGCGTTTTTGATTGGCGAATTCGACCAGCAGGATGGAATTCTTCTTCACGATACCCATCAACAGAATCAGGCCGATCATGCTGTAGAGATTAATCGACTGTCCGGTCAACATCAGCGCGATAAACGCGCCGCTCACGCTGAACGGCAATGCGATGAGCACTGTGATCGGATGGATGAAACTATTGAATTGCGACGCGAGCACCATGTAGGCGATGAGAACGCCCAGCCACAACGCGAAAGTCAGATTGGAAAACGTGTCACGGC
>DBTH01000230.1:3182-9319 GCA_002306945.1 Methylacidiphilaceae bacterium UBA1321 | reverse complement strand
CCAGTCGCCGCGCCGCCGCCGAGGAAAAGCCGGTAACCGACAGGCAATTCCTCCTGCGCCACCTTCTCGGCAACCGACAACGCCTCGGCCTGCGATTTACCGGGAGCGACATTGGCAAAGATGGAAATCGACCGCTCGCGCAAACGCCGCGTGAGGGTCTGATAGGTCGGCACCTCCTCGGTTCGTGCCACGGTGGAAAGTGGGATCAATTCGTTACCGGAAGTGCGCACATCCAACTGGTCAATGTCGTCGGCCGTCGTGCGCTGACTGCCTTCCAACCGCAGGCGGACATCGTAACGGCGGTCGCCATTGGTGAATTGTCCCTGCGCAATGCCACCCACGGCATCGGCAACGGTATCCGCAATCGATTGAATACTGACACCGCTGCGGGCCGCCGCTTCGCGGTCGGGCACGACGTGAACTTCATTAATGCCGGAGCGCAGGTCGGTGTCGAAATCGGCCATCAGTCCGGTTTTTTCCAGCCGCGCGATGATCTTCTTCGCGGTCGATTCCAACACCGCGTAATCCTCTCCGCGCAAATTCAATTCGATCGGAAAACCGCGCCCTGTAGTGAATCCGCGCGAGCCGAGATCCTGCGGCACCGCCTTGAGATCGGGGATGGCATTGAGTTCCTGGCGCAACCGATCCATGATGGCGTACTGTCCGAGTTTACGTTCACTCTGCGGCTTGAGCGTGACGTAGATCGTGCCAACATTGACCTGGCTTTCCGCGATGTCTCCGTCCGGCGTGCCGCGGTCGAGAGTGAAACCGCCGATGGCGGCGAAGAAACGCGTAATCTCGGTGTGTTGCTTGAGTATTTTCTCCGCCTCAACCAGTTTATCCGAGGTGTAATGAATCGACGAGCCGACCGGTGTCTGGACGTGAATAATGAACGCTCCCTGATCCTGCGGCGGGACGAATTCCTTGCGCAGGAAATAGCTCAGGCTGAGAGAGACGAGAAACACTCCTGTTCCACCGAGAATGACAATCCAGTTGTTATTCAAACACCATTCGAGCACGCGGCGATAGAGGGCAGCCCAGCTTTCGAAAATACGGTTCGATGTGCGCGCCATCCAGTTGTTCGAATGATGCGAGACGTCAAGTTGTGAACAGCGCATCGGGGTGATCGTGATGGCCTCGATCAATGACAGCAGCACCGCCGCGGAAATCGTGACGCCGAACTGGTAGAAGTATTTCCCGATGATCCCCTGCATGAACACCACCGGCAGGAAGATCGCCATGACGGCCATCGTCGCCGCAACGGCCGCAAACGTGATCTCGTGCGCGCCGTCCTGCGCCGCCTGCACCTTGTCCTTGCCCATTTCCGAGTGGCGCACGATGTTTTCCAGCACCATGATCGCGTCGTCGACGATGATACCGATGGCCAGCGAAAGACCTAGCAGCGTGAAGAAATTGAGTGTGAAGCCCATGAAATACATCACGATAAACGTCCCCATCACCGATGTCGGGATGGACAGCAACACATTGAAGGTCGAATTCCACGAACCGAGGAAAAGATAGCAAACCACACCCGTCACCAGCCCCGACAGGAGCAGCGTAAAGAGCGTTTCGTGAATCGCCTCGGAGATGAATTTCGTGCTGTCGAAATTGACCTCGACCTTGACGTCAGGCGGCAGACTCGATTTCAACTCTTTCAACTTCTTTTTGACTTCGGTCGCCACGGCAACCGCGTTGGAACCGTGCTGTTTCTTGATTCCGAGCGCCAAACCCGGCCCACCCTGCACGACGCCCAGATGCCGGATATCGTCGAGTCCGTCCTCAACGCGGGCCACGTCCTTAATCTTGATCCAGGAATTATAGATGGCTTCGCCGCCGCGCTTCTTGATCTGGATTTCGCCGACCTGTTCCGGGGTCAATCCCTCGCCCATGGTGCGGACGTTGATCTCGTGCTTCTTGTTTTCGAGATAACCGGACGCCGTCTCGACGTGTTCCTCCTCGATGGCGGTCTGCACATCGACGATGGTCAATTGCAGAGGCTTGAGCTTGTTATTATCCACCCAGACGCGGAGATTGCGCTGGCTGTAACCGCCGAGAACGACTTCGCCAACACCGGGCAGGACGCGGAATTTATCCGCAAGCACGGTCTCGATGTATTGCGTCAGGCTGTGGAGCGAACGCTCTCCCGAAACCGCCAGCAACAGAATCGGCTGCTCCTCGGGATTGATCTTGTTCATGGTCGGTTCGTCGGAACCGACCGGCAGCTTGACCGCGCTGATCTTGGATTGGACTTCGGTCAACGCCGCGTCGATGTTGCGGTTGATGTCGAATTCGAGCGTGATGGCCGCCTGTCCCTGCTGGATGTTCGACGACATCCCGCGCAGGCCCTGCGTGGAAATGACCGATTCCTCGATGGGATCGACCATTTCGGTTTCCATGACGGTTGGCGCGGCCCCCGTCCAGGAAAGATTGATCGTCAGCACCGGAAAATCGACGTCGGGCAATTCGCTCACGCCCAATCGCACCAGACCGATGGCGCCGAAGACAATAAATCCCGCCATCAGCATCCAGGCGAAAACCGGCCGCCGGATGGAAAGATCGGATAAGGTCATGGGTTGGCTTTCTTCGGTGTGGTTGCCGTGTTGGCCGTAGCCGCCGGATTTCCGGTGACCGTGCCCGACCTGCCGCCGTTGACCTCGCCCATCGACTTGGCCGCAATGCCCGCCGCAACGTGGAGATTAATCAGGTTCAAGCGCGCCGTCAGATCGGCGCTGTTGAGACTACGGCGCGCGGACTGGAGATTATTGAGGGCGACGAGGACGTCGAGATTACTCACGATGCCCAGCCGGTAATCCTCGGCTTCGGCATTGTAACTGAGCGCGGCCAAGGCCACCTGTTCCTGAAGCCTGACCACCTGCGCCACGCTGGCATTGAAATTGGCGTAGGCGGTGCGCACATCCTGATCGGCCGTCCGGCGCAGATCGTCGAGATTGAGTTCGCTCTGCCGCACGAGCGATTTTTGCTCGCGGATGCGGGAAAGGATCAACCCTCCGTCGAAGAGCGGCAGTTGAATCTGAAAGCCGATGTACCATTGCTCGTTGCTCGTCGGATCGCTGGCGAGATTGTACTCGCCGCCCGCCGTCACCTGCGGCCAGAGCGCCCCCTTTTGCGCGGAAAGATTGCGCCGGGCCTGACGTTGGGACTCGACCAACGCGAGAATATCGGGCCGGGTTCCGGTCACGGAGAGATACTTCTCCAGCAATTGCTCCGAGGGCAGCGACTGCGTTTCCTTGAGTTTGATCTGGTTGGCGGGCCGACCGAGATAATAGGCCATCGTCTCGCGGGTTGCGGCCAGCGCCCCCTTGCTTTCTTCAATCGTCACCCGTGTCGAAGCCAGGTCGGACTGCGCCTGAAGCAATTCCGACGGACGCGAGCGGCCGATGCGCACCCGTTCCTCCAAGTCCTTCGCACGGGCTTCCAACGCCCGGATGCTGTCGGAGAGAATGATCAGGTCGCCCTGGTAGGAAAGGATCTGGTAAAACGCCTCCGAGACGCTTTGGTAAAGAATCTGGTAGCTGCGCTGGAGATTGTACTTGTCGGCAGCAACACCCGCGCGGGCCGCGCCCACGGTGTTATAATTGGAGAAACCGTCGAAGATGGTTTGCGAAACGCTCAGACTGGTAGCGGTATTATAGTCCTTCTGGTTCGAAACGCTGCCGTTGTTTCCGGCATACGAACCGTTCTTGTAGTGGTAAAACGTGTGGCTGCTGACGAAGTTGACCGTCGGGTACAACTGCGCAATGGCCTGTTCCAGCTTCGCCTGTTGCGCCAACACCGTCTCGGCGCTGATCTGCAACGTATCGCTGCGCACGGCGGCCAGTTGGAAGCATTGCTGCAAGTCGAGACCGTCCGGCGCGCTGACCACCTTGAGCGGGTCTTCGGTATTGGCAGGCATCACGGAACGATTGTTGACGTCGAAATAGGAACCGCGCCCAACGACCGCAGGGGAAGCGGTCGAAACGCCTTTGGCCGAAGCAGGTGCCGGGGCCGGTTTGGAAGCCACCACCGGGACGCTGGCGGTCGTTGTGGCAGTCGCGTTGTCGGTGGTACTGGAAGAAGTATCGGTGGAAGAAACGGTGGCCGTGGCGGCAGCGTCCACAGCGGACGGTGCAGCGGGAACATTAGTTGAAGTAGCTGTCTGCGACCACACCGGAGCAACTCCAGCCAGCAGAGCGCAAACAACCCCCACCTTCATCATCAAAGCGTTACACATATAATGTTTCTAGACCCTATAAATACTATGAGACGTTGGAATCCTCCACCTCGGTTACAGATAAATGAGTGGAGCGTAGAGGTATTTCCGGCAAAAACAACATTGTCATCAACGATAAGAACATCATCACTCCGCCAAACACAAACGTCGCGGCTGTAGCGTAACGAAACGCCGACAAAACCATGTCGTGCTGCGCCACCGGAAGAACGGAGATGTATTCAACGCCCCGATCCAGGATCGAGTGGGAGCCTCCCTCCGCCCGGATAAAGGCCGGAGGCAGCAGCCGGTGCAATTCAAAGGTCATCAGCGCGCCTGAAATTGCCACGCCTGACGCGCCGCTCAGAGAACGAAAAAAAGACGACGACGATGTCGCCACACCCATGTCGGCATGAGCCACGGCATTTTGCAGGGCGACCATCAAGTTAGGCATGACCATACCCATTCCAAAACCCTGCACCACCATAATACTCTCCACCAGGGGAACGCTGCTCTGGGTGTACGCCACCCACGCCATGGCAAACAGCGACGCAGCAGCCAGAATTAACCCGGCCAGCGTGAATCCCTTGTAGAGGCCCGTCCGGGAAATCAATTGCCCACTCAACACCGCCGCCACAATCATCCCTCCCATCGCCGGAGCCATCATGAGTCCCGCTTTGGACGGTGACGCGCCGAGGACGAGTTGGAAAAACAGCGGCAGAAAGACCATCGACCCCATCATGGCCATTCCCGTTAAAAAGGTTACCAGCGAGATGATATTAAAAGTCAAATTGTCGAACAACCGCAGCGGCAACACCGGCTCCGTCGCGTGGCGTTCGCAGCGAAAGAACAGATAGTAAAACAACACCGTCGCCACGCCCAACCCCACAATCGGCAGATCGAACCACCCGTACAACGACCCGCCCCAGCTCAACGCCAGCAACAAACACGTCGTCGCCACGGTCATATAACAGGCGCCCGCATAATCAATCCGGTGCGCCACCGCGCGGTTGCGATGTTTCAAACCGACTTCAAGCATGAACAAGGCCAGCGCCCCCACCGGAAGATTCACAAAGAAAATCCAGCGCCACGACAGCGCTTCGGTAATAAATCCTCCCAGAAGCGGTCCCACCACGCTACACAAGGCGAACACGCCGCCGAACAACCCCTGGTAACGCCCCCGCTCCCTCGGCGGAATTAAATCGGCCACCGTCGCATGCGCCAACACCATCAAGCCGCCAGAGCCGAGACCTTGCAGGCCGCGGAAGATAATCAGGTGCGTCATCGTCCGGGCAAAGCCGCACAACATCGAACTGACCACAAAGACCCCGATCGCGATAAAAAAGAGCGGCTTGCGGCCGTACATGTCGCTGAGTTTGCCGTAAACGAGCGTGCTACTGGTCATTGTCAGCATGAACGCCGTCACCACCCACGACAAATGTGTCATGCCTCCCAGATCGCCCACAATCCGCGGCAACGCCGTCCCGACAATATTCTGGTCGAGTCCGGCCAGCATCAGCGCCATCATCAAACCCGCCAGCGACATCCGCAATTCGCGCGGCGTCACCGGTTCTTCGGACGGCGCAGCGGCTGGTTCGGTTCCTTCGCTCATGACTCCTCCTTCAACATCTTCTCGATCCATTTCAATTCGATTCCGGTGCGGGCCTTTGCAAACTCCGAAACCCGCAAAACATACGGATACTTCTTCATCTCCGCCCGGCCCAGGCGCTCCGAGTTACGCTCCAGCCGTTGATGCAACACCTGCCGGCGGGTCTCCAAAATGCCTCTGCGGGTCGGCACGTCAATCAAATGAAAATACTGCACCCGCACTAAAAACTCCCGGTCGTCCTGGGCGAGATTGGAGTTCAAATCGCCCACGCGCAACCGCAACCGTTCTTTCCCTTTCGGAGTAAGCGTATAAACCCGCCGG
>DBTH01000230.1:2138-2930 GCA_002306945.1 Methylacidiphilaceae bacterium UBA1321 | reverse complement strand
AAGCGTATAACCCCGCCGGTCGGGACGTCCCGCCTGGGCCTGAGTCACGCTGGTCACAATCCCTTCCCGCTCAAACCGCCTCAACAACGGATAAAGCTGGTTGTTGTTCAATAGACAGGAACCACCCAGCATCCGCCCCGCCGAATGGCGGATTTCGTACCCATGGCACGAACCTTCCATGAGCACAGAAAGAATAAGAATGTCGGCGTACATAAAAACACTAGGTTAAGTTAACCTATCAAATCTTATCCAACCTGCTTCGTTGAGTCAATGACGGGACAGCGTTACTCTCCTTTATTGCGCGGCGATTATTGCAATAGATATTCACCTTCCAACCTTTGAACCTCCCTGAATCAACAATTTTTTTAACAAATCTGTGAATTTTTATCGCAATCCCCAAGTTTTTTTCTACGTTTACAGTCCGGATTTGGACTGAAATAGAATAAACATAACTGATGATGGCGCGCCGCCTGCTCCATTGGTCACAAAAGACTATGGAGATGCAGAACCTCAAATATGAGGTAAAATAATAGCGACAACGCCCTCCAGGTTGAAAATTAGAATGGGAAGCGATTCCCAAAAGATGGACGAAATGAAACAGAACGGACTGCCTTCCAAGCAAGGTCTCTACGACCCGCAATTTGAACACGATGCCTGCGGGGTCGGATTTATTGTCAATACGAAGGGCAACAAGTCGCACGAGATCGTGCGCCAGGCGTTGACCATTCTCATCAATCTCGATCACCGTGGAGCCGTCGGTTGCGAACCCAACACCGGTGACGGCGCCGGCAT
>DBTH01000230.1:0-1893 GCA_002306945.1 Methylacidiphilaceae bacterium UBA1321 | reverse complement strand
ACACCGGTGACGGCGCCGGCATCCTTCTCCAAGTCCCCGACAAATTCCTCCGCAAGGCCACCAAGCCCCTCAAGATCACCCTTCCCAAGCCCGGTCAATACGGCGTCGGCATGGTCTTCACCTCCCGGGACAAGGCCATTCGCGAAAAGACCTGTAGTATTTTCAACAAAATCGTCGAGGAAGAAAACCTCACCGTCCTCGGTTGGCGCGACGTTCCCACCAGCAACTCTTCGCTCGGCAATACCGCCAAGGCCAGCGAACCCTTCGTCCGCCAGGTCTTCATCCAACGTTGTCCCAAGTGTGCCAACGAGCTCGCCTTCGAACGCAAGCTCTACATCATCCGCCAACGCGCCCTCAACGAAATCCGCGCCGCCGGTATCGACACCGCCTGGTACATCTCCAGCCTCTCCTCGCGCACGATCGTTTACAAGGGCATGCTGATGCCCGCCCAGGTCGACCGCTATTATCCCGAACTCCTCGATCCCGCGATGGACACCGCCCTGGCGCTGGTTCACTCCCGGTTCTCGACCAACACCTTCCCGAGTTGGGATCGTTCGCACCCGTACCGCTACCTCGCCCACAACGGCGAAATCAACACCCTCCGCGGTAATATCAACTGGATGCGCGCCCGTCAGTCCCTCTTCCAGAGCGACGTTTTCGGCGACAATATCAAGAAGATCCTTCCCGTCATCAACGAGGACGGCTCCGACTCCGCCATGTTCGACAACTGCCTGGAATTGCTCGTTCTGGCCGGACGTCCCCTGCCCCACGCGATGATGATGATGGTGCCTGAACCGTGGGAAAACCACGAGAGCATGCCCGTCGCCAAACGCGCCTTCTACGAATATCATTCCTGTCTGATGGAACCGTGGGACGGCCCCGCCTCGATGGCCTTCACCGACGGCAACATCATCGGCGCCTGCCTCGACCGCAACGGCCTGCGTCCTTCCCGCTACTACGTCACCAAGGATGACCTCGTCATCATGGCTTCCGAAGCCGGCGTGCTGCCCATCGAACCCGAGCGCATCCTGCGCAAAGGCCGTCTCCAGCCCGGTCGCATGTTCCTGGTCGATCTCCAACAGGGCCGCATCGTCTCCGACGACGAGCTCAAGAACAAGTACGCCAGCGAACAACCCTATCAGGAATGGCTCGACAAGAACCACATCCTGCTCGAAGACCTCCCCGAAGCCAAGGACGTCAAGCCGTCCGAACCCGAAACGTTGATCCCGCGTCAACAGGCTTTCGGCTACACCTTCGAAGACCTTCGCACAATCATCACCCCGATGGCCCGCGACGGCGTCCAGCCGATTGGTTCCATGGGCACCGACACGCCGTTGGCCGTCCTGTCCAACCGCTCGACGCTACTCTATAACTACTTCAAGCAACTCTTCGCCCAGGTCACCAATCCTCCCATCGACCCGATCCGCGAGGAATTGATCACCTCGACCAACACGATGCTTGGACCCGAGGGCAACCTGCTCAAACCGACCGCCGAAAGCTGTCGCATGATCAAGTTGCACCAGCCGATCCTGACCAATGCCCAGCTCGAACAGCTTCGCCAGGTCAGCATCCCCGGCTTCAAGGCCACCACCCTCTCGTTGCTCTTCCCCGTCAGCGACGGCACCAAGGGCCTCGAAAAGGCCGTGGATCGCCTCTTCGCCGAAGCCGACGCGGCCATCGAGAGCGGCGTCAACCTCATCATCATTTCCGACCGCGGCATCGATAAAAACAACGTCGCCATCCCGGCCCTGCTCGCCGTCTCCGGCCTGCACCATCACCTGATCGAAAAGGGCACCCGCACCCGTACCGGTCTCGTCCTCGAATCGGGCGAACCGCGTGAAGTCCACCACTTCGCCGTCCTCATCGGATACGGCGTCGGCGCGGTCAACCCCT
>DBTH01000051.1:7659-18299 GCA_002306945.1 Methylacidiphilaceae bacterium UBA1321 | reverse complement strand
TTGACCGGACTGTTGACCGGACTGTTGACCAGACTGTTGACCAGACTGCGGGCGAGGTTGCGGGCCACTACGTTGACCGCTCTGATTTTGAGTGGATTTGTCCTGCTGCGGAGACGTGCCCGATCCCGATCCGGTCGAAGGAGTCGGCTGTTTTTTAATGTCGTTGACCAGTTTCGCCTGCATGTCGGCCAACAGCTCAAGGCTGCCCGCCGGAGTCTCCGGGCGCGACTTCAGCTTGAAGCGTTGCTCGTCGCCAAACGGATCGCGTAGCGGTGGTTTGCCACCATTACCCGGCTTGGCTTGAGCGATTTGCTTTCGGATCACCTTTTCAATCGCCGTAATGGCCGCCAACGCTTTCCCCTGCAAAGGCAACCCCTCCGCATTTTTGATCTTTAAAATTCTATCGGAAGCGTCCTGCATGAGCGGCACTGCCTCGCCGAGTTTATCAATAACCAGGGGATGAAGCCCCGCCTTGGAAGCCCGATCCTTCACTTCATTCGTTTTATCCGCCAGCGTATTCTGATCCTTGCCAACGCGATCATTCTCCTCAATAAACGCCACGTCCTTGTGATCAATCTCGGCGTGGGCGAGAACGAAATTCTGTTTCAGGAGCAGGAGTTGCGAAATCTTGATCTTGAGAATCAACTCCAGGAAATCGATCCCATCGCCGCCAGGAGGTCGACGATTACCCGGCGGCGGATAAAGCACATCGTCACGGAACGGACGCACCTGGACGAATTGAATGGCCGACGCGGTGGACGGCAGCGGCTTGGAGAAAATCCGGTCGGCTTGCAGGAAATAAGAAAGCATGTCGTAAGGTTCGACTTCGAGGTCGTCCATCAAAAGGGACGTTTTCACTTCGAGTTGGCCCGGCTTTTCCAGTTTTTCGATCTTGATCGGATAGGTCTTGCGCAGTTCACCGTTGACCGAGACCAAAAGCGCGAGATTTTTCAATCCCGAAGTCGATTCGGCCACGGCCAGAAGGGGCACTTCCTCGACAGGAGTGGCCTTGATTTCCGCGCGCGGACTCTTCCACTGGATCGACGCCTTTGGCGCGGAGGGAGGCACAACGGGAGCCTTGGGCGCGCGCTCAATCCAGACCGTCGCGGTTCCCAGATGAGCCAGCATCAATACCGTCGCGAGCGCGAGAAAAAGCAAATCGAGCCGCAACTTCGGCTGGGGCTGATGACTGAGGAATTCGGCCGCCTCGGCCTGTTGCGCCGCCGCCAGCGGGGAATTGACGCCACTGAGTTCGGTTGACGCTTCGAGGCGGTTTTTCGTCGCCCATTTGCGGTCGAGTTCCCGCGCCACCTGTTCCGCGGAAATGCGGAACCAACGCCACACAATCGCGCAAGCCAACGCCGTTGCCGCGAGGGAAAGAGACCACGGGCCGCCGATTCGTCCCCAGTTGGGCATGCGGGACAGACTCGGATGCATCCAGAAAATCAGGCCGAGGGTCACCGCTAGGCCGAGCGTTGCAGTAATGAGCACGGGGACGCGCACTCGGCGCAATTGATACTCCCGCACGACGGACGGCGGCAGGGAGGAACCCGGAGTTTTCTGTGCGGGCGCGCTCATAGGGAAGTCCGGTTGGCCAACGCCAGCTCCATCGGCAGCAGAACGAGGGCCAGCGCCACCATCCACCACCAGTTGTTTTGTTGCGAACCCTGTTCCTGCGTCGCGGCATCGGCAACCGCCTTCATCTCCGGATTCGGATCTTTCGATTGCAGGGCCAGCCAGTCGCTCTTCTGCGGCCACGGAGTCAAATCGGATTCCTGCGTGTCCAGATTCACCGCGTAACGCCAGACGTTGTTGCCCGAGCGGTATTCATAAATCCCCGGTTCCTCGGGCGTCACCGCCGCGTGTGCGATCTCCTGAGGAGCCAAGGCTCCCGACCCAGCGATCTTCGACCAGGTTCCCTTCTCTGCCGGCAACACAATCGCCTGCCCCACGCGCAGCACCGGCGTCAAACTCCCCTGCGCGCTCAAAGCGGTCAACATCTGGTGCAAGAACGGCACAAAGGACGATTGCCCCGGCCAGTTCGACGCCGCGCGGCTGGGAGGGAATCCAAAGAGCACCACGCGTCCTCGTCCCACGCCGAGCACTCCGGCCGCAACCGTTTTATTCTCCCAGTTGGCCAATCCCTCCAGACCCGGCGACTGCAACGACCAGCCTGCCTCAAACTCGATCCGCAACAACGGCAAAAGCCCGTTCTGCGCGTAATCGGACAGCAGCGGACTTTCCACATCGAAATCCTGCCAATGGTGCAATTCCGCGCCAGGAAGAGGCAGCGGCGTGATTTTTACCTGATGACGTTCGAGCCACGATTTTTGCTGCGGCTCTCCGGTCACCCAAATCCAGACCGTGCCGCCGTCGGCCAGAAATTGATCCAGACATTTCGCCCGTTCGCTCCCGAACGCTTCCTCGCCCCGCAACATCGCAATCGAACGCACCGGCCACGCTCCCGCAGGCAAATCCCCACGGCGGAACGGCTGCTCCTGCACCACGCCCATCGAATCGACTGCATGGGCCAGATAATCGGCCTCGTTCTCGGCCATTTCCACCGTATCGAGCAAAATCTTCGAGCCCTGTTCGCCCTGAAAAACCGCGTAGGCGCTGTCGTCTGCAGGCAGATTGTCCACAGGCTCCAGCGTTGCCGTCAACGCGAGTTCCGTTTGCGTCGGTTCCTTAGGAATCGAAATCGCAACCTTCTGTTCGTCGCCAACATTCAACTCGATCTCCTGCCGGGCCAATTCTTTTGTTCCCTCGCGCAGGACAAGCGTTCGTTTCGCCACCACCGGTTCGTACAACCGCACCGCCGCCTCGACGACGAATTTCCGATCTGTGCCGCCAACCTGCAAACGAGTGATGGCGGCTTGTTGCGCCACCGGAAGCAGTTCGTCTGGGAAAAGAATCTTCACTCCGGCGGGTAACGGCTTGGCGAAATCGACACCCGACCAACCGAGCCGCTGTTGATCTCCCATCCACACGAGAGTTCTTTGTTTCGCTGCGGTCTGGGCGAGCGTTTGCCCCGCCAACCGCAACGCTGGATCGTAATGCGTTGTCTGCCAACCCGGAGTGAGCGTGGCCATGGCCGTGCGAACCTGTTCGAGATTCGGGGTCATCGGCACAAGCCAGCGCGGAGTCGGGTTCATCAGCAAAATTCCCGCGCGGTCACCGGCTTTCAATCCGCCGAGCTGCGACGCGGCCCACACCTTCAATTTCGCCCAGTGATCCACCGCCGTCATGCTGTACGAATTGTCCACGGCAATCACCATGGCCTTCCCATTGAGCGTCGGGGGTTTCGCCCAGAACGGCCGCGCAAACGCCGCCGCAAGCAGGGCGATCAACGCGCAACGCATCAGCAACGTCAGCCAGCGGCGAATCCGGTGTTGCCGCGTCTCGCGCAAAGCGCTCGGCCCGAGAAAACGCAATGTCGGAAACGGAATGATCGTTCGCGGTTTGCCGCGCAAAAAGTGCAGCACGACCGGCACGCCCACCAGAGCCGCGGCCATCAGAAATCCGGGGAAGAGCCAGTTCATCGTCTTGTCAGAGCAAATGCTCCCTCCGCGCCAGATAGGCGCTCAACGCAGGCAACGGATCGCGGTCGGTTCGCAAGAGCTCAAAGTCGGCCCCGTGATCGCGGAACATTTCGCGCGTCTCTTTCAGGAAATTCCCGAACCGTTCGAGGTAACTCTCCCGGATTTCGTCCACACCTGCCTTGATCCGCGCCCCGGTTTCCAGATCGACGAAAGTGCCACGTCCTTCGAAATTGAAATCGATCTCTGCCGGGTCGAGAATCTGGAGCGCGATCACATCGTGCCGCGCATGGCGCAACCGCCGCAGGGCCGCGCGGAGCGGTTCCATGTCCTCGTAAAAATCGCTCAGGATCACCACAATTCCCCGCCGGCGCATCAGCGGTGCCGCCTCCTGCAAACTCGCCGCCAACCGGGGAGCCACGCGGCCCGGATCGCGTTCGAGCAACGACCAGAGGGTATGCAAATTCGACAGCGACGACTTGGGCCGCAGGAAATCCTCCAGCTTCCCTCCGAGCACGGCCAGACCGACGGCATCGCGCTGCCGCTGAGCCAACATCGCCAGACTTGCCGCCACCATCCTTGCATAATCGAGCTTGGTCAGTCCTTTCGTCGCGCTGCCGTAACGCATCGACGGACTCACATCTACGCAGACAATGACCCGCATCTGCGTCTCGGCTTCGTACTCGCGCACCTGCAAGCGATCCGTGCGCCCGTACAACCGCCAGTCCAGCCGCCGCAGATCGTCTCCGGGCTGATACGCGCGGTATTGGGCGAATTCCACGCTGAAGCCCTTGTACGGGCTGCGATGCAGACCGCTCAGGAAACCGTCCATGACATAGCGAGCCTTGAGTTCAAGACCGGGCAAGTCGGATAGCAACTCGATGTCGAGCGGCTTCATCGACGGCAATGTCAGCGTGCCAACCATAAAATTGCGGAACGAATCAACCGGCTTTTTCGACCAATTGATCGATGATCTGGTCGGTGGTTACCTGGTCAGCCTCAGCGTGATAATTGGCAATCAACCGGTGGCGCAACACCATCCGCGCGGCCGAAGAAACATCCTCCTGCGCAACGTTGAAACGACCGTCGAGCACCGCGAGCACCTTACCCGCCAACGCAAGATATTGCGAAGCGCGCGGACCAGCTCCCCATTGGAGATAACGCTTCACCAGTTCGGGCGAGGTCGGACTTTGCGGCCGGGTTGATTGAACCAGCCGCACGGCGAATTCCGCCACCGATGTCGGCACCGGCACGGCGCGAACTGCCTGTTGCATGCTCAAAATCTGTTCCGCATCGAGTTGCTTTTCCAGCACCGCCTCCGCGCCAACAGTCGTGCGCAACATAATGTCGACCTCTTCCTCGGGTGTCGGATAATCGATCCGCAGGCAGAACATGAAGCGATCCAATTGCGCTTCCGGAAGCGGATAGGTGCCCTCCTGCTCAATCGGATTTTGCGTGGCGAGGACAAAGAAGGGCGATGGTAACGCGTAGGTCTTGCCCGCGACCGTGACGTGGCGTTCCTGCATCGCTTCGAGCAGAGCGGCCTGGGTCTTGGGCGGTGTGCGGTTGATTTCGTCTGCGAGCAGGAGATTGGAAAAGACAGGGCCCGGCACAAACCGGAACGCGCGCTTCCCGTCGCCGCTCTCCTCAATAATCTCGGAACCGGTGATGTCGCTCGGCATCAGATCAGGAGTGAACTGGATACGGTTGAATCGCAGATCGAGGATGTCGGCCAGCGTCTTGACGAGCATCGTCTTGCCCAACCCTGGAACGCCGACCATCAGGCTGTGGCCTTGCGCCATCAGAGCAACGAAGAGATCGCGGATGATTTCGTCCTGGCCGATGATCCGCTTGGCCAGTTCGCCTTTGACCTGCTGGTGCAGCGCGGCCAGTTGGCGCAGTTCCGTCACTTGTTGTTCCGAGATGGGAGGAGAAGTATAGGTCATAGATTGGGTTTCCGTCGTGTATTGAAAATTATTCGGGCAGCGCCTCCTGGGCGGCACGCACCTGCCGCAGCCATTGTTGCAGACCAACTCGAACCGAGGCGTAGTCGCGGCTGGCAATCACCGGTTTCGTCAAAGCGATCTTCTCCACCCGCTCGCAGGTGCGTTCATCGAGCCAACGCTGTTGGTAGTCGAGTTGCAGACCGCAGCCGTCCCAAACGACCGACTTCAACTCCTTGCGGGCGGGCGCCGGAACCGGCTTGGCAAAGACCAGTCGCACCTTGCGCATCGCTTCAAGCGGTTGGCCGTCATTGAGAACGAGAGCGCGGTTTCGCACAGGCGGAGCCATCTGGGTGAGCAACTTGGAACCGAGAACCCGGCACGCCAGATCGCGACCGGTGACATTGGCCGTCAAATGCAACGGCACCGACAGATCGGTCACATCCGAAACCGCCACAGTGGTGAAATCCACCCCGAGCGCTTCCTCGGTCAAATCCTCCTGCAACAAAAATTGCCGCTGAGCCGGAGTCCTTCCTTTCAGTTCGAGCCGCTGCGAATATTCAGCCAGGCCGCCCCATTCCTTCTTGAGCGTGCCGGTCCACTGGCCGTTGTCGCCCTGAACCCATTCCCACCATTCCTGCTGCTGCGTGACGGAACGGTTCGGATCGGTCACCGCGAGGAATTGTCCGTTGACCTGGTTCGGCGGCAACACCAGCGCCGTACGGCCAAGATTTCCCGGCGCAACAAATCCATACGGAGTTGTCGTGTCGGTCGTATCAAGCCAGACACCCTCTTTCTGCCCTTGGTCGGGCGCGGGCGCAACATAGGTGATCGCGTGATTGAATTGCCAGCCGGGGAAATCCTCATCGGTCGATGACATGCGGTTGATGAGTGCTATCGATGACGGAATGCCCATTTCGCGCAACAGTGCCGCGAGAAGATTGGCCTTGTCCTTGCAATCGCCGTAACGGTTGTTCAGCACCTCCGCCGGAGTGCGGGGACGGAACGCGTGAACGCCTATTTCAATCGCCACGTAACGCAGACCCGAAACATATTCGAACGCCGCCTTGATCTTGTCCGCACGCTTCGGGTGATCGCGTGAAATTTCCTTCGCCAACACCGCCACTTCAGGCCCGGACTTGTCACTGTCCTTGGCAATGCGCCGGAACCACGCGACGAAATCGTTCCAGCTTTCCATCGAGCCGATTTGCAACAGCGCCACCATGTCGCGCGCCGGAGGATCGTACGGCAACGATTCGAACGCAGGCAGGCCGTTCGGGAAAGCCCACTTCACCACTTGCGAATTTTCCGTTTCGCTCACCACCGGGGCCGATTCCAGATTCTTCAACCGATACTTGAACTTGCCCTTCTTCGGCACCTTCACCGTATAGTCGGCATGCAACACCGGAACGTGCCGCTGAACGGGAATCTCTTCGTAAAAAAACGGTAGCGAACCAGGCGATTGCCCCTCAATGCGCCAGGCTACTTCGACCACGCAACCGGCATGCACCTCGGGCAAAAGCAACCGCACCGGACACGAGGAACAGGTCGGGCCGGAATCGACCGTTCCGCTGACCTTGTCGACGTTCATCACAAAAGCCGAAGCGTCGGGCAAAATCACCCGCGCGGAAGGAATCTTCGACGTCACCAACCCCGGATCGTTCGGAAACGAATAGCGCGACCATTCCTCGACCGCCTCTTCATTGGCAATGTAGACGCGCAACAAATGTTGTTCGACCGTAACGAAAGACGGATTGACCGTGTAATCGACCGACTCCTGCATCACAAGAGCCGAATGACCTTCGGGATTGGCCGCCTTGTGCGCCTCGGCGATAATGGCCTTGGTCTCCGCAGTGGCCGCCTCGCGGTGATAACGCTGCTTGTCCTTCGGAATATCGATGTCAGCCGGATCGACCGGCGTCAAACCGGGAGCACCGGGCCGCGCCGCCAAGCCGGAACTGAGATCCTTCACACCGAACGGAGCCGAAAGAATCTTGTCGCTGATCGGATCGTAGAGCTTAGCGTTTTCGCCCTGCGCCAACATATTGCTCTCGTATTCCTTCTCGACCAACTGGCTCGCGCGCGCCGCCACCTGCACCGGAGTCCACGTCGGATTCTCCGACAACGCCGCCGCCCATTTCTCCGGGAACCGCGGCTGATTGATCTCCCCTTCCGCATCCGTCGCGGCCAGAATCAACGACCGGTCATTCTTCAAAAGCGGGATGTACGCCGCGCCGTTTTCCGTCCCGATAAAAATCGTCTGCCTCGCCTTCAATCCGCGCAACGCCCCTTGCAAATCACCCGCCGTCAATCGCGTCCCTTTGAC
Organism: Methylacidiphilaceae bacterium UBA1321; assembly: GCA_002306945.1. Classification (GTDB taxonomy): domain Bacteria; phylum Verrucomicrobiota; class Verrucomicrobiia; order Methylacidiphilales; family UBA1321; genus UBA1321. The sequence goes on along the minus strand of DBTH01000051.1, from coordinate 10,491 downwards.
TTGAAAAGCCGGTTGATTGTCCGATGCGCGCCCACTGTGGCCGAGCAGAATCAACCAGAAATCGTCCGCCGTCTGCAACGAACCCGCCGTCGATTGAATCGCCTTGAGAATCGCTTCGCGCGAAATTTTGTTTTTGGCGTCGGTGCCGAGCGTAGTGATTGTCTCGGGTTTGAAACCGCGTTGAACCAGTCCTTTGCGCACCTGATCCGCAATCGAAACGAAATTATCCCGGTCGGTTTCCGATCCGGTCAAACCAACGACAATTAAAGCCTGTGAGGCCGCTTGTGCCATCAAGGAAGTGACGCACCAGAAAAGAAGACAGAGACAAAACCACCACACTCCCTTGCATCCGAAGCGCAACGGTAACCCGATCCGATTCATCTGTGATATACGGAACATCCCTGAGAATCAGGCAAGAATGAACGGCGTGGCCCAATTGACAAGAGATTTCGCGCCAATAAACGCCCCTCCTGTTGGGTCATAAATAATAACACCCGAGCGCCATTATTTATGCCCCAGCAGATTCAATTCTCCTTGCCAGCTTAACGCCGTATGTCTTAAAGTAACCAAACCCGGCCATTTCAGGCTGGAGTAAAACGCGCTCGTGGCGAAATGGCAGACGCGCTAGATTCAGGTTCTAGTGGGTAAAACCATGGAGGTTCGAGTCCTCTCGAGCGCACTTCTTCATAATCAGCATGCTATGAAGAAGTTGAGAAAATCCAGTAACTGTTTGGGTTGCTTTGAAATCGTTTGGAATAGGGTCGAAATTATACGCCATAGATCCTCCGAAATGCATAACGGGAAGTCTTGAGCCACGAATCCCTCTTTAACGGCGACAGCGATTGGCAACTCAAAGCAGGTCTGAACTATCCCGGAGCAACGCACGAATTGATGACCGAAGGTTATCTTCGAGCCGCTCAACGTCTCATCGAATCCCTCGCTGCCAGCCCGACTGGGACCGACTTTCTCGTTTACCCGGTCATCTATCTCTATCGCCATTGGTTCGAGTTACGCTTAAAAAGCATCATCGATCAAGGCCGTCAACTTTTGGAAGAAGGCTCCGGCTATCGACATGCGACGACTCTTTCGCAGTCTTGCTCACGAGAGAATCAATCGATTGGGTGACGGTACGGTATTCCACGGCCGCAACTTAAGTGAAACCATGACGTGGATGAACCAACAAAACCTGCTCCAAAACAAATAAAGAATCCCCGCCGCAAGCTGCGGGGTATTTTCAGAATAGGCTAATTTGATAATCCTTATGCAATTTATTTTCTTTCCCCTTTCGCCGCAAGCGGCGGGGAATTAAACCCCCAGTGATTAAAATAATCCGTTGTATCCCGGTATCTTCGGAGAAGGGAAAAACGGCGTTCCTTCGAGTCCCTCTTATCTCTGGTATCTCGACAACAAGCGGGGATTGGTCAACTTGCTAAATACTGGCTGTGGCCGCTCATTTCCTTGTGGAATCCATTGTATGGCTTGCCCTCCATTTTCTGGAAATTTCACGCCGTCGAGTTTAAGGTTTTGAACATCATCGGCAATGATCGCGGGACGGATCTCAGATGATCGATGTCCAAAACTCCCCCCATTGATTTTCAATCCAGCCACCCTCCGGACAAACATCGCCCAACTCGGCGGGTACCCGTGAATCCCCGGATTGGGGTAGGCTGCCGCATCCACTTCAGGCACTGGACAGGGAGCCGTCCACTCCGGTTCCACTGGACCTCCGCCTGTAAACTCGAAATGACATTCGGCAAAAGTGACCTCTTCGATTCGAGTTCCAGGTATGGCGCTGATTTCCAGCCCCATGCTTCCGCCGTTACTCACCTCGATATTTTGAAAGGAAATCGCCCGGATTGAACCCGGCTGTTTGCGGCTGTCGGCGCGATTGTACACCCTCCCCCGATCACCAAGTCGCATAAAAACAGGACAACGCGTTCCCTGGATCCGGATATGGTCGAAGCAAACATCCTCCACTACCGCCCCGTCCATGCTGCTGACGAGAATCCCAGAAAGTCCCCCACGACAGCCCCAAAAAGTCTGCGTATTTTCCATGGGACTCACGACGCAATGACTCACCCGGATATGGCGAAAATCCCCATAGGATTCCGTGCCGATTTTGATCGCATTACAATGGGAGGAAATGAAACAGTCTCTGACCTCTATGGATTCGCAGGGAACATTCTCGAAGCTCTTGAAGCAAAGTCCGTCGTCGTCGGCACACAACCGGCAATTGCTAATGACAACATCCCGACAGGAAACAATATCCAGCCCGTCGTTGCAATGGCTGGAGACATTATCGACGGTCAGGCCGTGAATCCGCAGATCCTCGCACCGTTCGTAACTTTGCATCCAGATGGCCGAATTTTTCAGCTTCAGATTTTCCACCCGAATATGACGTCCGTTGCGAATATGGATAACAACCGGGCGCAGATATTTGTCACCTGACTGTCCGTCGCCCGAAAAAAGACCGCCCTGCCCGTTGAGCGTTCCCGGCCCGAGCAAGGCAACGTTTTCGACATTTTCCCCCAGCAGCAACGCCCGGTGCGGAAGTGGATGAAGGGAATCCTTCCAGATCGTCCGCTGGGGATAAGCCTCCACGTCCGAAATTCCAAGTAATTCACTTCCCTCCAGAAATTGCAACGTGACGCCGCTGCGCAAAATCAATCCGCCCGAAAGGTAACGTCCTTTGGGGAAAACGACGGTTCCACCTACTTGCGCCGCCCGGTCTATGCATGATTGGATGGCTTCAGTCGAGCATTGACTGGCAGTGGAATCGGCACCACAGGCTGCAACTGATATGGTCTGTTGCGAACTCACTTTACTGTTTGG
>DBTH01000051.1:0-7412 GCA_002306945.1 Methylacidiphilaceae bacterium UBA1321 | reverse complement strand
GCGAACTCACTTTACTGTTTGGTTAATAATATTCGATCCAGCACCATCTGGTAGCCACTGCTGCTGCCGTTTTTCCCGGCAACCGAGAAACGGAATTCATGCGTTCCGCTTGAACCAAATGTATAAGTCCCCAAATCGTACTCCGCATAATCGGCGTCCTGACTATAGAAATCCATCGAACAGCCCTGCGCAACGCCGTCGATCAATAACGTTGCCGTCCCTTCGCTCGCATTGCAATAGGCCTTCACCTTCACATTGTACGTGGCGGCCACAGGAACAGTGAGCGGATAAGCAATAAAATCTCCCACCGCCTGCGAAGCATAATTCACATATTGCTCCGCGCTGGCATTTTCGTCAAAGCAGACCGTTTTCACTGCTCCGGAACTGGTGCTGACCGAGAGATATTCCGCCTCGAAACCGTACGTGGCGGCTACTGTCCCTCTCAAATCATAATGAGCGCCATTCAAGAGCGTATTGCTGTGGATTTCCGAATCCGTGCACGTCGCATCGGTGAAGATCGCGCTCCCGTCGCCACTACCTCCGGTGAAATTAAACGTATTAAACGTCATTATGGTTCCCGAAACGGTCTGGTCGATATTGATTGCCCTGGATGAAGACACTCCGTTGCAACCGCCAACAAACGTGTTGCCAATGATCATTGTATTATCCGACTTGCACACGCGGATATGGTATTTCATTTGGGATGGATCGCTGGCCGTAAAGCTGTTTCCCCGGATCAGAGTGGAATCAATGACATCCGCGCTCATATATATCTGCGCCGGATAACAATTCGTGAACGTATTATTTACGATCCGGTTCCGGGCAATCTCCAGCGCAATCGGGCGGGTGATCTGAATCGCCCGGTAATTTCCGTTCAGAAACGTGCACGACTCGATGCTATTATCGCTGCACACCTCAGTGGAAGCGTTGGGTTCGAGATCAAGCTCGGCGCTGGCATACATGCTGGGAGCGTACTTGGCGCTCGTCGTCAGCGTTCCGATCTGGTTCGACTCGAATGTGCAATTCCTGATGACATTATAAACTCCCGTTCCGATCATCATCCCATTGCGGACGTTATTTTTAACTATGACCCGCTCAATCGTGTTATATTCCGCCCGCAATCCGGAACCGGCCACCTGATTGCCCATATAGACGCCGTCGCCGTCAAAATCTTCCGCCCACACATCCTGAACCAGACAATTGCGACAGGCGACAAGCCTTATCCCATGCCGCGTATCGCTGGCATTCGTTGTCGGGCCGCCCGCATGCTGACCCGCGCTATTTCCCAAAAGTTTCATTTTCTTAAAGTACACATTCTCGGTAAAGGCCGTCGTCGCCGTTCGCGGCTTGAAAATCGACGACGCCACACCCAGTTCATCCTTTGCCACCAATATCGTAGTCAAACCTTCACCCAGAAAGCCGACCCCGGAATCGAAAAGGATTTGCCCCACGACATACGTGCCTGCCGGAATATAGACATACGCGCCGTTACCGAGTGTCTTCGCCTGATCCTGCGCGGCCTGAAAGGCCGTCGTATTCGTCGCCGCGGAAGTCTGAAGGCCATCGGCTATCGCACCATAGGAAAGAACACTGACAGCCTCCTGTGCGTATAGATTTTGACCGAAGACAAATCCGGCACAAAGTGCGGCAATCGCGATATAATGGGTCGACTGAATACTGCTTTTTCCGAAAAAATCGGCAACGCTCATTGCAATCTCCTTTTTCAATAGTCTGTTAATGATTCTTTTGCTCCCAGGATGACAACCATCCCGCGATAAACGCCGCCTGAAGTTTTCGTGCGGGTTCCTGAAAATGGACGTGATCACAAAAAAGTTCTTCATCGCTTCCCAAACGGCGCGTAAACCCGTTGAGATCGATCATCGGAACGCCCGCCGCTGTCATCACCCGGTCAGCCAGTTGATTGTAGCGTTCATTGTCCGCCGCATAACGGCGAAAATCCGGCGGGGCATGTTTGACGTTGTGAATCTCATCGACGCAATGCGTTGTGCGCATCCAGGCGAAGGGCAAGGAGTGAGACCGGAACAAATCGACTATCCTCTGCAGATTCCCGGCATACTCCTCCTCAGGCACCTGAATCGCCCCGTTCGCCAAATCACGCTTGATGTCATGCAGGCCGCAATTGAGCAGCAACAAGTCGGGCTGGAAATCGCCCAGCTTCAACCGCGCCTCTAAAAATTCCAGGACATGGCGCGAATCCCCGCAATTGGCCCCTTGCGCAATATCGAGATTCTGCATCGCCACCGCATCCCCTTTGCGACGCATGATCCGGAAACGTCCCTGCGTATAGAATTCAAGGAACGGCCCGTAGTGCATTGAAATGCTATCGCCGACAATGTAAATGAGCGGTATAGTGATTTCTCTTATCATTTCTACTTGAGCGTATTAAGTAAAACCGTGGCCGTTAGAACTTTGGTGAAGATTGACACACCCCGGCGCTCACGCGCCACCCCTCTTCATAGAGGGGACTTTCGCATCTGAAAGTTTCGATAGCAGGAATCCCCTCTATCAAGAGGGGCCGACACGAAGTGCGGGGGTGTGTCAATCCCTGCTGCAGTCCTCACGTTCACAAGAGATCTCATTGCCGTCGATAAAGAAGTTCGGCCAAGACAGCCTATAGAATTATTTAAAACTCTATAAAAGTAAGTGGAAATATTAATCAAAATCACTATACCATCTTTTTTTGGCATGTCTGTGTTGCTGTTCAGATCTCTATCTTGGGGCGCACGAGAAACAGATTTTCCCGCGCACGTCCAGTCGGATTCCAAAATGCGGATTGCTCTTTGTTTAAACTTCCCTGCGGCGTAGCTTGCGTCCCCACATGAGGGACAGGAACGAAAAAACCAGCAGCGCATAGGTCGAAGGCTCGGGCACAACGGAAATTGTCCCTGTCGTCAGGAGGTTCGTGGTATTCCATTCCAAACCATTCGAGAGCGTCGGCAGGATCAAATCCGTCAGCAAGTTGAAACTGCTGGAATCGATCGAACCCCAGCTCAATAGCTGATAGCTGTCACCAGTGGTAAATCCCGACCCGGTCACTACAATCGTTCCGTCGAGAGTCAGCAATCCGCTGACATCAATCGCATCGAAACTCGTTCCACGACCCGTCCCGTCGAGTTCGAAGTAGGTGATGGCGGCAACCTGCAGCGTCAAGCCACCGGTGACGCTTAGCAAACCGTTAGCCGAATCTCCTCCCACATAAACCACACTCCCGAGTTGAAGAGTCTTGCCGGTCGCCGCCACGGCTCCCGCACCACTGAAGGTCTGGGTAATGGTATAAGTGGAAGCCGACAAGCTCGTGATGTCAAAGGTCGCACCCGAACGCAACGTGACCGCGCTCGAACCGAGCGTACCGCTTCCGCTCAAGGCCAATGTACCTTCCTTGATGTCGGTCGTTCCCGAATAGGTATTGGAAGCGGTGTAAATCACCGTACCACCACCCACCTTGGTCACGCCGCCGGTTCCTGTAATCGAATTAGCGAAAACCACCGTTCCGCCTGTGGCAGCCTGTAGATTCGCACTGCGGCCCAACACCACCGAGCTCGATCCCGTGTAGGCCGAGAAGGTCGACACTCCGCTGGTATGATCGCCACCGATCGTGACCGTTCCGGTTCCGGAGGACGAGACGCTAATCTGGCGCTGGGTTGTAATTCCACTCGCACCGTTCAACAAGGAGATCGCGGACGTTCCACTGCTCGAATCGCCCAAAGCAACAATACGGCTGGCCGTATTGGTCGTGTTCTGCCCGAGGGCGCCTGCGGACAAATCGACTGACGAAGTGAGCACGCGCACTGTTCCGGCGCGTATCAGAGTGGAGATCGTCGTATTATTGAACGTATTGGCAGCGCTCAAAACCAAAGTTCCGTCTCCGGTTTTCAGTATGGAATCGGTTGCCAGCACGTTTCCAACCGTCAATGTCACCGCGCTATTGATAGCAATTTCGGTTCGACCGCTGCTATCACCCAGATAAATCGCCCCCACGCTCGACTGGCTTTGAGTCGTATCGGCCGTAACGATAATCTTGGTTGTGTTCAAGTATTGGGTTCCGGACGAAGCCACAACATAACCACCCGCCAGAGTCAGGGTAGCAATCTTGTTCGTGCCACCCGTACCCAGATAAAACACACCATCACTGTTGATCGTCACATTTTTCCCAGCCAATTGCTGGTAGCCGTTGCCACCCGTACCCGTGCTGTACCAACCGGCACTCGCCGCGGCCCCGCTACCATCGCCGATGATCAGGTCTCCGCCAAAAGCGTAGTTACCCGTCGTCATGGCACTCGATACCGTGCCTGCCGCAATCGTGAGATTTCCGTAGGTATTGGAAGACGAACCGGACAATTCAATCGCACCGCTTCCCGTCTTCGTAATGTTGTAGCCGCTACCGCTTACCTGTCCGGTGATTTTGACCAGGCCAACCTGAACATCCCAGGTCGTCGAAGCTCCCAGGACAATTGCCGCGCTGATCGTATCCGTATCCCCACGCACCCCCGTCTTGGAAAGACTGGTTCCGCTACTGCTCAAATTGATCGTTCCGTTCTGGATCGTGTATTGAATGCCCGATGTGCCGCTCGGGATGTTGAACGTAATCGAATTCGCCGCGACCGAACCGCCGCTCAAATCGACCGTGGCGCTCTTTGATGTCGTGCTATACCAATTATACTTTCCGAAAACGACGTCATCACCAGTCGAGAAGGTCGTATTCGGAGCCGTATTATCGACGGTATTCCAGTAAGTCGAGGTCGTATCCCAGGTGGCGCTGGGATAAGCCCCCTGCCAATACACCGTTTTCGCCTGAACTCCAGGCAGCAATGATAAAAGACCGCAATACAGCCCAAATACAACCCAGAAGAATTTTGTTTTCATAAGCATTTCGGTGGTGGTGGTTACAATTGCCATTATTCACTTCCAGCTTTACCTGTCAACATTTATCTCGATACAATATTATTGTATAGATTGTTTTTCTTTAGAGCTATAAGTACTTTAATTTTACACTCTACGGTCGTATTATTCGTCTTGACTTTGAATTGATTCGATACATATTAAAACATGATTTTCTCCCGTATTCTCCCCACTCTGTTGGCTACTGTCGTCACGGCGTTTGCCCAGGACTCTGGAAAGAATCTCGTCCCGGATGGGGGCTTTGAATCTTCTCCGCTGGATCGCGGGTGGGAAATCAAGTGCGATGCTCCGGTCGACAAATCCTCCTACCCGACTCTCGAAATCGATTCAGCCACCGCCAAAAGCGGCTCCGCTTCCCTCAAGATCACCGTCCCTCCACAGGAAAACAATTCTCCGACGAAAACGTATTGCCTCTGGGGTCGCTTCCCCCTCAAGTCGAATATCCCGGAAGGAAGCTCCCTCCATATCAAGGGAGCGTTGAAACTCCACAAGAACGCTCCGCTTATCAAGGCCGACGCCTATCTGGCTCTCTCGATCAATGTCACCTATACCGATGGAACGCAGAAATGGGAAGTCGACCCGCACGGCAAATTCTCCCCCATTCTCAACGACTGGCAGACAGTCGATTTCATCTGGAAAGCTCCGAAGGGAATCAAGAACATCACCGTCAGCGTCGTTCTTCCTTTCAACGTGCCCGAAGTGTGGCTTGACGATATTTCCCTCCAGGTCGTAGAACCGTGATGGGCCTTTTGGAATCCATCATGCGCTTACCGTCCTGGAACTGCTTTCGCAGGGGCATCGTCTGGATTCTGTCCGTCCTGCTCTTTCTCTCTATTTTCGGCCTGATTCTGACGTCCAAAAGAATCCAGTCTGCGGACGACCGCAGCGGTTCCCCTCAACTGCATGTTCCCTTCACCTCCACAGCCCCCCTCACCGACGGAAATCTGGACAATCCTTCTTGGGGAAAAACCACACCCGTCGAACTTTCCCGCCTGACATCCGACCCGGAGTTCACGGTGGAAAAAACCACGATCCGTCTCCTCCACGACGCCAACTGCCTCTACGTCCAGTTCCAGGCATGGGACACCGACATCCGGCAGACGGTTCGCCAGCACGACGACCTGTACGTCCACATGGATGATTGCGTCGAGTTATTCCTCGCTCCCCCTGTTCAGCAGATCATCGAATCGGTCGGCTTTGAAATCAACGCCCGTGGCGATCTTCTCGATTACCGGCTCCGGGCAGACGAGTTCATCAATGTCGGTTGGGAACCGAGACACCTTCGACTCGTCTCGCGCCATTACGCAGCGGGGGAAAGAACCGATGGCTTTGTCGGATACGTCATCGAACTGGCCATCCCGTGGTCCGATCTCAAGCGCCTCCTTCCCGACGGGAAAGCCCCGTCGCGCCTGCGCGGGAATTTCTCCCGGTACGATTATGGCAAACAAGGCCGCGCCCTCAGCATCTGGTCAGACCCCCAATCCCGCTTCCATACTCCGACTAACCCGGCCGGTTACGGCTGGCTGATTTTCGATCCACCGGCGCCCTGATCGCCCTGCCTGCAGAAACGTGGCAAAACAGCGGAATTGCAAGTGATGAAAAGTTCCGCTACATTGCCACAAATATCGATATGGCAGGTAATTCGAAGAGCAAATCCCCCAAATACGCCCTCTTGGAAGAAGAGTTGCGCAAACTGATCGCGTCGATCCCGGAAGGTCAGAAGCTGCCGCCAATCCGTGACTTGATGCGGGACAGCCACGTCAGCATGGCCACGGTCACCCGGGCCCTGAACAATCTCTCCGACGAAGGCCTCATCTCCTCACACGTCGGACGCGGTACATTCAAGACCTCCTCGAATCAAACACCCGCCGTCAAAAAACTCGACCTCATCGGCATCATCGTTCCGCAGCTGGACGAGCAATTTTTCGGTCGCGTCATTCGTTCCATCGAGAAGCAATGCTCGGAAGCTGGCTTCAACATTCTGGTTCGCCATCTCGACGGTCATCCAGACCGGATTCATCTCTACTTTGACCAACTCCGCAAAGCTGGAGTGGCTGGTCTGATTTACATTCCAAGCAATGCCGCCAGCCTGGAGGAATTCCAGAATTACAACCTGGAGTTTCTGGAGCGTTTCGTACCCACCGGCCTGCCGGGCGTCATTCTCGACCAGGAAGTCACCGGCTCGCATTTCTCCTGCGTCCGCGGCGACCACGCCTCCGGCGCCGAACTGGCCGCCAACCACCTCCACTCCCTCGGACACCGCCACCTCGCCATGGTCGATTCCTATCCCTGCCCCTCGACCGATCTGCGATGGAAAGCGTTCTCGGAATTTCTTCAGGCGCGCAATTGCCACGTCGAGCGACTCGTTTTCCCCGGTTCCGGCCACAACCCGACCGTCGTGCGCGCCGCCGTACGCACATTGAGCAACCTGACGCCCAATATCACTGGAGTGCTCGCCGCCAACCACCGCATCGCCCTCACTCTCCTCTTCT
>DBTH01000054.1 GCA_002306945.1 Methylacidiphilaceae bacterium UBA1321 | reverse complement strand
GAACGACAGCACTGGTTAAATCCGGTGATGGAACTCTTGTTCTGGCTGGCTCCAATGTTTTCTCGGGGAGTATTTATATTAACGACGGTACGCTCCAGGTTACGAATACAGGAGGGCTACCCAACGGATACAGTCTTTTACTGAATGGCGGTACTTTCCAATGGTCGGCGGGAACCGGTACTGGCACGACGGTAAGTAACCGGAGTGTTGCTCTGGGTGCAGATTCGATTATTCAAATCGATTCTGGAGTAAATGATCTTTGTTTCAGTAGTACCACCAATCTGTCGAACAATGGTAACAACACACTGACGGTCACCGGCGGTGGCAATCTGTCCTTCGGTTCGGCGACGACGTTGACGGCCAATATCTATGGCGTTGGCAGCCTGGTGAAAAACGGCACCGGTACCTTGAGCCTCTACGGATCGAGTAATACCTACAGCGGCACGACGACCGTGAATAACGGTACGATGAAAGTCTACGGAGCGATTACCAGCACCAGCGGCGTCATTGTCAACGGCGGCACGTTCGACTACCGCAATAGCAGCACCGCACTGGATCGCAACGTGACGGTCAGTGGTGGCACCTTCAAGAACAACGGCGCGACCTTCAGCGGGCTGCTTACCTTCAAGAGCGGTACTCTGGGTGGCACGAACTTCACCGGCGTCAATCTGACCGGGGATAACGCCATCGGTTCCGGCAAGGCGCTGGCTCCCGGCGACAGCACTACTGGAACAATGACTGTCGGCAATGTCGACTTCATCAATGGCGGTATTTATCAGTGGGAAATCAATTCCCTGACGGGGACTGCCGGTGGCACGACGGGATGGGACTTGATCAGCGGCAGCGGCTCGACGCTTAACCTGAGCGAGATCTCCACGCATTTCACACTCCAGATCGATTCGCTCAATGCGTTGACCGGCTGGGACTCGAAGAGCGATTACAGCTGGACGGTCGCCACGTTTAGTAGCATTACCGACTTCAAGGCTTCCGACTTCTATGTCGATACCACGGGCTTTAACGAGAACGCCTTCACTGGCACGTTCAGCGTGACCTCGGACGGCACCAATCTCTACCTCAACTACACCGCCGTTCCCGAACCGACGACCTGGGCCATGTGCGTGCTGGCTCTCTGCGTCCTGGCGGGTTGGCGCAGGATCAAGACCGAACAGAATTCGTAAGATCATATGTCGTTTCCGGGCCAGCCGACCCGGAAGCGGTAACCAACGAATCGAATGTACAACCAACCGACAGAACGGGTTCCCTTCTTCCCAAATCGGAAAGGACTTACAATGTACAGGCGATATAGATCCAATGTGTATTCTGCGGGAAGCCGTGCCTTTGCGCTGGTGGAGTTGTTGGTGGTGATTGCGCTGATGATAATCCTGACGAGCATCAGCCTTCCGGCTCTTTCCTCAATGAGCAAGAGCCAGCGCATGAACCAGACGGTTACGGAAGTGGGCGGCGTGCTGGAGCAGGCGAGGCAATATGCGATTGCCCAGCATACCTACGTCTGGGTGGTTTTCCATACGCGCGTTGTCGACGGGTTGGATCGGGTTTACGTGAGCATCGTGGCTTCCAGGGACGGAACCGATCCCGGCGTCTACGGCAACGTCCCGAGCACAAGTTTCGAATTGGTCAGCAAGGTCAAGTCGTTCCAGCAGATCCAGCTCAAGGAGGCGGGAGCCTTCACCGCCAGCCAGGTCACCAGTCTCCCTCTGACACCGGTGGTGACATCGCTCAACGCCCTTTCCACGACGACGACCTTCAATATTCAATTACCAGGGGATTCGACCCGGTCGCCATTCTCGCAGACACTGGTATTTACCCCGTCGGGCGAGGCACAAAATGGGGGTAGTCCTATAGATATTATAGAGTTCGCCCTGGAGCCTGCGCAAAATAAGACGCTAAGTAATCCGGACAATGTTGCCGTTGTACGATTAAACGGTATAACCGGTCAGGCATTTGTCTATCGCCGATGAAACTCCATGAAACGGCTTACCCTCCGTTGGCCCGGGGCATGCAGGTGGCTATACTCTCATAAGTGGCTCCGCACGACGATTCAGGGCCGGGAGTCCGGCACTCAAGGCGGGCACATTGAAAATCAATCCATGCCCAACCTGCGCCAATATCTTTGTCAGACGTCCCGTTATCTTCCGATGCGCAAGAGCCTCTTTCGGCGATCCGCAAAGGCGTTTAGCCTCGTCGAGGTCGTGATTGCCCTCGGATTGAGCTCCTTCGTGTTGGTAGCGCTGGTGGGATTGTTGGGGACGGGATTGCAGACCGGGCGTGACTCCGAAGATCAAATTCAGGCCACTAATCTGGCCTCTCTTCTGACTTCGACGCGGATGGCGTCGCCGACCAATGATATTTCCGGCTTTGCCCTGTCCGCTTCGGTCATGACTAATGCCTATCAGGATATTTACGGCGGGCAGCCGACATATGTGGCGGCCAACGGAAAGCTGACCAATGCCGCCCACGCCTCTTATCAGATTACCTGCTACGCCGGAACCAACCTGATGACTGGTCGCGACGTTTGCCAGGTCTATATCAAGTTGAGTTGGCCGGCTTTGATGAAGACCACCAATATTGCGGTCAAGAACTATGAGCTTCTCACCTACATCCCGGTCCGCTAGCAGGGCCTTCACGATGGTGGAGATGTTGACGGCCATAGCCGTGCTCTCGCTTTTGATCGTGATGCTGGCTCAGATCACCGGGCTGGTTTCCAATGCCTGGATCAACGGGCAGCGCGATGTGAACAATTTCACCAAGGCCCGCGCCATGCTCAATCTCTTTACCAACGACATTCAGGCCGGGCTGTTCCGTTCCGATCTGTGCGCCTTTCCGTCCGATGGCTCGGGCGGCTCACTGATTAAATTCTATACCCAGCGCCTCGGCATCGCTCCGAGCGGCAGCACGACGCGGGAGCTTTCGCTGGTGCAGTATGCCTATGGCAGTGACCAGAGCACCGTTGCCGCGATGAGTACTTTGCAACGTGGCGACCTTTATTTCACCTGGAGCGACACACCCAATGCCGTCACCTTTGGCAATACGAGCGACTTCGGCAGTAACACGCCCACGGCCCGCGATGCCGCCTCGGGTATTGTCGATTACCGGGTGGTTTTTGTTTATGCCGACGGCAGTCTCTCGACGACCTATACCGTGAGTACGTCGAATCCGCTGCGTGCCATCGGATTGACTTTGGCCGTGGTCGATGACCGCACATTGAAAATGCTCAACACCACGCAAGTGCAGACCTTGCGCTCGGCCCTGGACAATACCGTCACCGCTTCCTCGCTGACGAGTTGGCGCAGCGTCAAGGCGATCTGGGAAAATTACACCGACACCACGATGAACTGGAAAACCTATCCCGCCGGGTTTGGGGCGGGGCTGAAAATTTTCGAACTGTATGTCAATCTCAACAATCATTAACCCCCGCAGCCGTCAAGGCATTGCCCTGGTGGCCACGCTGGCGCTGATTGTCCTGGCGACGATCCTCATCATATCCTTTGTCTCCATGATGAGCCTCGACCGCACCTCGACGGCCAGTTACAGCCAGTCGTCCAAGGCGGATCAACTCGCCCGCGGCAGTCTGGCGCTCATCATTGGTCAGTTGCGCAGCGAGATGGGCAAGGACGTTCCGCCCGAAGGCACGTACAGCTTGCGTCCGCTCTACACCAACGTCACCTCGGCCAACGTGATGCCGCAGACCGTGGGAACCAATTCCGCCATGCCCGGTTTGCTCAAGATCAGCACCAACGCGCCCTTCTTTACCGGCAGCTTGCTCAACGGCTCGCTTCGCGCCTCGGACATCAGTACCACCACCGCTTCGCTCAACGGGCGTTCGATCAGCACTGCACGTTGGGGTCGCGCCTATCTCGGCACTTTTCCCAATAATGCCAGCGCTCCCTATTGGATCATTATGACTCGTGGCGGCGCTACCAATGCCGCCGGGATACCGTTCGGTCTATCGACGGCCAGCAGCATCAATAACCCCGCCGCATTGAATACCAACTACGCCATCGGGCGCATCGCCTATGCCATCTACGACGAAGGCCGTCTTCTCGACATCACCGTGGCCGGTTATCCCAAGACCGGGAGCGCGGCACTCAGTTCCGACCAGCTTCAGGCCATCAAGGGAACTCTGGCTGGAGCCGATGTCAGCGTGTTGGGAATCGACCCGGCCGCGCTCACGGCGTGGCGCAACAAAACCTCGGCGGCCAACGCGGCGACTTACACCAACTACGTTCGCAACTATCTGTCGACGAATTCGCCCGGCGCGGTCTATCCCGGAGACAGCACGTTTCTCAGTCGGCAGGATTTGATCCGCGCCGCGCAGAACAACGTGGCTGGATTGACCACCACGATGTTGACCAACCTCACCACCTTCACTCGCGAGCGCAACGCGCCAAGTTGGGGGCCGTACTGGAACGCTTCCGACAAGAGCGGCAACAACGGCACGGGCAATGTCTACGCTTATAAAAACAACGCTCTCACGTCGACCTCCACCAATGTTTTCATTCCCTTCATCCGCTACACGGCACCGCACACCATTACCAGCTACCGGCTCAACGGCACATCGTATACCTACAACGTCCAGGCGGGCGATCCGCTCGTCTATCACCGTTTCCCACTCGACCGGCTGAAATGGATCGGCCCGAGCGGCCCGCAGAATGGAGGCACCGCTGAAGCCATTCAGGCTTGCTTCGGGTTGGTCTGGGACACATCCGAATATAACGCGGCAAATGCCGGTGTGTCGACCTTGCCCAATCCTTCCTCTTACAAGGTTTGGAAATACGTGGGCTCGACCGGCACCACTGAGCAGAAACGGATCAAGACGCTTTCGGAGGTTCTTGCGGAAACGACTCCCCGCGAACCAAATTTCTTTGAACTCCTTCAGGCGGGGATTCTTGCTGGCGGCCTGGGCAAGGATGGTCAGATTTCCCAGGGTAGCGCTTTGGGAAACTTTGTCTATTACACCTACCACGAATACTGCAAGACCTACCAAATCTTCCGAATCGGCGCGGCGATGATGTCGCAGTATGACTCCACAAGTATGCCGATTATTGTCGAATATACCCAACCCGGCAGCGAATGGGGTCTCAAATGGAACGATCGCTGGCAGGCGGTCGGTATTGAGAATCTTCCATACCTCAACATGCTCGCCCAATTGGCTGGGCAAGATACATCGAGTAGTCTGGGTTGTTATATTACCTTCGGTCTCTCCAATCCACATCAGGGTACGGTCACTTCCCGGCCATCAATTCGGCTTCGAATGAAGGGAAATGTAGGCGTGGCTAATCAATACGCCAAGAACATCAGCCTCAATAATGATGAGATTCCCTTTAATTTTGGAAACATGCCTCTGATATATGGCTATGAAGTCACTCTGGATGCGACGTTGACATTGTCCAGCACAGGCATTAATGGGTTTACTGATCCGCATGTGCTGATGCCAGCGGATGTAGGCAAGACGCTTGATACCGGTACTGCGGACGGGATGTCGTGGGCAAAGCTTCCTTCGATTCAATCAAATACCTATGCCGGCTATCGGTTGCGCAATTTCTATATCGATCCGACCGATAAGGCATCTGATGCTGTGGCCGGGACCACAGACTTTGCGTGGAGTTGGCTTCTACTGACTTACAGATCGGCAACAGGCAGTCAGTTCAATGCCTGGCTTGAATACCAGGATTCCAGCGGAAACTGGATTCCCTACAACTATCACGCGGGAATTAACGACGCGGTCAATACATGGATGACGAAAGATTGGAAACCATATACTGAATACATGGGCCAGGCGTTGATTTACGATAATGCTAATAAAGTATATATACCGCAACCCCCGGCGATGCAGGTTATGGATCCCCCCGCCAGTAACGCTGCCTATTATTTCTTCTATTTCCGCAAATACGCCTATGAACTTTGCGACCCGCGTTCCAGCCGGTTTAATTACGGTCAGATGGCAACGCCTACTACGACGCCGGAGTGGGCCAAATTTCTCAACAGCTCTCTCTGGTCATCGGCAGTGGATTCGTTGAGTGTGACTAACGGCCGTGCATTGACAGCTAATCAGGCTCTTTTTGCCAGCAGTACGTTCTCCGCTGCGACGCTTTGCCGCAATAACGCGACCTCTTACAATTCCTATACGGACATGGATGGCATCCGGCGCATTGCCGACAGCGGTCTCTTTACCGCTGCGTCGAACACTGCCGGTTGGGTCGGTAATCCCTACGCGCTCTCCACAACGCGTACGGCAGATCGTCCGCTGATCCTCAATCGCCCATTCTATAGTGTGGGCGAACTCGGTTATGTCTTCCGCGACGATCCGTGGAAGACGCTCAATTTCTTCACCGAAAACAGCGCGGACGCGGCCCTGCTTGATCTGTTCACCGTCAACTCCGGCGACAACGATGTTGTTGCCGGTTGCGTCAATTTGAACACGCCGAATACGTTGGTTCTTCAGGCGCTTCTGGGTAATACCGTTGCCGATATTCTCGGTGTTTCCTATGTGGCCTAGCCCCAGCAAATCGCCGCCGATCTGGCAGCCTATACCGCACCGGGATCGGCCAACGGACCGCTGATTGGCAAGGCGCAAATTCCCAAGTTTGTCGAAAGCCTGACCTCATCCGACTTCAGCGGAACCGACGACCAGTTCATCAAGAACCGCCGTGAGGCCGTCACCCGTGCGCTGGCCGATGTCGGCCAGACCCGCACCTGGAATCTGATGATCGACATCATGGCACAGGTCGGGCGCTATCCGCCCAACGCCACAGGGCTCGATCAATTTGTCGTCGAAGGCGAGCGCCACTATTGGCTGCATCTGGCCATCGACCGGTTAACCGGGCAAATCGTCGATCAACAACTCGAAATCGTAAATATGTAATCTGATTTTTATGACCATCCGAATTTACTTCACATTCTTTGCGTTGGCGTTTTTTATGGCCACCGGGGTTATGGCGCAAACGCTGAATTTCAAAGAAATTCCGCCGCCGACCGCCCCGTTTGTGGCAGTCTTTCCGGAGAATGGTGACTGGCTCGTTTCGACGAAACTGACAGCGTTACCAGCTCCGGCTCCCGACCAGCCAGTGATTCCCGGCAAGGTGGATCGCCGCATTGCCAGTATACACGTCGTCAAGACGGGTAAGACGCGTTTTGAACAGAAAATCTATGGTAGTCACGAAATGTCCGAGCGTTGGTATGTGGATTCCTACTGCCTGTACGCTTTGCCGGGCCAACCTGTGCGGGCGGTTGACTTGAGTAATATGACTGATGGTGAGGGGCGTCCGGTGGCGGCGGTGACTGCTTTTTACGGAGTGGAATGGGTCACGTCTCAGTACTACGACAAGGTTGAGCCCAAGGAAAAAATTCCCTGCTATCACTATGTGTTCGGAGTGCGCGAAGCGTGGATTGCCGTTCAGACGCGGTTGCCTGTTGCGTACAAGGACGCGGCGGGCTTGCTTTACACCTATACATTCAACTCACCACCAGAAAATCCGATGACGTTGCCGGAAGCTTACGCCAAAGCCTGGCAAGAGCTGCAACAATGGATCAAGGCCCGGCAATAAGGCTTGTTCCGGTGGTGGACGGTCTGGGTCGGGCGATGTTCCGCGATAGTATGGGTCTTCTGAAAAATAAAGAATTCTATATTCAATAGTCACAATAAATAGAGACCGTCCTGCCGATAACAGATGGGAGAATGAGCGGTGTTTATTCTCCAGATAGCGGACGGTGGTTCAGCGCCCTGTGGCTGGTAAGCTGGTCGTGGATGGCGTGCATGATCCATGCCGGTCAGGACGTCGCCGCGCCGAATCGCATTTGCCAGGCCGTCGCGGAGACCTTGCCACGGGTTCATTATACGGGCAGGCCGCTGGATGAGGAAATTGCCCGGGACGCCTTGCGGCAATATTTCGATCTGTTGGATCGGCAGCACATGGTTTTTCTTCAATCCGATCTGGAGGAGTTTTCCCAGCGGTACGGATTGGCCCCGGACTGCATCGGAATGAGCTCGGTGATGCTGCAGAGTTTACGGCGAGGCGATTTGACTCCCGCACGGGAGATTCAGTCGCGTTACGCACAACGGTTTGCCGAGCGAATCGCGTCTATAGGGCCATGGCTCAAGTCGTCTCCGGACTTTGGCGTGGAGGAATACTGCGTACCGGATCGGCGAAGGGCGGGTTGGCCCCGGACTGTTGCAGAGGCGAACGAGTTGTGGCGGTTGCGGATCAAGTCGGAGTGGCTGGATGAATTGCTGGCCGGGCGCACGGTGGGCGAGACGGCGGCGGCTTTGTCGGAGGCGTATGAGCGAAAAGTCCGATTGTCCCGTTTCGATGAGGGACGGCTCTTGCATTATTATCTTTCCGCTCTGGCCAAGGCGTACGATCCGCATTCGGCGTATTACGCGGTGCGTGGACGGGCAGCGGGAGCGTTGCGCGAAACGGCGACGGCGCGTAACGAGGGCGAGGTTTCGGACAAGCGTTTGCTGGTGGGGATGGTGACGCAGCGGGAAACGGGGAAGCGGCACGCGGTGCTCCGGTTGTCGGTTTTTTACCGTGGGTGCGCGTTGGAGATAAAGAATGTCCTGTCGCTGGCAATGGAAAAAGGCGCGGAGGGCATCGTACTGGATTTGCGCGGTAATCAGGGTGGAAATATCGACGAAGCGGTGGAGGCGGCGGGATTGTTTGTGGGGGAAGGCCCGGTCGCACGGTATCGGGAACGAGAGGGCCGTGTGAGAACGCTTTTTTCGAGGAATGAATGCGCGTGTGCGTTGCCGCTGGTGGTGTTGGTCGACGGCGAGACGGCTTCGGCAGCGGAAATGCTGGCGGCGGCGATGCAGGATTACCGGCGGGCGGTGATTGTCGGCAGCGGAGCGACTTTTGGTAAAGGCACGATGCAGGGGGTCGTTCCGCTCGAGAGTGTGATTGGCGGAGGGATCGGCGATTGCGGGGAGTTGAAGGTGACGTTTCGGCAGTTTTATCGTGTAACCGGAGCGGCAGTGCAAGGCCGGGGAGTGGAACCCGATGTGCTGATTCCCTTGTTCAAGGGACACGACGCGAGGGAGGCGGAGCTTGCGCGAACGATTGCTGCCGATGCGGTGCAGGCGGTGTCGATTGGTGTGGGGATGCTGGATCGGGAGTGGCTGGAGCGGCTTAGGGAACGTTCGGCGCAACGCCTGAAGCAGAGTGACGAGTTGGAGCTTGTGAATCAATTGCGTCGGTTGACGACCAGGGTTGAGGGCGATGAACCGGTTTCGTTGCGCTACGAGAGTCGTCGATTGGATCGGGAACGCGGTTTACAACTGGAGTCCGAACTGGAGCAGTTGCCTCGCGCCTGGAATTACGAAGCGCTGACTAGCGGAGGCGGAACTGTCTTTGCGCGGCGGGATTGTACGCTGGATGAAGCGTCGGGCGTCCTGCGGGATTTGACGGAAGGAAAAACGCGGGAGTCGTTCGTTGCGACGGAATCAACTCCGTGACCGGGCGGTGAGCGGTGGTTGTCGGGATCTGAAAACAACAGTTTGAATGGTTGTTGGCTTTGCCTTGGTTCTGTGACTGTCTACACTTGCGGTATGCAATGGAAGTCTCTTTGCCTGTTGGCTGTTTTCACCGGCATTTTTTTGAATTCGAGCAAGGCTGAGTCGCTCTCGTGGCGGTCGGCGTATTATCCCGAGAATTGGACGCCGGCTTTCCGCACGCAAGACGGGAAGTTCATCCAGGATTTTTCATACGCCCGCTCTCAGCGGGGGGGCAA
>DBTH01000216.1:11737-14357 GCA_002306945.1 Methylacidiphilaceae bacterium UBA1321 | reverse complement strand
ATCATACCCTTTAGCGGGGGATCTGAGGGCAGCGCCCCCAGTCTAAAACGCTATAAGCCGGAACATTATCCAGGCGGGCGGAAAAAACAGCAGGCCGTTCAAGGCTTGGCCACACTGCGGGCCGCCTCGGAAAGAACGTCGGGAGCTTCCTTCTTGACCTCGACGGCAGACGACTGATTGGTCTTGGCGATCTCCTCGGCCAATTCGGAACGGACAATACGAACTTCCTTGGGAGCCTTGATACCAAGACGTACCCGCTGTCCGTCAATGGCGATGACGAACAGTTCAATATTGTCCGCTACGCGGACGGACTCACCGACTTTCCGGGATAAGACCAGCATGGTTATTTTTTAACGCCGAATTCAAACAGCGTCGACTCCGAATAATTGTCGGCATCCAAAAGAATCACTTGGCGCGCCTGACGTTTGCTCATATTCAAGATGATGGGGGCTCGTAGGTTCGCATAAATCCTAACAGTATTTTCAACTTCTACACGCAAAATCAGCAGAACCGCGCATTCGTGGGGCGTGGGAGCGCCAATATCGGCCAAATCCTCGTCCGGCACATCGATGGCATAATCGGGCACCAACCGGTAGGCCTCGATCACCGCGAAAGCCAGCGACGGCTGATCCAGCGAACGCAACCACGCGAACGGACGCTCTTTTTCGGTCTGTGTCAGCACAAAACGGTGCGCCTCCCGGAATCCAGGCAACCCATGCGGAAAATGGATCGCTTTTTCAAGAATCTCCCCAGAGATCTTCGAATCAGAGGAAGAGGCCAGCTCGTGTTCTTGTATCGCATTCATGTTTTTATATGTAGTTCAACAACGACATCTTCAGGATCGACGCCCCGCTCTGAAGCGCCGCAGAATAATTGGTTTCAGCCGACTGCAACCGCGCGACCACATCGGCCAGGTCAACGCTGGTCACGCTGGAAAGATCGGTCTTATCGCTCTGGAGATTGTTGGTCAGCGTCTTGTTGCTGGCGTCGATCAATTGCAAATTGGCCGCAGTCTTTCCGACGTACTCGGAAGCCAGGTCGACCGTGGCGTTGACGTCCTTGAGCATCCCCTGGACCTGCGCCACCGCATCGGTCACCGACAAACTTCCATCGCCAGCCGAGGTCAACGTGTCGCGCAGCTTAGTCAGTGTGGCAATCGTATCGGTACCTGAGGTCGAATCGTAAAGGAACCCGCTGTAGGGCGAGGCCGCCGTCGGGGAACCGGCCACAATGCCAGTCTTGAGAGTCGTTCCCGCCGAGGAAATCTGTACAGTCGTGACATCGGAAGTGGTGCCCGAGGTATAGGAATAGGTATTTGGAGAGCCCGACGTCACCGTGATCGGCTCCACGTTAGAGGTGCCGCCAAAAAGATAATTGCCGTCCTTCTGGCGATTGGCGATGTCGGAAACCTGGCTGAGGATACCGTCGATTTGCGCGGCCATCGCACCCAGATCGCTGGCGCTGTAGGTGCTGTTAACCTTGGTGGCGACTTCGCTTGCGCTGCTGAGAGCGGTTTGCAGATCGGTCATCGCCTGGTGATTGTATTCGCCCATCGATTGAACGCTCTTCACCGTATCGAGATAGGACTGATTGCCCGCGTAGCGGTTCTGAATGACCAGGGCCTGTTTGTAGCCGGTCGGATCATCGGAAGCCTGCGAAAATTTTAACCCGCTGGAAGCCTGTTTCTGAAGGCTGTTCTGCGTGCTGAGCAGTCCCTGCAACTGCGAGACGAACTCCTGCGAATATTGGTTATTGGTGACTCGTGTCATAGGCTATCCTTCTATGTTTTCATGGCCAAAATTGTTGACAACATATCATCAATGGTAGTGATAAACTTGGCGGACGCTTCGTAAGCCTTTTGATACGACATGAGGCTGACCGTTTCCTCGTCGAGCGAAATTCCCGATACACTGCTGCGCTGGGCCTTGATCGCATCATAAAGCACCTTTTGCGAAGCCTCATTGGAAGACGCCTGACTGACCTCCTGACCGACGGCGGTCACCAGGGTCTGATAGGCCGGAACAATCGTCGTATCGGAACGCAGGTTGGCAATGCTGGTGGCGTTACTGCCGTCGAGCTTGCTGCTCGCGCTGGAACTGGCAGCAATGTAATTGGGATCATCAGCGACTTGCGTAGTCACCGCAATATCGCCAGCCCCGGTCGTGGTACCAAAGATGGAGTAAGTCGACAGATTGCCGTAATTATCGTAACCACCGCCTTGCAGCGTATTGACCTTGTTGGCGAGATTGATGGCGACCTGATCGAGATTGCCGAGCATGCCCGTGTTACCCACACTGTCGGGGGAACCGATGAGGGTATTGGCCACATAGACATCGGCCCCGATCTGACCACCGACAGCCGAAGCCGTCGCATCGGGCAGCGTCGACGTGCCCGAACTGCTGGTCACCGTCAACGTCAGTGCCGGTGACGTCGAAGCATCGTAAGCCGATCCCAGGGTCACCGTTGTGGCGGTCGCTCCGGCAGTCACTCCGCTGACGAGAACCTGGCTGGTATCGGCCGTCAGGGCGACATCGATCATTCCGTTGGACTCGGTGGTCACCGTAATATCGGCCAGTTTGGGCAGGCTTTCCAGAGTCGCCTGCCGCTGGTCGCGCAAATT
>DBTH01000216.1:0-11495 GCA_002306945.1 Methylacidiphilaceae bacterium UBA1321 | reverse complement strand
CGCCTGCCGCTGGTCGCGCAAATCGTTTGCGGTGCCGGAGCCTGAGAGGGCTTCCGAGCGGGAAATCTGTTTATTGAGGGAAGCCAGTTGAGCGGCCAGATCATTGGCGTTCGCGGCCGAATCGCCCGCATCGACGGCGACATCCGATTGCTGCTTGAGCAGGTTGGTCGAAGCGCCGTTCAATCCGGCAGTCAAAATCTGGGCCTTGGAAACCACCTCCTGCCGGATTGTCGTATCGGTTGGCGAAGACGATAGCGACTGCCACGCGTCAAAGAAATCAGTCAACTGCTGCTGGATGCCCGAAGTCTTCGTCGTATCGGATGAGGACAAACTTTCGCCCAGCGCGCTCTCGGCCAGCGTCGTCTGTGACGACAAGGTGCTGTAATAACTGCCCCCCGTCGATTCCCTGACAATGGCCGCATCGAGAATCGAATTGCGCAGGGACTGGATATTGGACACGGTACTGCCCGTACCGACCTGGTAACGATTCTGGGTCAGGGCCGTATCGGTCGCCAGATTCAGCCGCTGCTTGGTGGCGCCATCGGTATTGGCATTGGAAATATTGCGACCGGCGACGTCAACGCCGAGCTGCTGGTTGCTCAGCGATTGAGCCCCCATTGCCAGTGCGCCATTGAGTCCGAGTCCCGAGCTTGACATAATTCTATTGGGTTTTCACACCTTCGCGTTCAACAACGCCCCGGATTCCGTCCATTCACCGGACATCATCCCGGCGTCGTCGTACAATAAAAACGGCTTGTCGCTAATTCCGAGTATTTCACGGTGGATTTCGCGTAAAAATGTCAAGTGATGTTCAAGTAGCAAATGATTCTGTATCGTCAATTGCTGCAATTTCTTTAGCTTATCTATCGTCCGGCGGCCCGGCTCGCCGAGTTCTGGAGCGGCGTTGGGCTTGGGCCAGAAGGCGGAAAGCACTGACTGCACACGGTTTAAATCCAGCGTATGCTGATCGATGCGGCCGCATATGACCGGCAACGTGCCCGTCTGACGCTTGAGGATCGCCTCCTGCTCCTCGCGCTCGTCCTGGATCAACTCGTCAACAATCGACTCGAAGACCGCCAGTAATTCCAATGGATTATGGGGAAGACTCTTTGGGTTCATGATTCAGATTGGGTTTGGGACAGACTCTTTTTGGCCTCTTCTGTCTTCATCAAGGTTTGGGTCAAATTCTGGTACATCATTTTCGCAATGCCGTTGTGCTGGCCGGAAGCGAGCTCGTGGGCGAGCGTGTCCTTGAAAAAGCCCGCGTAAATCTGTCCTCCGAACGAATCCGAAGTACCGGGCAACCGCTTGCCCATGTCGCCGAGCAGATAGCTGTTGAACTGAGCCTCCAATTCGCGCGATGCCCCCCACAGCCGTTTGCAATCGGCTGGCTTGAGATTCTCCGTCCCGGCAATGGCGGGCGGCGTCTGGGTCATGTCGAAGGATACGGGGTTCATTGGAGCACCAGTTCGGCCTGCAACGCTCCGGCCTGTTTCATGGTTTGGAAAATCGACATCATGTCCCGCGGCGTCACGCCGAGCGTATTCAACGCTGTCGCCACCTCGTCCACCGTCGGCAAATCGTCGAGCACGACGAAATTTTTCTTTTCCTCCTCGACCTTGGTCGTTGTCGAATCGGTCACCACCGTGCGCACACCGCCACCGTTCTGCCCACCACCAGCCGGATTCATCTTCGGCCTGTAACCAGCCGGCGGTTCAGTTCCGGGTGGAACCTGGATTTGCCCGCCCGCCTCATTCTCGTAAACTGTATTGCCATTAGCCGTCACCGCCGTACCCGCGGAAGCGGCGCCCGTTGCGGAAGTCGATGCACTGGCCGCTGCGGTGGCTCCCCCGGGGATGACATTGACGGTCTCGTTTCCGGTAAAGGAATTCGGCTGCGAAACATTCTGCGAACGCACAATCGAAACCGTCAGGTTTCCGTGGGAAACCGCCACCCGGTCGATGCGAATGCGGGAATTGGCCACAATCGTCCCGGTTCGTTCGTTGATGACGATGCGGGCCGCCGCGTCGGGCCGGAACACCACGTTTTCCACCCGCGCGATGAATTCCATCCTGCGCGATTCGACCTGCGCCTCCCTCGGCACGAAAATCTGCACCGTGCTATTGCTGACAGCCTGCGCCATCGGGCCGATCTGCTCGTTGATCGCGTTGGCCATGCGCACCGCCGAGGTGAAATCATGCTCGCGCAGAACCACCTCCAGCACGCCGTTGGGAAAAAGATTGGTCGGGATTTCACGTTCCACCAGAGCGCCGCCGGGAATAGCGCCCGCCGTCGGAATATTCTTCGTCACTGTCGCGCCGCCGGGACCGCCGACTCCGGCGTAAATGCCGCCCACGAAGACGCTGCCCTGGGCCACCGCGTAAACCGTTCCGTCCGGCGCCACCAACGGCGTCTGCAAGAGCGTGCCGCCCTGCAATGATTTCGCATCGGCCATTGAGGAGACCGACACGTCGATCTTGTCACCGTTGCGGGAATTGGACGGAATCTTCGCCGTCACCATGACCGTGGCGGCATTCTTGGCCTTGAGCGAATTGGCGTTCACCGTCACCCCGAAACGCTTCACCATATTGGCCACAGTCTGGTGAATGAGAATACTGTCGGAGTCGCCCTCACCGTTGAGGCCGACGACAATGCCGTAGCCGACCAGTTGATTGTCGCGCGCGCCTTGAATACTGGCGACGTCCTTGACCCGCGATTGCGCGCGGGCTCCATCCGGGAACACGAACAATCCGACACAAATTGTCATCAAAGCAATTTTCCACATAGGTCGCAGCCTTCCTTTAAAATGGATTGATGAATTCATAGAACGTAGTCAGCCAGCCCTTGCGCGTATTGCGGCTCAACGGGCCAGTGCCTTCCTGCTTGATTTGCAAATCGGCAATCTGGTTGGATGAGACCGAATTGCCCGTCGACAAATCCTGTCGCCGGACCAGGCCGGTCAAAATGAGATCGCTCTTTTCCTTGCCCGTCTCGGAACGGCGGCGCGCCTCGATCCGCAACACCCCATTGGGCAACGCATCGACCACGCGGGCGGCGATAGTCGTTGTGAACACTTCCGTATTACTCATCTTGCCCGCGCCCTTGTAACTTTGCGCCGCATTCCAACCCATTTGAGGCGCCTGGTTGCGGTAACGATACCAATCGGGCCATCCCCCCGTTTCCGGATAACCGAGAGCCGTGATTGTGTCCGCGACGCTGGCCGCCTTGGACGTATCGGTCGACTGGTCGCGCGTGGCCACGGCGGAAAGATTGACCACAATCGTGATCAGATCCCCCACACTGGCCGCAACCTGGTCACCGTACAAAGTGGTGTTCGAACCCGGCGCGCCCGAATTGGGCCAGATCGAGCCGCTTTGCGCCAACGCCAGTGACGGCAGAGACGCCCCCAGGAACAATACCGTCAATGTCAGTTTATTGGACATAATCGAGAGTGGTTTCATCCGCAACGCGCCCCAGGACTTTCTTCCGGGTCGCTGTGTTTTGCGCCGCAATCACCTGGCCGCGCGTTCCGTCCTGCAATGCCAGAACCTGCAACTGAATCGTCAGTCCACCGCGTTGATAACGCAGCACTACCGGCGAACCGCGGCGCACCAGCGTCTGCGCCTTGAAATCGTTGGCCGACAAAGCCCGGCCCGCCACCAATCCGCGCGTCAGGCACGCATCGGCGGGCAACTCCTCCCCGATGTAAACTTGCGACTGTTGCGAAAGCACATCGATCGTCACCGCTTCGAAATCCTTCAAGTCAAGCACCTGCCCCGCCGCCAGATTCACCTTGGCCTGCCACGCGGGCCGCATCCACGACCAGCGGAACCGCAACGCACGCGCCAGAACCGCTTCGCCCTTGAAACTGATCTTCATGTTGGCCGCACCCCACGAACTGCGCATTGAGGCCGGGGCGATTTCAAAGCTGAATTCGAGTTCGCCATCGGGAACCTTGATATCGCTCCAACTATTAATCTCCTTCACCTGAGCCGTGCCGCTGCCCTTGACGATGCCGGATAATTCTTGTTCGAGCCGGGTCTGCACCTCCTCCTCCTGCAACACGCGGGCGGTGCGTTCGACGCGGCAGACGACCACGTCATTTTTCCAGACAACCTTTTCCTTCGGATATTTTGCGGCGATCACCTGTTCGACCGCATCGCGCATCAACCGGCTCGCCGTTCCCGGCAGCGGAGTCGAACCGAGGGAAACCGCCGGAAGATCGACCGGTCCCGTGCCACTGACCATCGCCACGTCGCCCACCGTGAGCGTTCCCTTGGAAAGGGCGACACTCTCCTTCAGCTCCAGCGTCACCGCCTGCGCGCCCGAAATGAAAAACAGGAACGCCACAAGCGGCAGGAATTGCACGATGAACTCGTTGCTGAAGGGGCGCAGAGTCTTGAACGATTTGAACCAGAGTAGAAACATGATTGCCTTGGTTATTCAGCCGGGGTTTACCGCTTCAAATTATTGGCCGTGCTCAACATTTCGTCGGACGCCTGGATTGCCTTCGAGCTGATCTCATAGGCCCGTTGCGCCTGGATCATCCGCACCATTTCGTCGACAATCGCGACATTGGAACTTTCCAGATAACCCTGCGCAAGAGTCCCCTCGCCGTTGCTTCCGGGAGTCAATCCTGACTGCGGCGTGCCCGACGCATCGGTTTCGATATAGAGATTATCTCCGAGGGCGCGCAAACCGGCCGGGTTCGGGAAATCGGTCAGCGTGATCGGCGAGAGCGTCTGCGTAGTGTTATTGACCACCACCGACATCGTGCCGTCACGGGCAATCGTTATATCGGTGGCCTGCGAATCGATCGTGTCCGTTCCAGAAACCTTGTAGCCGCGGTTGGTCACAATCTGACCGCTCGAATTCATCTTCAAGGAACCGTCCCGCGTGTAGGCAATCGAACCGTCCGGCATCTCGATCTTGAAAAAGCCGCGTCCCTGGATCGCCACATCGAGAGTTCCGCCGGTCTGCTGCAAATCGCCCTGGGTAAAGGAACGCGCCGTCGCCACCGTCCGCGTACCGTAACCGATCTGGATGCCGGTCGGCACCGTGGAACCGTCCCCGAGTTTGTTGCCCTGGGGGACTTCGGTCTGGTACATCAAATCCTCAAACAGCGCCGATTCCTTCTTGAACCCCGTCGTATTGACGTTGGCGAGATTGTTCGAGATGACGTCGATATTCGTCTGCTGGGCGGCCATCCCGCTGGCTGAAGACCATAGTGCTCGGATCATAAATCAGGTTCCCGCTGTTTTGATTAAACGCTGAGTGGCGTCGTCCTCAGCCTGGGCCATCTTTTGATTGGCCTCATACGCCCGCATCACATCGATCATCGTCACCATCTGGGTGACGGGATTGCCGTTGCTGCTTTCCAGATAGCCGGAACAAATCCGGTCTGGAGCAAATCCAGTCGTCTGCACCGTCGCGGAATCGGTCTTGGAAAACCGGCCGCCCGTGCTCGTTTCCTGCAAATCGGTAGCCGGATCCTTGAAGTGCGTAACGGCCAGTTTGGAAATTTCCTGACCGTCGAGAGTAACCGATCCACGGTCGTCGATCATCAACCCCTTTGTCGTCGGCACCGAGATCGGAACGTTGCCGGTACCGAGCAATTCCGCGCCATCCTGAGTCGTGATCTTGCCGTCCGTATTCCAGCGGAACGTGCCGTCGCGCGTATAGGAAATCTTGCCGCTCTTTTCCCGGACGGTGAAAAAACCGTCGCCCTGAATCGCCATACTAAGAGGATCACCTGTCGGCTCGATAGCCCCCTGAGTAAAATCGAGTTTATTGAATGCCTCAACCGGCGGCGCGTTGAAGACCTGGTAATCGCCCGCCTTGCCGACAGAAGTCTTCGAAAGGGTGGCTGGAGTGGCCCCGCTGAGGGCGGAAACAAACGCCGTCACCGACTGGCGATTGCCGGCAATGTTGGCACGGGTGAGATTGGCCGCAATCGTATGTTGCTGCTCCTCACACCCCTTCATGCCACTAATAGCCTGATATAATCCCACATTCATGCAGCTTCCTATTCGCAGACCCCATGCCAGAGGCCAAAAAGACGAAAAAATTCCCGTTTTCCCTCTGAAAATCAGGCGCACTCATTTTTCCGGATTCCAGAGCGGTGGAGTTTCATTCCGCTTTCGAAATTTTCGACTGGAAAAAACTGCTATTTTTCCAGGGTAAAAGACCCCGAATTTGGGACGGCAGTCTTGAGTATAAGGCCCTTTGGGTATTTCCGTCCGAACGCAAGCTGAGACGAGCCGATCAGATACTCACGAAATAAGAAACGTCAATGAGGATACGAATGGGAATAGCGAAGATCGAGTAAGACTCCCCGCAGACAAAACCGGGATCAATGTCCCATCAAACTCTCGCAACGAATCACTGATTGATTGCCACAGGAGCAAGTCACCGTGATTTCGAACACACCGGGGTTGACTTCCCGGATTTCCACCTTCGGCTCGACATGGGGTTTCTTTTCCGCAATCCGAGTCGCGATCCCTGGAGTGACCGGTCGTCCCGTCCCTTCGGGAGACACCTCCGAGGTGCGTCCAGCATGAGAACAAGCGAGCGGTTCTTCTCCGGCTTTCTGAATGCGTACGGGGATGCCTTTGACCATGGAATTCAGGGATTATTATTGTTACTATTGCGGAAGGTTTCCTTGAGCTGATCTATGTTATCGTCCAGTTTCGGTCGAATCACCACACTGATTCTGCGATTTTCCTCAGCCGTCGGATTTCCCTTGTCCAGCGGTTCGCGGTCGGCATAACCGGCCACACGCCAAAATTGGGTTTCATCAACCCCACCGCCCTGCAACGCCTTGCGGGCCGCCATGGCACGACGCGTCGAAAGATCCCACGCCTGATCGCCTTCAGCCACTTTCTGGTCACCGGAAGAATCGGAGCCTTTCTGGGTATGGCCTTCGACTTCCACCATGTACGGGTGACGTTCCACTTCCCACGCAATCGTATTCATCACGAACTGGCCGAAATCGGTGAAGTCCGCCGTGCCGGGACTGAAAAAAGGTTTCTTGGAACGGTCGATGGCCACAATACGCACACCATCGGCCAGAAATTCAAACCGGATGAGATCCTCACCGGCCTCGCTGCTGTTGTTCAACTGGTCGCGGAGGCGTTCCATATCGCGGTTGAATTTCTCCAGAGCCACCAGATCGCGGCTGGCCCGGTCGTCGGGCTTAGGCTTGAACGGTTTCGTATCGGACTCGTGAACAGCTCCGGGGCGTTTCATGGCTGCGCCGACTTTTTCCCCGCGGAAATAGGCCTGCACCGCCTCGCGTGTCTCCTGGTCGCTGCTGACCAGCCAGAGCACCAGGAATAACGCCATCATCGACGTCACGAAGTCCGCGTAAGCGACCTTCCATGCTCCACCGTGATGTCCATGATCTCCTCGCTTTGACATGATCGACGTCCTTTACCGCCAGGGTTAACCCGCATATTTCATCAGGAGATGAAAAAATGGCGTAGAGATTGGAGTGCAAATCAAGGCGCGACGAGGGCGCATATTGCAACGCAATATGTAACCGAGGAGCAACGACGAGTTGCACTCGAAGATCAAGCCAGTTTTCCGTTTCATGATGAAATATCCGGGTTAACGGTGCGTCAACGCCTTGAGCAGGGTTTCCAGTTCTTCGCTTCCAGGCTGCCGATCCTCCGGGATGGCCTTGCGTCCGGCTTCCGCCGCCATCATGGGCGGAGCGCCCGAGGCGTAGGAAACAATGACATTGCTCATCACCTGGTAAAAACTCAGTTCGTCCGCGTTGATGAACTCGATACTGCTGATCAGCGGCTGCACAAAACCGTAACTGACCAGAATTCCGAGAAAAGTTCCCACCAGGGCGCTGGCCACGTGGTGACCGATCTCCTCCTTCGAACCACCAATGCTGCCCATGGTAATGACAATGCCCAACACCGCCGCCACGATCCCGATACCCGGAAGCGCGTCACCAGCCTTGGTCATGACATTAGTGGCATGCGCATTGTGCTCGTAAATGCGGTCGAGATCCTCTTCGAGAGTCTCCTTGAGCTGGTCGCCCTTGACACGTCCGTCGATGATCGGACGCAACGCATCCTGCATGAAACAGACCGCGTGGTGATTGGAGAGGAAACGCGGATATTTCTTGAAGATCGCGCTCTCGTGCGGATTGGCGACGTGCTCTTCAATGCCGACCACGCCCTGTTCGCGCGCGACCATGAACAATTCGTAGAGCGGCTTGATGACATCCAGATACATGTCCTTGCCGTACGGGGTGCCCTTGAGGGACTGAATGACCTTCGCGATAATCAATTTCAGGATTGGCACGGGGCTGGCGCCGACCATATAGCCAATGAACACCCCGAGAATAATCATGTATTCCCCTATGACAAATAGAGAGGCCGGGCGGCCTCCGGAATACATAAAGCCACCTATTACGGCTCCCCCTACAATCAACCAGCCGATAATGACCAACATACTGGTTTCCTCAGTGGTCTACTGGCGGCGTTTCCTCATAAATGCCGCCCGCAGACGGTTAATGGCGAGCGTATGAATCTGCGATACCCTGGATTCAGTTAGGTTCAGAATCTCGGCGATTTCCTTCAATCGGAGATCCTCCATGTAATAAAGCGTCAACACCTGGAGTTGCTGCTGGGGCAATTCCTGCAACTGCTCGCGCAGGATGCCCTTGTCTTCCTCCTTGAGGAGGGAAGTAATCGCGTCGTTGGCGCGGGGATCGGCCAACACCTCTTCGTGCAGGAGCGGATTGGAATCGTCGCCCTGGCTGGCAGCTTCCTGAAGCGAGAAATAGGAGAGCGGCTTGACCCGTTCGAGCAATTCTTCCCATTCCTCGGAATCCAATCCCATATGTTCGCGCACCTCGTGATCGAGCGGTTCGCGGCCTAGTCTCTGGGCCAAAATTTCCTGCGTCTCCGACAGACGGCGCGCGTCGCGGTGCACAGACCGGGGTACCCAGTCCAGCCGGCGCAACTCGTCGAGGATCGCCCCGCGGATGCGGATCGAGCAATAGGTCTTGAGGCTGCATCCCTTGTCGTCGGAATAGCGGTCGACGGCGTCGATCAGGCCGACAACACCGGCGCTGGCCAGGTCGTCGCGTGAAATGTGCGGAGGCAAATAAATCGCCAGGCGGGATACGATGTGTTTAACGAGTGGTAGCATGGCTTCGATCGCTTGTTCGCGTTCCGAAGCAGTCCGGGTCCTTCCGGTTTCTTCGACGGCTACCGTTTCCCTCTTTGAGTCCAATTCAATTTCGGGTGTCATAGGTGTCTCCTAATGGTTCAATGCGAAGCGCCCGCCTTGGCAACCTGCCCTTTTGCAGCGTCCGCGTTTTTTTCACTGAGTTTCTTTTCGAACGCCTCCATTTTCGTCTCCAGCCAAGCGCGCAGCGATTGGTAGATCAGGTAACGGGCTGCCAGCGCAAAAACGACGCCAAGCGCCGACGTGCGCAACAAAGACCATCCGAAGCTATCCTCATTGACCGAACTGATGATTAGCCCGATGAAAATGCCCGCCAATCCGGCCAGCATTACCGCCTTTGTGACGAAACCCGTATTCGTGGAAGCTGTGCTCATCACCTCTCTCTCATGCAGTTCAAATGCCTGATCTGTGCCAGGTCGCTCAGAGCCTATCTAACAAGCTGGATTCAAAAGAGTTGGGAGAATAAACTTTTTGAACGGGCAATTTTTACAGCGCCAAAAAACGGTAATTCTTTCCGTTCGGGCAGTTTTTCCGCTGGAAAAATTCTCCGTATTTCCGCGGTAATTAATACCCCGCACTCATTTTTTTCGAGATCCGAAAAAATGGAAACAAAACGCCGGGACAACGACGTTTGGGAAAGACAGAAAAACGAAAAGTACAAGTGGCATTCCAGCCGCACTCACTCTGGATAAGTGAGCATCAAAAACCCGCATCAGGTGATGCGGGCCGCCGACCGATTACAACTCTTCGGCGTCGTCGTCCGCAACCCGCGAACCGTTCTCCTCGCGCAGGGCGAAACCGACATTGCGCACAGTATGGAGCAACTGCGGCAGATCGTCCCCGTCGAGCTTGCGGCGTAGGTTCTTGATGTGGACGTTGAGCACGTTGGTCTCTGCGGCGAAATTCTGGTTCCAGACGTGCTTGGTCAGCAAATCCTTGGCCACCGGATTGGGCGAAGCCGACATCAGGTGTTCGAGAATGGCAAATTCGCGATTGGTCAACTCGATCAACCGTCCGCCGCGATGCGCCTGCCGGGTCATCACGTCCAGTTCCAGATCGCCGACCTTGAGGCGGCGCGGTTCGCTCGGGCGCTGACGGCGCAGGATCGCGCGCAGACGGGCGACGAGTTCCTCAAAGCGGAACGGTTTGACAATGTAATCGTCTCCTCCGACATCAAGCCCATGCACGACATCGGTCACATCGCCGGAACCGGTCACGAAAATCACCGGTGTGTTAACGCCCGATTCTCGTAATTTGCCGACCAATTGAAATCCGTTGAGCAGCGGCAGGTTAACGTCCACCGCCAGAACGTCGTACTCGTTTTTCTCGACCAGTGCACGGGCTTCCTCCCCGTCGAACGCCTGGTCCACGGCAAACCCCTCCGTCTCCAACCCCTTGCTCAGGTGCTTGGAAAATTTACGGTCATCTTCCGCAAGCAAAATCTTCATTATTGCAACACGCTGTTACCAATTTGTGATACTCTAGTTTTGAACGTAATTGAAAATTCCACAGTCTTCAATTCAATTCATCGGCTCATCTATCCATAAAATGATGTAGATAAATTCACTTGTCGAGCCGAAGATTACATTGAAACATTGATTTTTCCCATGACTAAATTCTCCTGCTCAAAAATTCTTTATGGCGGCGACTACAACCCGGAACAATGGTCTGAATCCGTTTGGGCCGAAGACATTACACTCATGCAACGCGCCGGCGTCAACGCCGTTAGCCTGGGAATTTTCAGTTGGGCCAAACTCGAACCCCGGCGCGGACACTACACCTTCGACTGGTTGGAGAAAATTTACGATTTATTAACAAAAAATAATATTGGCGTTTTTCTGGCCACCGCCACCGCCGCTCCACCCGCGTGGCTTTGTCGCGAACATCCCGAGATGCTCCCTGTCGACGCCAACGGCATCCGCTTCCATCACGGTTCGCGCCAACACTATTGTCCCAACAGCACCGCCTACCGCGAAGCTTCCGCCGGGATCGCCCGTCAACTGGCCCAGCGTTTCTCCCACCGCCCCGGCCTGCTCGGCTGGCACATCAATAACGAATACGGCTGTCACGTCAGTTCCTGCTACTGCGACCGTTGCGCCGCCGAATTCCGTCGCTGGCTCCAGGCCCGCTACAAAACCCTCGATGTCCTCAACGCCGCCTGGGGCACCGCCTTCTGGAGCCAAGCTTACGACAACTGGGGCCAGATCGACCTTCCCTTCCCCGCTCCCGCCGCGCACAACCCGGCCCTGATGCTCGACTACAAGCGGTTCATCTCGGACTCCGTG
>DBTH01000312.1 GCA_002306945.1 Methylacidiphilaceae bacterium UBA1321 | reverse complement strand
CTTGAAAGCAAGTTAGAATTAGAACATAAACACAGTGCTTTTTTTCACCGTCCGACGGAAAAGCAGATGAGGACGATTGCGGTGGGTGGGAGTGCGGCGAGGGCGAGGGCGCCCGGGGAGATGCCGTCGGGGAAGTATTTGCCGAGGATCGATTGGCCGGCCGGGTTGGGGGCGTTGGCGATGACGGTGAGGCCGCCGCCTGCGACAGCACCGGAGACGACGGCGATCTTGAGGGATTCGCTGAAGTCGGGCACGAGCGTGGCGAGGTAGGTGATGGCCGCGTTATCGTTGAACGCCGTGAGGAAAGTCGCGCCGAAGAGGAGCGGCCATTGGCTCAGGCTACCGAGAACGGGGGCGATCCACCAGCCCTGGAGTCCGCCATGAATGACGAGTCCGGCGAGGAAGAATCCGACGAGGAGGGGTGAGCGGATATTGAGTTCATCCTGGTAGCCTGCGGTGGTGATGGTAAAGGCGATGAAGAAGAGGAATCCGCCGATGAAGAGTGCCGGGTAGTGACTGACGAGAACGGTGCCGAGCAGGAAGGCGAGATGAACGCCGGTGATCCAGAAGGGGGTGGGCGCTTCGGCTTCCGTGGCGGCATCCGTGGAGCGGTTTTGCGTGAGAGCGGCGAATTCCTTCCGGAAGATCGCGAAGTAGAGGAAATTGCTCAGGAGGATGGAAGCAGCGGCGCGGTCGCCGAATTCCTTGAACATGTAGAGTGAAGACCAGTCCCATTTCGCGGCGACCATGAGGACGGGCGGCGCGGCGAAGTTGGTGAGCGTGCCGCCAACCGAGACGTTGACGAAGAGCAGCCCGAGCGTGGCGTACATGAAGGTGCGGCTCGGATTGAGGCGATAGAATTCGCGGCTTAGGAGCAGTGCGCAGATGGTCATGGCGGCCGGTTCGGTGATGAAGGAACCGAGCAGCGGGCCGACCGTGAGGAGGGTGAACCACCAGCGGGC
Organism: Methylacidiphilaceae bacterium UBA1321; assembly: GCA_002306945.1. Lineage (GTDB taxonomy): Bacteria > Verrucomicrobiota > Verrucomicrobiia > Methylacidiphilales > UBA1321 > UBA1321. The sequence continues at coordinate 3,953 of DBTH01000312.1, read as the reverse complement.
GGGGGATTGACCGGCCAGCAGGGCGAGCAGCCGGGAGGCGAGTTGGAGCACCGGGCGGCTGGAGGCGATGGCCATGACGACGATGACGAAGAGCGGTTCGGTGTAGTTGACCGTGTTGTTGAGATAATGTTGCGCCGTGGGCCAGCCTTTGGTGAGGGAGATGGCAACAATCAGCGGGATGACCCAGATGCCGAAGATGGCTTCGACTTCGCCGAAGAAGTGCAGGACTGAGGCGGCAATGCATTGTTCGTGATGCGGGGGGATTTCGCGGCCGGATTCCCTGAGGGACTTCAATTTTTCGTCGTGTTCGTGCTGGATCTTGTGGGCGAGTTTGAACAGTGCGGGCGCGAGGAAGGTGTGGACGATGGCCAGCAGGAAGAGAAGGGTGGCGATGAGATTGAACGGGTCGGCGTGGATGCGGTCGAGGAGGATTTGACCGAGATTGGCGTCAGCCGACGCGGGGTATTGGTCGAGTGGGAGAGGGAAGGGGGCGAAGGCGGTTTCGGCAGGCGTGCTCATTGGCTAGACTCCCATGACGTTGAGATAAAGCGTGCGGCGGTGGGCGGAACGGCGGTGTTCAAAAACGAAAATGCCTTGCCATGTGCCGAGACAAAGCCGCCCGGCGTGAATGGGAATGACTTCGCTGGAACGGGTCAGGGCGCAGCGGATGTGGCTGGTGGAATCGTCCGGCCCTTCGGCGTCATGGATGTAGTCGTCGTCTTCCATGACGAGTTCCTCGAAATAGCGGTGCAAGTCCTCGCGGGCGGTCGGATCGGCGTTTTCGTAAATGACGAGACTGGCGCTGGTGTGGGCGATGAAAACGGTGGCGGTGCCGTCGCCAACGCCGCTCTCGGTCACGGCCTGTTGGACGCGTTCGGTGATTTCGTAGGTTCCCTTGCCGCGGGTGGGGATTTCGAATGTGTAGGTGCGGGAAATCATAGGACGGCGATCATGTTAGCAGCACGGCAAGCGGGCCGTCTACAACCGAAAGGTGTTGGGGTGGTTTTCCAGAGTTGTCTTCAATTTATTGCGCACGCAGCACAAATAGCTCATCCAGTGGTAACGTTTATGCGCGGCGTATGGGGAAACTTTTTTCTTGTGAATTTGAATCGGTTTTTACTCGTGAAAGGGAGTGGGTTGTACCGGGTTGTCGCGGATCGTCGCATGGCCTCCAGTTTTTCAGGAGGGGGTATGGGATATGTCGCGTACAGAGTAAAACGGCCGGAAAATCGACGGAAGCGGCACTCGGAGAGCCTGCGACAGTCTTTGACTTGTCCGCAGCCTGCCCTTGTTTTCTTCAAAGAGAACTTCTAAGGTGAATGCGTTATGGCCAATAAGACTTCGGTTCCGGAGGTGACGGTAGGGCAATTTTACGCTCATCACGCCAATGTGCTTCAGCTTAAATTGCTGGCGGGCGCAGGCGGATTGAAGCGTCGGATTATCGAGGGCGCGACCAATCGCCCCGGTCTGGCTCTGGCCGGTTTTTACCGTTCTTTCGCCTACCAACGCATCCAGATTATCGGCAGCGGCGAGACGGCTTATTTGAAATCGTTGCCGGAAAATATCAGCCGCCAGCGGTTGCGCGAACTTTTCACCCACCGGATTCCATGCCTGGTTTTCGCCCGCAATATCAACCCGCCCAAGGTCGTTCTCGAAGAGGCCGAAGCGGAAGAAATTGCCGTTTTCAAGTCGCCCCTGACGACCATGCGGTTGCTCAATACGGCCACGATTTGCCTCGAACTCGACTTCTCGCCGTTTGTGCAAGAGCATGGGAGCATGGTAGATATGCAAGGAATAGGGGTTCTGGTGCGTGGAGCCAGCGGCATTGGCAAGAGCGAAGCGGTTTTGTCCCTGATCGAACGTGGCCACAGTCTCGTTTCTGACGATATTACCCGGATTCGGTCGTTGGAAGGACGGGAATTGATCGGGACGGCGTCCGAATTATCCCGTTTCCATATGGAAGTGCGGGGACTAGGCATAATTAACATTGCGAGCCTGTTTGGGGTACGTAGTATCCGGTTCGAAAAACGGCTGGATTTGGTCGTGACCCTGAAGGACTGGCACGAGGTTGCAGAGATCGACCGAATTGGCCTCGATCAAGAGTATTACGAAATCTTGCAAATCAAAATACCTCATGTTACGGTTCCAGTAAGACAAGGTAGAAACATCGCCAGTTTGATTGAAGTAGCGGCACTGGACCAGAAGCTCAAGAGCATGGGACAGAACTCCGCTGCAGAATTTAACGAAAGATTGCTTCAAGCCATCCGAAATCAAGAGAAATAAGCATGGGTATCGTCGCAAAAAAGAATGAAGCGCAGGGACCTAAGTACGTGCGCGAATTGGTAATCAGTAACAAGCTGGGCCTGCATGCGCGCCCGGCTGCCATGTTTGTCCGGGTGGCTGCACGTTTTGGTGCGGAAATTCTCGTCGAAAAAGACGGTGAAGAGATCAATGGGAAGAGCATCATGGGTTTGATGCTTTTGGCCGCAGGGTGCGGTTCCAAGCTCAAAGTCACTGCCATCGGGCCTGATGGTCAGCAAGCTCTAAAAGAACTTGGTGAATTAATTGCTCGCAAATTTGACGAAGAGTAGTCATTTTTGCAGTAATGTCAGAGCCGCCGTCCACGCCGTCAAACGTTTCGGGTGAAATCAGATACAAGGGTATCCCTGCTTCCCCCGGCGTTTCCATTGCGCCTCTCGTCATTTATAAGCGCGACGAAGTCACCGTCCGCAAAAACAAAATTCGGCCCGAGGACGTTCCTTCTGAAATAGTCCGCCTCGAAAGCGCCCTGATCCAGACTCGCACGCAATTGCAGGAAATTCGCGCCAAGCTGGCCGAGTCGTTGGGTGAAAAGGATGCCAGTGTTTTTGACGCGCACATGCTCGTCGTCGAAGACGTCGCCCTCATCGAAAGCGTCAAGGCGCAACTCGGCTCCCGCCTCCTCAACGTCGATTACATCTACTACCAGATGGCCAAGTCCTTCGCCCAAAAAATGAAGGAACTCGATGATCCCTATCTCCAGGAACGGGCCGCCGACATCATCGACGTTTCGCGCCGCGTCCTGCGGAATTTGAAAGGCGTCAAGGGCGAGGACTGGAAGTTCCTCGACTCTCCCAGCATCATTTTTTCCCACGACCTGACGCCTTCCGACACGGCCACACTCGACCGCACGCTAGTGCGCGGCCTGGTCACTGAAGTCGGCAGCAAGACCTCCCACACCGCCATCATGGCGCGGTCGCTGAATATCCCCGCCATCACCGGTCTGAAGAATTTCGGCGACTACACTGAGTTCGGCTCCGAGGCGCTCCTCGACGGCTACGAAGGACTGCTCATCATCAATCCTTCCGAGCAAACCAAGTTCGAATACGGCCAACTCCAAACCCGCCGTCACGAGGTTCAGAGCAAACTCGAAGCCCTGCGCGAAACCGTCGCCATGACGACCGACCAGCGCCGGGTCACCGTCTCGGCCAATGTCGAATTGCCCGAGGATCTTTCCCCCTTGCGCGAAAACGGCGCGGAGGGCATCGGACTGTTCCGCACCGAATTTCTCTTCCTCAACGGCGACGCATTCCCCAACGAAGAAGAGCAGGTCATGCTTTATCTCAAAGTTGCCGAAGCGGCGCTGCCTCACAATGTCATCATTCGAACTCTCGATATCGGCGGCGACAAGAAGGCCGATCACGCTTCCATCGGCGACGAGCTCAATCCCTTCCTCGGCTGGCGCGGTATCCGTTATTGCCTCGACCGGGCAGACATTTTTCGCGCCCAATTGCGCGCCATCTTGCGCGCCAGCGCCGAAGGCAACATCAAGATGATGTATCCCATGATTTCCGGCTTGGACGAATTGTCCCAGGCCAACGCCGTGCTGGAAAAGTGCAAGGACGAATTGCGCGCGGAGAAAATTCCCTTCGATGAAAAACTCGAAGTTGGCGCGATGATTGAAATTCCCTCCG
>DBTH01000302.1 GCA_002306945.1 Methylacidiphilaceae bacterium UBA1321 | reverse complement strand
CTTCCCCGCCGAGCAGAACCGCAAGCTCCTTTTCAACGACGACGGCACGCCGACTCCGCGCGCGCAGTCGATCCTCGGCCACACGCCGATGGCGCGTTTTGGCGAGGCGAAGGAACTCGTCGGCGCGGCGGTTTTTCTCGCTTCCACCAACGCGGCCAGTTTTGTGACCGGGATCGACTTGCAGGTCGATGGCGGTTTCCTGTGTCAAACGATCTGATAACCGGGTAAATTCCAGGCTTACACGCGAGAAACATTCACCGAGGTTAAATCCATGGCAGTTTACTCCGAAACGGCGGCAGCCGGAACTTCACTCGACACGGCGGCGGTGGAAAAGGTCATTGCGCAGGCGTGTCCGGTCGACAAGTATCAGGGCAAAAAGATTCTCCTGATTGTTCCCGATTCCACTCGGACGGCTCCGGTCGGTCTGGTGTTCAAGAAGCTTCACGACCGGCTCGCCCCGGTCACGTTGGCGCTCGATGTCATTGTTGCGCTCGGAACGCATCCCCCGATGACGGAGGAGGCGATTTGTCACCGGCTGGAAATCACCCTTGAGGAACGCAACAGCACCTACAAGCGCGTCAAATTTTTCAACCACGAATGGGATCATCCGGCGGCGCTCAAGGATCTCGGCGTTATTCCGGCGGCGGAGATTGCGAAGTTGTCCGACGGTCTGTTCTCGATGGATGTGCGCGTCAATGTGAATCGTCTTCTTTTCGAATACGATCAGGTCATTATCGTCGGGCCGGTTTTTCCGCACGAAGTAGTCGGTTTTTCGGGCGGCAACAAGTATCTCTTCCCCGGAGTGGCCGGGGCGGAAATCCTGAATTTCTTCCATTGGCTCGGAGCGGTGATTACCAATCCGATGATTATCGGCAACAAGTGGACTCCGGTACGCAAGGTGGTGGATCGCGCCGGAGCGATGGTTTCGGTCTCCAAGCTCTGCTTCTGTCTGGTCGTCAAGGGAGAGGAATTCGGCGGCATCTTTGCCGGAACGCCCGAAGAGGCGTGGGATCGGGCCTCGGAACATTCGCGCCAGATGCACATCACGTACAAGGAGCATCCGTACAAGTTGATCCTGTCGTGCGCACCGTTGATGTACGACGAACTTTGGGTCGGCGGCAAGTGCATGTACAAGCTGGAGCCGGTGTTGGCCGATGACGGCGAACTCATTATTTACGCGCCGCATATTCACGAAATTTCGGTCGTGCACGGCAAATTGATCCGCAAGATCGGCTATCACTGCCGCGATTATTTCCTCAAGCAATGGGACAAGTTCAAGGACGAGCCGTGGGGCATTCTTGCCCATTCGACGCACGTGCGCGGTATCGGAAAATTCGAGAACGGCGTGGAAAAATGCCGTGCCAGGGTGACGCTCGCCACAGGCATTCCGAAGGAAGTTTGCGAGGAGATTAATCTCGGCTATCGTGACCCGGCGACGATCCGTGTCGAGGACTTTGCCAATCGCGAGAATGAGGGCGTTCTGCTCGTGCCGCACGCGGGCGAGATGCTTTACCAGTTGCGCGAACCGGCCGAATGGGCGCGTGGACGGAATTAAAAGGCAGGGAATTTTATCAGGAACTCAGGAAAGCCGGAAGGTGGAATTTAGAACTTAATACGTTATTCAAGGAATTCATAGCACCATGAGCACGCTTCTCGGTTTGGATATTGGTTCATCGTCGGTCATCGCGGGAATTTTGCAGGGCGACAAGGTTGTCGCCGAAGCCCCACGCGCCTTTTTCCGTTCGCAATGCCAGGGGGCGAAGGTCGATGTGAAGCCGGAGGATTTGCTCGCGGCGCTCAGGAAGGCGATTGCCGGTTTGGGCGGCAAGGCGAAGCAGGTGGACGCGATTGCGCTGGCGGTGATGTGTCCGGCCTGGGTGGCGATGGATGCCAGGGGCAAGGCTTTGACGCCGCTGGTGACGCACCAGGATCGCCGCAGCGTTGACGTGGCGCTCGCTATTGAAAAGCGCGTCGGCAAGAAACGGCATTTGAATATCGTCGGCTGTCGTCCGTTTCCCGGTGGAATCAGTTCGACCACATGGGCGTGGTATTTGAAGAACGAACCGCAACGTCTGCGCAAGGCCGATCTGGTCGGCCACTTGAATACTTTCCTGCACCGGCAGTTGACCGGCGCACGCGTGATTGATCCTTCGAACGCGTCGTTTACCGGCCTGTACCGCACGCTCAAGCTCGACGGTTGGAGCGATGAGATGTGCTCCGTCATCGGGGCGAAGAAATCACTGCTGCCGGAGGTTCTCGATGGCGATGTGATTGCCGGAACGATTCATGCCGAAGCCGCTCGGGCGTTTGGATTGCGCGAAGGCACGCCGATGTTGACCGGTATCATGGACGGCAGCGCGGGAATGTTGATGGCGGGAACGAAGGTGGGGCAGCTTTTCAATGTTTGCGGCTCGACGGACGTTCTGGCGATGGTCACCGACAAGCCGCGTCCGCACGAGCGTTTGCTGACGCGGGCGTTGGGTATCGGCAATCGCTGGCTCCACGTCAGTACGTTGGCGGCGGTCGCTTCGGCTATTTATTGGGCGCGCGAGCAATTCTTTGTCGAATGGACGGTCGAACAATTTCGCTCCGAGATGGTGCGGCTGGCCAAGATTGGGCCGGAAGCTTCCGGCGGGGTCAAATTTGATCCTTACATGGCGGGTGAACGCACGAGCATTATTCAGCGACAGGGCGGTTTCAGCGGCCTGACGCTGGCGACGACCCGTTCGCAGATGTTGTCGGCGATTCTGGAAGCTCTCATTGCGGCCAGTGCGGAACGACTCGAATTGCTCAAGGCGACCGGAACGAAGCCGTTGCGCAACGCGGTGATTTCCGGCGGTGCGGATCATCTGGATCGCATTATGACCCGCGATTGGGCCGGGGCTTGGCGTTTTCATCCGATCACCGACGCGACAATGCGTGGTCTCGGTACGCTGGTTCCCAAGCCGCGCTGATAAGGGCCAAACGGCCCATATCCCATGCGGAGACGGGATGCCGGATCACGGAAGCCAAGTCCAATGTTTTGTAGCCATTTTTATAAGCTCAGAGGCGACGTGGAGACGACGGTAAATGAGAGCTCCCGTGAAGCTTGACACACCCCGGCGCTCACGCGCCACCCCTCTTGATAGAGGGGACGCATGCATCTGTAAGTTTCGACAGCGAGTGTCCCCTCTATGAAGAGGGGCGGACACGAAGTGCCGGGGTGTGTCAATGCTCAGTCGAGTTCTAGCGGCTATAGAATTACTTAAAACGCTATAGACCCAAAAAACCACGCTACCCGAGGACGTTTTACTTTTGAATTTTGACTTTTATCTAATAATCCCGCGCTGGCTGGAACGGACAAAGGCGATCAATTCGGCGACGCGGGGTTGGCTGGCGAAATCTTTTTCGATTTTTTCCACGGCTTGCGTGGTATTGAGCGTCTTGTCGTAGAGGATGCGATAGGCCAGGCGCAACGACTTGATGTCGTCGTCGGTGAATCCGCGGCGTTGGAGGCCGACGGCGTTGACTCCGCGCACTTCGGCGGGGTTGCCATCCGCGATGAAGAAGGGCGGGGCGTCCTGCACAATCTTGGTGCAGCCGCCGATCATGGAGTGAGCGCCGATGCGACAGAATTGGTGCACGGCGGACAGTCCGCTGATGATCGCGTAATCGCCCACTTCGACGTGTCCGGCGAGGGTGGCGTTATTGGAAAAGATCGTGTGGCTGCCTACGGTGCAATCGTGCGCGACGTGGGAGTAGGTAAGGAAAAGGTTATTCGATCCGATCCGGGTGACGGCTTCGGGGGCGGTGCCACGGTTGGCGGTGACGAATTCCCGGAAGACGTTGTCGTTGCCGATTTCGAGATAGGTCGGCTCGCCCTTGTATTTCAAATCCTGCGTTTTCTGACCGATTGACGCGAAGGGAAAGAAATGGTTGCCGGAGCCGATGCGGGTGGGGCCGGTGATCGAGGCGTGGTGTTCGACGCGGCAGCGGTCACCCAGTTTTACCTGGGGGCCGACCCATGCGTAAGCGCCGATTTCGACATCGGCGCCGATTTCGGCGGTGGGGTCGACGATGGCTGTGGGATGAATGCGGTGCGACATGGCGTTATCTTTTTACGAAGTGGATGAGGTCTTTCGTAAAATCCGTTTTCAATTCGTGGGTTTGTTTCCGCAATCAGGTGTCGAGCAGGGCGAAGGTGAGTTCACCCTCGGAGACGACTTCGTTCTTGACCATGCATTGGCCGTAGGCGCGGCCGATCTTGCCGCGGGCTTTGGTCAGTTCGACGTGGATGATGAGTGTGTCGCCGGGAAGAACCGGCTTGCGGAACTTGACCGCGTCGGCGCTCATGAAGTAGCCGATACGGCCTGCGCTGCCGGATTGTTTGAGCATGAGAATGCTGGCGACCTGGGCCATGGCTTCGACCTGAAGGACGCCGGGCATGACCGGGTGGCCGGGGAAGTGACCCTGGAAGAACGGTTCGTTGATGGTGACGGCTTTCTGGCCGACGGCCTTGGAGACGCCTTCGAACTTGAGGATGCGATCCACCAGCAGGAATGGATAGCGGTGGGGGAGGATCTTCATGACCTCGTTGATGTCGAGGCCGCCGTCGCCGACGGGGACGTTCTCGACCGGCATTTGCTGGGAGACGTAGTGCTTGTACTGCTTGAAGATGGCGCGGGCCAACTCGACGTTGAGGGCGTGGCCGGTCTTGGCGGCGGTGATGTGGGCCTTGAGACGGGCCGGGAAGAGGGTGAGATCGCCGATGACGTCGAGGATCTTGTGGCGGACGAATTCATCCTCGTGGCGCAACGGTTCGCGTGAAAGGATCGCGTCGCCGCGGATGACGATGGCGTTTTCGAGGCTGCCGCCCTTGATGAGTCCTTTTTCGAGGAGGGGTTCGACTTCCTCGTAGAAGACGAAGGTGCGGGCGTTGGCAATGTCGTTGGTGTACTTCTGCTTGTCGAGGTTCCAGTGGAGATACTGGGTGTGCTTGCCGGTGTGGTTGGCGTTGGTGCAACTGATCTCGAAATCGTCGCTCGGCCAGGCGGAGATGAACGCGCCGTCCTTGCCCTTGATATGAATCGGTTCGCGGACGTGGTAGGTGACGACGGGAACGTCCTGTTCGACGCGACCCGCTTTTTCGAGGGCGTCGGTGTAAATCTTGGCGCTACCGTCGCCGATGGGTGGTTCGTTGGCGTCGAGTTCGATCAGGGCGTTGTCGATCTCAAGGCCGCGCAGGGCGGACAGGAGGTGTTCGACGGTGTGGACTTTCACGCCACCTTCGCCGAGTGTGGTGGCGCGTTCGACCTGTTTGACGTTGTCGATATGGGCGGCGATGGTCGGTTCGTCGGAGATGTCGAGGCGCTTGAAAATGTAGCCGGTGTTGGGAGCGGCGGGCTTGATGGTGAGAGTGACGTCGGTGCCGGTGTGCAACGTGGAACCCGTGATGGTCTGGGCGTCGCGGATGGTGGCTTGTTTCGAAACGGTCATGGAGAATCGATTCCTTTGGCTATTCAGTTGGCTGCCCGATTCCGTCATTGAACGGACGCGAACAGAGAATCTAAAGGGCTAGCAGCCTTTTGGGCGGTAGGAAACAAAAAATAGCGTTTTTTCACCCGCCACCGACTTGTTCCAGCCTGTTTGCCGCCTGGAAAACCCCCGGTTCTCTGCAAGCGAGGTAAACTGCAAGAGCGTCAAATGACCGTATTTTGCGCTTTTGACTTTGATTCATCGATAAAGCCCTCCATATTTTCAGCCCGTGAGGTTTTATTCGCATCTATCGACGAGGACAGTGGCGCGACTGCTCGGGTTATTGATGGCGCTCACGATCTTCGTTTCCTGTTCCGCCAAGCAGCGGGCCAAACGGGAATTTCCGCCTTTGCCGAAGGATGTGGACATTTCCACGGAACCGCCCGGAGAGTACGGCGGTATTTACATTAATGTCGATCCCGGTGGCGGCCCGAACACGTTCAATCCGCTCGTGTCCGAGGACGCTTCCTCCGGCAGTGCGATCTCGATGGTTCTCGACGGCATGGTCGGCGAATATCCGATGACACAGGAGTTGATACCCGGACTGGCGAAATCGTGGGAGGTGGGCGCGGACAACAAGACTTATATCTTCCATCTGCGCGAAGGGATTTGCTGGAG
>DBTH01000158.1:627-4841 GCA_002306945.1 Methylacidiphilaceae bacterium UBA1321 | reverse complement strand
TGGTCAAGGTCAGCTACAACCAGAAACCTTACCGCCGCGCCTTGATCCAGACCTACGGCGCGAAAGTCGTCGCCAGCCCGAGCAATCTCACCCAAGCTGGCCGCGAAATCCTCGCCCACGATCCCGAATGCAGCGGTTCTCTCGGCATGGCCATTTCCGAAGCGGTCGAAGTTGCCGCGCAACACCCCGACACCAAATACGCCCTCGGCAGCGTCCTCAATCACGTCCTGCTCCACCAGACCGTCATCGGCATGGAATCGATCAAGCAGCTCGAAGTGGCCGGGGACGAACCCGATGTCGTCGTCGCCTGCACCGGCGGCGGTTCCAACTTCGCCGGAATGGTCTTCCCCTTCATCGGACGCGAACTGCGCGGTGGTCGCAAGATCCGCGCCGTGGCGGTCGAACCCGATGCCTGTCCCAGCCTCACCCGCGGCAAATACGCCTACGATTACGGCGACACCGCCCATCTCACTCCGTTGGTCAAGATGCACACCCTCGGCAGCACGTTCGTCCCGCGCGGATTCCATGCGGGCGGACTGCGCTATCACGGCATGGCCCCGCTGGTCAGTCACGTTGTGGAGCAAAAATTGGCCGAAGCCATCGGCATTCCGCAACTCGAAGCATTTGGCGCCGGAGTCACCTTCGCCCGCGCCGAAGGCATCGTTCCCGCACCCGAATCGACCCACGCCATTGCCGGAGCTTTCCGCGAAGCGCAACGGTGCAAGGAATCCGGCAAGAGCGAGACCATCCTCTTCAACCTCTCCGGCCACGGCCATTTCGACATGCCCGCCTATATCGATTATTTCGCGGGCAAACTCGTCGATTACGCCCACCCTGCCGAAGAAATCGCCATGGCACTCGCCGGGTTACCGTCGGTTGATGGAGCCTGAGTCCCGAAAACGGATTTTACCGGATGAGGTGAGCGACAGTGAGGCGCCTTTTCGCCCTGGCAGGGGCAAACGCCCCCTGCATCACGCGACGCAGAGCGGGAAAGAACATCAAGTTGCGACGTTGGCATTACTGGGCGCAGGCTCAGCATGCCGTCACGGTGCTCACGATGTGGACAAAAAACAAGCGGCGTGGGGGAGCACGCCGCTTGTACCTAGGAGGAGAATATCTAAAAGTGTTTCTACTGATTAAGACACGGCCCCTGTGAAAATGTTCAAAATGATTTGAAAAAATCTTAAAAATATTCCCAAAATAAATCGATCTACCACAAAAGCAGCTCTTTTAATTCATCGCAATGATCTCATAAATAGTCACTTGTGATATATTCAGGAAACGCCTTTTTCGGATTCTTTTTTAAGGACGCGTTGGCTGTGAATTTGTGTCAAACCGCACGAGAAATTCTTCACGTTGACGGTTTTCAACGGAGTCGGTGCTGCTCCCAAGCCGAAAAGCGGAACGCCGTAGCCGAGCAGAACCGGGACATAGGTGATCCGGTAATCGGTAATGAGTCCGGCCTGTTGAAAAGCTCCGGCAATCGCTCCGCCGCCGGCCAACCAGAGATGGCGACAACCGCGCGCGTTGGCGGCTTCGATGACTTGAACCGGAGTCAACCGGGAAATGGTCATATCCGGGGCGAGCGGCTTGTGTGCTTTCGAGGAAAGTATCCAGCCGACCTTTCCCGCATGCGGCCAGATGTCCAGGCTGAGAAGGAATTCGTAGGTCTTGCGCCCCATCACGAGGCTGTCGATCGATTGCTCGAAGGCGGGGAAATCGGCGGCCACTTCCGGGTCGTCTTCATAGGGTATCAACCAGTCGAGACTGCCATCCTCCCGGGCGATGAATCCATCCAGGCTGGCGGCGACATAATAGGTGACGGTCAGGGACATGATTGCAAAAAGCTACCGGTAAAATTAATCCCGTGCAATCCGTCTACAGCGCCAACATGAGCAACGTCACGGCAGGCCTAGCCTGCACCCGGTAAACGCTGCCTTGAATCCCGAATCTAAACTGTCTTCTGCCCGCGCCGCCGGGCCAGAGCGATAAACAGGGCTCCCGCTCCAGTGAGTAGAATCAACGACGAGGGCTCCGGTGCCGCCTGTAGGGAAGTATTGAGCTCCGAGGTGGAAAGAGCGGTGTTGTATACTTTAACTTCATCGAGAATGCCCACGAAGTATTCGTTCGTATAAGTCCGGCCAATTGTAAAATTATTGCCGGTCACATTCAGCGTTAACGTATCAGAGTTGGCTTTAACCAATACGCCGTCCAGATAAAGCGTCTTTGTATGGGATGCGGCGTCATAGGTAACAGCCACGTTGTGCCAGGTGTTGTCGTAGATGCCCACCTGCGCCGTAACATCGTAGCCTTTTTCGTAACCCCAACTGTAGTTATCAATATCGCAATTGTTGGTGGACGAGGTACGGAAGGCGTTGACCGCTCCATAGGTACCGTAAGTCCCCCAACCGATGATCCCGTAGGAACCGGGCGTTGTGCTGGGAAGAATCCATGCCGTGACGGTGTAGCTACTGTTTCCCGTGGGCAGGCCCGTGGCAAAACTGAAACTAGAGTCCACGGCGAGGTAGCCGCTACCGTTTAGCAACAACCCGCCGCCATATTTGCCGCTCGATGTGTAGGAAGCGCCACCAAAAGCCGTCAAGTCGCTGCTGACTTCGGCTTTGCCGACATCGGATGAACTGTTGAAATCCCAGTACCCGACCAGCGCTGCATTGACTTGCGAAAGTGAAACGATTGCCGCAATGAGAACTGCAATCCCTCTTGTGAAAACTCCCTTGCCCCTGTTTCTCATAAGTAATGTGATATGTTAAATATCTATGAGATACTCCTCGTCTCACACGCGTCAATATTTTATTCTTTAACACGGTAAATGAATTGCCGGAATAAAATAAAGATCGCTGGCACAAGGGATTCCTGAAAGCGGACGTCAGATCAGTTCGACATCTGTCCGGTCTCCTGCATCACAGGTTGGAAGACCACCTGTGGCGAAGCTTAACAGAGGGCAGCATCACGCTGCCCGCTTCCCGTCGCGGTGGGTGCAGGGCCGATTGGCACTGCCTGCCTACATGATGTTTTTGATGCAGGTATGCTCGCCGAGCTTACCGCAGCAATTTTTGAATTTCTTCTTCGGATCGAGCGGACAAGGATCGTTGCGGCCGAGCTTGGGGCCGACGCGGCGAACCGGCAACGGCGCGGCCTCGGCGGCGGGTTCTTCTCCTGCGGTGGCGGTCACATCCTGCTGCGGCTGGGGCTGCGGGATACCGGGCATGCCTTCCAGTCCGGGAATACCGGCCATGCCATGAGGCGCGGCGTGGGCGTTGGCATGAGTGATGAACTGCTGGGGCAGCGCGGAGAGGAATTTCTCGAAGGCGACAATGCTGGAGGTCGAACGGAACAAGCCGGTGACGATCTCGGTGTTGATGCGGCCCATCATCTCCTCGAACATGAGGTAGGCTTCCTGCTTGTATTCGATGAGAGGGTCGCGCTGGCCGATGGCGCGCAGATGGATGCTCGAACGCAGGTTGTCCATGGCGTAGAGATGTTCCTGCCAGACGCGGTCGATGGCACCGAGGACGATGTAACGTTCGAGGGCCTGGAGGGCGGCGGGTTCCTCGAATTTTACCTTCAAATCGTAAGCGGCCTTGATGCGGTCGAGAGTCTTTTTGACCACTGCCTTCTGATCGATACCGAAATCGAGTTCGTCCTTTTTCAAGCCAACGGGGAAGGTGGCATTGACCCAGGTGATGAAACTGTCGGGTTCGGCAGTCTCACCGGTGAGGCGGGCCTGGGCCTCGGCGGTGACGGTTTCCTCAACGACATCGAAGATTTCCTCGCGGGTCTTTTCCGTGACGAGCACGTCGCTGCGCCAGGCGTAGATGACCTCGCGCTGCTGGTTCATGACGTCGTCGTACTGGAGGGTGTGCTTGCGGATCTGGTAATTACGCTGTTCGACACGTTTCTGGGCGGTTTCGACCGAGCGGTTGAGCAGCGGGTGCTGCAATTCCTCGTCGTCCTTCATGCCGAACTTGGTCATCAGGCCGCTCATGCGGCGGGAATCGCCGAAGTTGCGCATGAGATCGTCTTCAAACGAGATGTAGAACTTGGAAAGACCGGGGTCGCCCTGGCGCGCGCAACGTCCGCGTAACTGGCGGTCGATGCGGCGGGCTTCGTGGCGTTCGGTGCCGATGACGTAGAGGCCGCCGACTTCGGTGACGCCGGGGCCGAGTTTAATGTCGGTACCGCGACCGGCCATG
>DBTH01000158.1:0-348 GCA_002306945.1 Methylacidiphilaceae bacterium UBA1321 | reverse complement strand
GTTGGTGGCGATGGTGACGGCGCCCTTTTGTCCGGCGCGGGCGACGATTTCGGCTTCCTGCTGGTGGTACTTCGCGTTGAGAACGTTGTGGACGATGCCGTCGCGCTTGAGCATGCGGGAGAGCAACTCGGAACTTTCCACCGAGACGGTGCCGACGAGAAGAGGCTGGCCCTTGGCGTGGGACTGCTTGATGTCGCGCACGATGGCGTTGTACTTTTCGCGGCGGGTCTTGTAGATGCTGTCGCATTCGTCGATGCGGGCGACGACGCGGTTGGTCGGAACGACGACGACACCGAGTTTATAGATGTCGTGGAATTCGTTGGCTTCGGTTTCGGCGGTGCCGGTCAT
>DBTH01000069.1 GCA_002306945.1 Methylacidiphilaceae bacterium UBA1321 | reverse complement strand
CACCCGTCTTCTTGTCGGTCAGGTAATCCGAGAAATCAATCGAGCCGTAATTCGTTTTTCCGGGAGGAGTCGTCACAGCCACCTTCTTCGTGAACACCTCGCAGATATTATCCTCGCCGAAACGATAACTCTGAAAAATAGGCGACTGGAAATTACCGCAAGTCTGACTCACCAGATTATTGATTTCCTTCGGATCAATCCGGCCAACGCGGTACTCGATTTGCTTCAGGCTGCGCGACAAGATCGACAAGCGCCGTTCGCCGCTCATCGCGAGAATCGCCCCATCGTGCGTAATCTTCAATTCCTTCGGGTAAGGCACCACCTTGACCACTTTTGCGTAATCACGCGGCATGACAAAACCGCCCACCGCGGGCAGTCCGCGCTCAACCTTCACACACAGGCAACGTCCCTCCGGCGCAATGAACTTAATGCTGTGAACACGGTCAAATTCCTGTTCGGTCGGATTGACCGTCACCTTCAATTCCGCGTCTTTGCCGAGCCACTCGTTGCGCAATTCACCGACGCCAGACCATTCATAATCGATGACGGCTTTTTCGCCATGTTCGGCCGGTTTATCCTTCGGAAGGAGATAAAGATGAATGCGCCGGGCCAGTTCGCGAGTCGAAACGCCCACGCTGGTTTCCATAATGAGAACCTGCTCCGGATCGCCATCCGGCTTTTCCGCAATCGAAGTCGAGACTTGATCGAATCGCAAAAAGCTTTCGAGATTCGGAACAAAAATTTCCCTTTCCAATTCCGCTGCCAACTTCCCGCTGCCATCCGCGCTCAACAATCCTTTTTTCAGGATCAATTTTGCGAATGTCTCCCTCTCAGGCAACGTCACCGGCAACGAACGTACATAAACCGTCCGATTGGCGTCATCCATCTTCACCGAATAGAGCGGCAATTTTCCATCCCCACTCCGGAACAGATTTTCATTGCCCTTCCACTTCAATTGCAACCGACCGGATACTTCCTTCGGATCGACGGGATGAGTGAAATGCAATGTCGCGGTCAACTCCTTGATCGAGGGATCTTTGGGATTCACGTAAAACTCAAGCGCATCGAATGTCGCGCGAAACGGTTCGGTCGTGAATTTCGGCTGATAGGTGGTCAACTTCACGTGTCCAGGGAAAAGCGATTTCCTCAATGACACGGTATACGTTGTATCGGCAGGCCAGTCTTTCATCGGCTTGAAAACCAGAACGCGGTCGCTCTCCCAATTCCAGACACCGGGCATTGGCGGTTGAATCTCCACCCCTCGCACCACTTTCTTGCCAATCTGGTTCAACAGCGCCACCGACTGCGAGAAATTAACCCGCATCTCCTGCGGAACAATCGCCCCATCCCGGATGAGCGAAACAGCAGGCGCTTGAATCGTCACCAGCACGCGCTCCTCCTTCGGCTGTGCCACCCACCAGGCATAAGCGCCGCCACTGGTCACCCCCACTACCAACAGGCCGATTGCGAGCCACAGCCACAGACGTGAATGGCTTTTGACCGAGTCCCCTATCCTTCCCATCCACACGGGGGGTCGCCAGGAAACCTCTCCAATGACAGCGTTCCACACACGAACCCAAAGTTGACCAACCCGTTGAAAGAAGAGAGAGATGCGATTCATAGCCTTGAACAATGAATCGCAAGAGTGGCTCCGCTTCTTTCAACTTTTCAAGTTTTATCCCAAAAACCGATCCCGGCGACTGGCAGCAGAAATCTCAATAGCTGAGGATAAACGGCCCCGCCGAACGCACCGCCTGCCAAAGTCCTTTTTGTTTGCGAACCTGGACAAGCCGATCTTTCTGCACCGAAGACAACGCCGCTGCCGCGTCCTTCCCGGGAATCGCTTTGGCATAAAACAACTCCATGAACATCTCCGTATCGGCATCCTCAACCGGCCACAACGTCATTAACAAATTCCGCGCTCCGGCCAGCAAAAATCCACGCCGCAATCCCAACACGCCCTCGCCCGCTTGCGCCTGCCCCAATCCAGTATCGCAGGCCGACAGAACGACCAACCAGGTTCCCTGCAAATTGAGGGAACCGACCTCGTCGGCAGCCAGCAAGCCGTCGTTGTCCGCGTCTTCGTAATCGCCGCGTTGCCACCGGTCGAGGGTTGCCTGCGCCCCCGACAAGGCGAGCAGACTTTGCTTCATCGGATTGACTGAAGCCGCCGTCGCCAGATGCACGTCGCTCGGCAAGTCTTCGGTTCGCCGCACCTTCGGCTGCACGTTCCAATAAAAGCCGTGCGTGGCCAGATGCAAAATCGTTGGCGCGGCAAGCGACTTCAAGTTCGCCTCGCTTGCATCGCCACCGGCATAAAGGTTGGCTTCCCAACCCCACTGCGCGGCCAGTTTCATCAACGAAGCGGCTTCCTTTCTCGCTCCAGGCAACGCCGGGAGCCGAAGAGATGAGTCCGATGTCGAACGACTTTCGCCCACCCCAAAATCCGGTGCGGCAAAAACAGCCATCTGCCCCCGGTTCACCGTCAAATCGCGGGAACCTTCCAGCAAATCACGCCCACTCGATACATATTGCACCTCGCGCTTTTCGCAAAGGAATTCGTCCTCCGTCGTCAGTAGCGTGGCAAACGACACGTAATTCAAATCGGCATCGGGGCTCACAATCACCCTCCGGCAATCGGACGGCAATACCGCCTCCACCGGTTTCCACACCTGTACATAAAGCCGGCTCAACACAGACGACAACGCCGCTTCGCGCACACGTCTGCGGACAAACTTTTGATAGGAAGCAATCTGCTTTTCAATCTCGTCCGCACTCCCAAGCGGAACCCATCGCAACAGTCCGCCCTCGCCTCCACCCTGCACCAACGCGCCGTAAGCGGGGGAGAATTTCAAATTCCCCTGATATGCCTGGTAGCGCACAAATTCCACCAACACCGCTCCGGTCGGAACCGCCATCCCGACCTGAGCCGGATTCACCTGCAAAGACCGGCGCGCCGCCTGTTTCAGATTCAACCGATCCCCAATGGCCACCTGCAACCGGTCGGCTTCCAGTTCCAACGCCTCGCGACGCTGCGCTTGATCCGCCGTATCCTTTTCCTTCGACGGACGCAGTTCGTCAAGTTGACGGGAGACGCCGCGAAGGTTGTCGATCAAAGCGACAGTTTCCGCGTCCTTCGTCGCCTGCGCCGCAAGCCGGTCCTCGACCACTGAATCGAGCACGACGCCCTTTGTCCGGTAGACCACGCGCGCAATCTCCTGCGGCTCGCCGATGCTCGCAGACAGGTTGTAAAATTGGAGCGTGCGCTGAAAATCGATCCGCTGTTTTTCCGAAGTGAACAGAAAGAGACTTTGCAACTGGCGTTCGCGAATGTCCTCGGCTTCCCGGGCCAATTCCACCGCTCGCGCACGGTCGCCCTTGTCGATTTCCAGACAAGCGAAGTTCTCCAGCGTCTTTAAGCGATCCGAATGATCCGCCCCGACAGCCTCTCGCTGCAATTCAAGGGCGCGTTGATAATTCGGCTCCGCCTCTGCCAGTTTTCCCATCAGATGATAATGCCGCGCCAGGAATCCGAAACTCGCCGCCGTCTCGGGATGTTTATCCCCGAGAATCCGCCGCCGGATGTCGAGCGCGCGCCGGTGCAACGGCTCGGCCTTCGCATACAACCCCATCGTGTCGTAGAGGCAAGCGAGGTGAAAGATCGCCCGTGCAGTGTCAGGTTGCTCGGCGCCGACGGTCTTCTCCCGGCCCTGCGCCGCGCGCTGGAGGAACGACTCCGCCGCCTTGTAATCGCGCAGATCGTAATAGAGCAGACCGAGATGATTTGCGGTCGTCAGCGTCAGCGGATGATTCACTCCAAGCTTGCGCTCACGAATGCGCAGCACGCGCCAGAACAGCGGTTCGGCGCGCTCGTAATCGCCCATGCCTGTGTAGACCAGCGCGAGATTATTCAAAGTCGTCGCCGTTGGCAGCGAACCGCGGCCCTTGACGCGTTCACGCACCGCAAGCGCCTGACTGAAATACTCCTCCGCGCGCCGGTAATCGCCCTGGCTCCAGTACAGCGTGGCGAGATTATTGACCGTGTTGGCCGTCGAAAGTGCGTCCGCCCCCAATGTCTCTTTCTTGATGTCGACTGCTTCGAGAAAATAACGTTCCGCCCGGTCGTATTCGCCTTTGTTCTCGCACAACACGCCGAGTCCGTTGAGGACATCGGCCGTGCGCCGGTGACGGCGACCCACACTCTTCTCATTGATTTCCAAAGCGCGCAAAAAAAGCGGCTCTGCCTTGGTCGTATTCGCCAGATTGGAATAAAACCACGCCAGATCCACCAACGCATCGGCCACTGCTAAATCCGAGGAAGCATGAACCCGTTCCTGTTCCCGCAGCACAGCCTGAAGCAGTTGCTCCGCTTCGTTGAACCGGTGACAGAGCAGGTAAAGTTGAATCATCTCCTGCTGCGCCTGGAGAACTTCGGCCGCACCTTCAGGCTGAGCGCGCTTGAGAACCAGATCCAATGTCTCGCGGCCCATCGCAATCCCCGCGTCCGCTTTGCCCTCGCGGATCAAATCCTGTGCGCGTTCAAAACGATCCGTCACTGGTTTGACAGGAACGGCGGCAATATTCGCCTCCTGCCCCCATACGGCGATCCCACCTCCCAAACCGAGGAGGATCACCAGTCCAAAATGACAGAAGAAGCGCTTCACCGGATATCGATAGAATCTGGAGGCAATATGCGTGTTAGCCCTTGAGTTTCAAGCCGGATCGGAAGCAACCCAAAGAAGGTCTACAAACAGCTCGTCGGCTCGTTTTTTGATTGCACCTCCATAACGCGCGGTGCAGCGTCACAAGGACAGGATGCCCATGCGGGAAGAAGACACATTACTCGAAGATTTGAAGGCTGGCAGCGAAAAAGCCTGGGACGAAGCGTTCCGCCGACTTTACCCGTGCGCCTTTGCCGCAGCACGGCATCCGATTGCGGGTTTGAGCGAATCTCAAGCCGAGGACGCCGCCATCGCAGCCCTCACGCAACTTGTCGCCCTCGTTGCCACGGTC